>JBKHIE010000147.1:0-2902 GCA_046538775.1 Candidatus Izemoplasmataceae bacterium
CCTTCATATGGAGGGGGTTTATCCTCCGATGCAGTGGTTCCGCGAGGCCATCCATGAAACCCGGGTCCTGCCGCTCATCTATCTGATGGGTTTCAATTTTGTCCCGTTCTATCTTTTCATTCGTTTGATGCCACCGTTTGTGCACCGCCTCAATCAAAAAGGGCTTAGAAGCAAGGCTCAAACCAACGGAAAACCGGTCGTCTCAAAGGCCCGGTCGGCCTATCGCACCCTGATCATGAAAGAGTTCAAGAAGATGCTCGATGTCCCGATGTATGCATTGAATGCGGCACTTGGCCCGTTGCTTCTATTGATTCTCCCGGTCGCCTCGCTCTTTTTCAAAGATGCGGTCCAAGGCATGCTGGTCGGTGAGGGGATGCCCATGGGCAGTGAGCTTCTGCTTGGCATTTTCTTTGCGTTCTCAATCGTGATGAGCTATTCTCCGGCAATCAGCCTTTCGCTCGAGGGAAAGAAATTCTGGATCTTACGGAGTCTGCCGCTAACGGCGAAGACCATCCTTCTTTCGAAAGTGGGGTTCAACCTGCTGTTGACCATACCCTTTGGACTGGTCGGGCTGTTGGTCTTCGGGAATGTCTTTGCGATCGGGTTCATGAACTTGATGCTCCTAAGTCTTTTCATCATCAGCCTGTCGCTTGCAAGCAGCCTTTGGTTCAGCGTCATCAACATGATCCTTCCGAAGTTTCATTTCTCCACGGAGATCGAAGTCATCAAGCAAAGCGCAAGTGCCTTCCTCGCCGTTTTCGGAGGGTTCGCCATCATCGGTGGCGAAGGGTATCTTCTTTTCAGGCTGATGCCTCTAATCGGCGGTGGCTCAGCATGGGGCGTCATCATCCTCATCAACGGGGTGCTGGCGGCGCTTGGGTATCTTTTCATTCATTATAAGAGCGAGGCGTTCTTCAGACATTACAACGTCTAGGCAAACCAACCCCTTGAAAACGAAGCCCTCCACCCGCTTCCACCGGAAGTGAGACACTTGATCGCATCATTGAAACTTACCGCCAACCTCTTAGAAGTGTGCTTGATGTCGGGTGTGGCAACGGGAAGACGCATCTTGGTATCTTTTGGTCAGGATCGAGGCGTCGAAAGCCACCCTCATCTTCCATCGCCAACCATCCGAAGCCAGGCGGACTGTAATTCTCGACAAGCCGGCTGATTGTTGGCTTAATGCCTTTTGAAGTTTCAACGTCAAGGCGTCATGGGATAGTTGTATCAAGACCATGGACAGCAGCACCGTATGTTCATGCCTGAAAAGAATTGACCATCAATGCCTTTCATTTATGGTGGATGTTCTATATAATAGAGTTAGTTGTTGCAACCAACCATCCGCACACTTCCCTGTCCTGCGGATAAAAGGAGCGTACCATGAAGATAGGAATGATTGTGCATTCGGAGACCGGTCACACCATGGACGTTGCGCGCAAGATTGAAAAGGCTCTGGAAAAGGAAGGCTACGAGGTGGAGATTCAACGCGTGGTAGCCAAAAGCGACAAACCCTGGAAAGAAACCATGCCTTCCATCGCGGAGGCTCCGGATCCAAACGGGTACGATGCCCTGATCCTTGGTGCACCGGTCTGGGGATTCACCCTGTCACGTGTCATGGAGGAATACCTCTATCAGGTCCGTCCCATTGAAACCAAACGGTTGATCCTTTACTCAACAGGGGCCCTTCCGCGTTTCTTCGGGGGAAAACGCGCCTTGAGGGTCATGCAGGATATCGCAAGAACGCCTGAAACCCAGACGTTCTTGGCCGGGTCCGTACGATTCCTACGCAACAAAAAACCCCGCTTCGTGAGCGAGGTCGTGGACGCTGTCGTCACCGCAGTCAAGACCATGGAATGAGAAAAGGCCCTAAGAGGCCTTTTCTTTTGATTCGATGAGGGGCTTCATATGGTTGCGCTTTTCGACAAGCATGTCGAGAAGCGGCTTGGTGGAAGCATCCCGCATACGATGCGACAGGATCCGTAGGAGATGGTCGATGATCATCACCAGGGAAGCCTCGAGTTCTTTTTGTTCATACGCCTTGAAGGATGGATCCATGAGCTTGTTGGTGAAGAATTCGGCATTATGGATCTTGACATTCAGGATGTGAAACGTCTCAAGCAGGGGCTGGTTCTTGTCGTTCGCCAGAGTTTTCAGGGAAACCTTGGAAGTGGTGAATCCACCCCGCTTCATCGCGTTGAACCAGTCGTATTGGTGGGGCCGGTCATTCTCGGCATGGTTCTCCCCGCGCTTCAGGGATTCGAAATACCTTTCGACGAGTTCGGTGTATGCCTGGTAATGTTCGAGACTTCCATCCTGTTCGTGGTCCAGCAGGCATTCAACCATGACCACGGTCTCACAAAAACCTCTGAGCAGGCCGTATTGCGAGAAGATGGCACCGTGTTTCATCAGCGATGAGGCTTCTTCAAAAAGCGATTCAAAGGTGCGGATGAACTGGAGTTTCATGGGATGCGCGTCCTTTCCCTCCAGGGTCTCCCGGTAGAGGCGGAACGTCCCTTTGAAATCTCTTATGAGTTTGGGCAGCTTATCCATAAGGCGACCTCCATGGGGAAGAAGTGAATGTGTTCTTTGCCCCCTTTATCATTATAGCATTCTGCGGTAAAATATAAATGACCGCAAGCGATGTCCATCATGAAATTTTGCATAAAACAATGGAAAGGTGTGATTGCATGGGATTTGCATTATCGGAGATGTCACTGAAAAGTCCAGCGTTTGAAGACAATGGAGCCATCCCCAAGAAACATTCGGGTGAAGGCAAGAACGTATCCCCTCCGCTCACCTGGGAAGACGTCCCGAAAGAGGCGAAGAGTCTTGCGCTTGTCGTTTTCGATCCGGACGCCCCGCTTGTCAGGAAGCATGCCGTCGGGTTCACCCACTGGGTGCT
>JBKHIE010000148.1:0-2884 GCA_046538775.1 Candidatus Izemoplasmataceae bacterium
GGGGGTTCTTCCGGATCATTCCGTTCATGCTTGCCATATTGATCGGGTACCTTGTCTCAGTCTTCACCGGCGATGTCAACCTTGTCGAGACCTTCGCGGGCGTATCGGTGTTCACCGTCCCTTCCTTCACATTCCTCGGAAGCTATGGTCTGGACTTTTCCATGGTCCCCTTGTTTTTGCCGCTTGCGTTTGTGACCATCGCGGAACACATCGGCGACCATAAAGTCCTAGGCGAGATCACCAATAAGGACTATGTGGAGGACCCGGGCCTTTCAAGAACCTTGCTCGGGGATGGCGTCGCGACGTTCGTAAGCGCGATGATGGGTGGCCCTGCGAATACTTCGTACGGTGAGAACACCGGCATCATCGCGATGAACCGTGTCGCAAGCGTCTATGTCATCATGGGGGCCGCAGCCATCGCCGTCCTTCTGGGGTTCTCCGGTCATGTGCAGGCGTTCATCCTGAGCATTCCAAGCGGGATCATCGGCGGGATCACCGTCATCCTCTATGGCTTCATCGCCGCCAACGGCATCAAGGTCCTCCTGAGGGAACAGACCGACATGGCCGATTCACGGAACCTGATCATCATCTCGGTCATCCTCGTCATCGGCCTCGGCGGAGCCGTCATCGAGATCAACGATGTCTCGAGTGTCTCAGGCATGGCGCTTGCGACCACTGCGGGAATCCTTTTGAACCTTGTATTGCCTAGAGCCAAGAACAAAGAAACACTCAGCAAACAAGAGCTTTAATCTCACAAGAAAAGGATCTTGAAAAATCGGGTGAATTCAATGTGTAACTGTTGCAAAATTGTAATGATTACAGTATAATACAATTGTAATCAACAAAATACAAGGAGGAATCATTCATGAACAAAGTAGAACAACTTAATCAACTCGTTGCGGACTTATCGGTCGCTTACGTGAAACTTCACAACCTGCACTGGAACGTCACCGGAAGACAGTTCAAGTCGGTCCATGAATTCGTAGAGGAAGTCTATGAAGACCTGGACGAACAATACGATGAAGTCGCAGAGCGCATCAAGATGCTTGGAGGCTTCCCTGCCGCTTCAGTCAAGAAGTACCTTGAGATGACCAAGATCGAAGAACTTCCGGATGAGGACGTAGCCACCGAAGATGTCTATCAAATCCTGCTTGACACCTTGAAGTATCTCCGTGACCTGGCCACAGACGCACGCAACACCGCGGACGAAGAAGGCGACTTCTCAACCGTTGCCATGCTTGAAGATGCCGTCGCCGTTTATGACAAGCATGTATGGTTCATTGAACAGGCATTAAAATAATAACCGATTGAGCCCGGATTTTCCGGGCTTTTTTCTTGTATTGGCATAAATGTTTGTCCATGGGCCGTTTTTTGGTATAATCAATTTAACAAAGTGTCCGGATGGCTTTCCACCATCCGATGAAAGACCGGAATCGATGCCCAGACTGTTCATGATCTGTCAGAATGATTACAAGGAGGCAAACAATGATTGATTTTAGAAGCGACACCGTCACAAGACCCACACCGGCCATGCGCAAGGCGATGTTCGAGGCCGTGGTCGGCGATGATGTCTATCAGGACGACCCCACGGTCAACGACCTTGAAAGTGAAGCCGCCCGGATGCTTGGAAAAGAAGCGGCGCTCTTTGTCCCAAGCGGCCATATGGGCAACCAGGTCGCAATCATGACCCACACAAACCGCGGGGATGAGATCATCCTTGGTGCCAACAGCCATATCAAGACCTATGAAGTCGGTGCCGCCGCAGTGCTTTCAGGTGTCTCATTCCATACCGTGCCTGAAGAAAACGGCATGATGGATGTCCGTGGTGTCGACCACGGTGTCAGGATGCAGGACATCCACTATCCGAAGACGTCCCTCATCTGCGTAGAAAACGCCCATGGAAGCGGCCGCGTCGCACCGCTTTCCTACATGGAAAGCATCCGGAACATCGCCGACCAGCACAGCCTCAAGGTCCACCTTGATGGCGCCCGCATCTTCAATGCGGCGACCGCGCTTGAAGTCGAGGCGAAAACCATCGCCGCGTACGCAGACTCCGTGATGTTCTGTCTGTCCAAAGGCCTGTCCGCCCCAATCGGAAGCATGCTTGTAGGCAGCAAGGCATTCATCGAACGGGCCCGCAAGCACCGCAAGATGCTAGGCGGTGGCATGCGTCAGGCCGGCATGCTTGCAGCGGCAGGGCTTATCGCCTTGAAAGCGATGACCGCGCGGCTTCAGGAAGACCATGACAATGCCCGGTACCTGGCAAAAAAGCTGGCCGGACTCGAAGGGTTCGAGGTGGATGAAAGCGCGCTTGATATCAACATGGTCTTTGTCCGTAGTCCCTATGACCTCAACAAGCTGAAAAAGGAGTTGAAAGAAGAGGGCATCCTTCTAGGCGGCTACAAAGGGGAATACATGCGTCTTGTCTGTCATCATGACATCTCAAAAGACGATGTCGATGCCCTGATTGGCGCCTTGAAAAAGCATCTCGGACTCCAGTAAAACCGTTCGTTCACTGAACAATAAAGCCACAATCCCTACCGATGCAGGGATTGTGGCTTTTATCGCATAGGCGTGCATTATCTACGACTTCTTATCGGCGTGCCCGATCAAGAAAGCCCTGAATGGGTCGAACGGCATGGGCCGCGCATGGTAATACCCTTGCATCATGTCGCAGCCGAGTTCGGATAAGCGATCTTGTTGCTTTGGGGTCTCAACCCCTTCTGCGACCGAAGTGATGCTGAAGTCCTTGGCAAGGTTGATGGCTGTCCTTGCAATGACCGACTTGCCGTCCTTTGAATCCAGACTATCGATGAAGGTCTTGTCAATCTTAAGTTGACGGACCGGGAATTGATGCAAATAAGAAAGCGAAGAATGACCGGTT
>JBKHIE010000149.1:0-2874 GCA_046538775.1 Candidatus Izemoplasmataceae bacterium
AGCTCATAGACCGCATCCCCGATGTACGCGAGTGTCTGTCCGTTGTGTTGGATCATCCAAGAATGCCTTTTTCATAGAGTTTTTCCCGCAGTTGGTCCGCCTTGTCAAAATCCTTTTCCCGTCTGGCCTCGGTCCAGGCCGCATACATGGCCCTCTCGGTATCGGATAACCGCCTTACATCCGGGTCGAGACCGAGGATGTAGAGGAAGGTGTCGAAAAGCTCGAGCGCGGCCCGAAGCTCATCGTGGGTGTCATCCCGCCTTAGAAGCTGGTTGGTGTATTTGACGAGGCTTTGAAGGCTGGTGATCGCATTCGGGGTGTTGAAATCGTCATCCATCGCCTGCATGAACTTGCGCTCAATCGTTGAGAGTTCACGGTTGAAGGCGACGTTGTTCCTGTTGAGGTAATGGGCGAGGTCGAGCTGATAAAAGGTCTGTGAGTAGACACGCTTGATCTTCTCCCACTCGGCCACATTGGTCTTAAGCGCATCGTCGGTGTAATTGATCGGACTTCTGTAATGCGTGCTCAGGGTGAAAAGACGGAAGCCCATGTAGTCATAATCCAGATCCTTGACAAGGATCACACGGCCTTCGCTCTTGCTCATCTTCTTCTCATCGATGTTGAGAAGGCCGTTATGCATCCAGTAATTGGCGATGTGGTGGTGCGAAAGGGCGTGTTCCTGGGCGATCTCGTTTTCATGATGCGGAAACATCAGGCCGGATCCGCCGCCATGAATGTCGATCTTGCCCCCGAAGATGTCGTGGATCATGGCGACACACTCGGTGTGCCAGCCCGGTCTTCCCTCTCCCCAGGGGGAGGGGTATTTGATGCCGACGTCCGTTTTTTTCCATAGGGTGAAATCCAGAGGATGCTCTTTTTCCTTGTTCACATCGACCCTGGCCCCTTCTTTGAGCTCCTCGGTGCGGCGTCCGGATAGAATGCCGTAATCCTCGGCTTTGCTGACACGGAAGTAGACATTCCCGTTCACCTCATAGGCATAACCGTTCTCGACCAGACGCTCGATATAGGAAATGATGGAACTCATGTATTCGGTCACCCTGGGCGCAAGGTACTGTGTGGAACTTCCAAGGCGTTCCGCATCTTCTTTGAACGCCTTGATGAATTTCTCGGCGACTTCGAGCTCATCCATCTCATCCGCGATCGCCTTGGTGATGATCTTGTCGTCGACGTCGGTGAAGTTCGAGACGTAGTTCACCGTGAAACCAAGATGGGTGAAGTACCGCCTTACCACATCGAAGAAGATGACCGGACGGGCGTTCCCGATGTGAATGTAGTTGTATACGGTGGGTCCGCAGACATAGATATTGACAGTATCCTCGTTTATAGGGACGAATTTCTCCCGTTTTTTTGTAAGGGTATTGAATATTTCCATAAAACTCACCTATTTTCATCGATAAATTAAGTCACTTACATTGTAACACAAGGGGCGCAGTCTAGAAACACTCGGACCCAAAAATACGTCTTGGGTCTCCTTCTGGTTCCAATTTGGATTCCTCTTGAAAAAAAGGTATAATCGTATTGACGAACCATTGGGTCGCGTACTAGAAAAGAGGGATGATCATGATCAAGGCCGCTTCGACATACCTGTATGTCAAAGCTATGGACACGTCCATAGATTTTTACGAAAAACTGTTTGAAATGAAGGTGTCTTCCAAGAACTTCGACCGCTGGGCGCAATTCAATTTGGAACACGGTTGCCTCGCGCTCATGAATCCTGCCTATGACAGAAGAAGGATGAAAGAAGAAGAAAACCTTCTGGATGTCTATAGTAGGGAATATCTGGAGGCGTATGAAAATCTGAAACTGTCCTACGGCAATAATTTCGTGCTGAATTATTATACGGATGACCTGAATGCAGAATACGAAAGAATAAAAGAGCTCAATATTGGAAAGACGAGCAGGATCATGCATCTGAATGTGGCGGGACCCTATTATTTTTTTAACGTTGAAGATCCCGACGGCAATACAATAGAGATCACCGGTGAATACACGCCAGAAACCTCTCTTTAAAAGGCATCGACTTATTATCCGGTTGGTCCAAATAAAAAGCGGGAGTTCGAACTCCCGCTTTTTTTCGTGTGATGGTTAGATGCGTTCTACGCCTGAAGCTTGAGGTCCACGATCTCCCTCAACCACTTCGAACTCGACTTTGTCGCCTTCGTTCAAAGACTTAAAGCCTTCCTGGTTGATTGCGCTATAGTGTACGAATACGTCATTGCCTTCGTCAGTAGTAATAAAACCATAGCCTTTTTCTGAGTTAAACCATTTTACTGTTCCAGTCATGAAAATTAAATTCTCCTTTTTTACTTGATACTTGCATTATACAACGTCAATTTTAAAAATGCAAATGCTTTTGGCTCAAAGTAGCCCTATAGCATACTCCAGACGGGCGATGAGGCGTTTTTTCCCCATGAGTTCCATCATCTTCGGGAGGTCCGGTCCGTGCATGGCTCCGCTCACAGCGACCCTTAGCGGCATAAAGAGCATCTTGCCCTTCATCTCGGTCTCCTTCCCGCTTTCCTTGACCGCCTTTTTGATGGTCGGTGCATCCAAAGTTTCAGCCGACCCGAGTTTCGATTTGAACGATTCAAGGAGTTCCTTGACACCGTCTTGGTTCAGGAATTCAAAGGCCTCCCCCTCGATCTTGAAAGGTCTTTCGAAGAAATCCTTGTACATGTCGACGATTTCCTGGCCATAGCTCAAGCGGTCCTTGAAAAGGGCGACAAGGTTCTCAAACCACGTATCGTCCTTCCCTTCGCCGATGCCGGCCTCAAGCAGGAACGGCTTGCAAAGACTCATGAGTTCCTCGTCCTTGAGCGCCTTGATGTAGCGGTTGTTGATGAAATGAAGCTT
>JBKHIE010000150.1:0-2819 GCA_046538775.1 Candidatus Izemoplasmataceae bacterium
CTTAAAACCTCTGACCAGTGTGCCATCAGGTCTTCGAGACGGTAGCTTGCATTCGCGGGCGAGGTTGAGGGCATGACATGGCACATATGGATGAACTCAGGGTTATGGGCTTTGAATATCGAGGCGGCTTTCTTGCCGTTGAGCACGATTTTTTGAATGGCGGTGCCGGCGATGAGGGCCTTGACATCGGTGGGGCGTTCCCCGGTGATGCTCGCATCCTTGGAGCCTTCGATGCGGCAGGCTTCAACGGCGTCGTACAAGGCGATCCGGTGAACCTGCAAGGCCTTCTTCTTTTCAGCGACGTCCGGGGAAAGGAAACGTCTGTCCTCATAGAGCGACGCAAGCATTGGCCAAAACCGGTTGCGCGGATGCATGTAGTAAAAAGTTTCCTCCCGCGATTTGACCGACGGAAAGCTTCCGAGAATCAGGATTTGGCTTTCTGGATGAATGACAGGAGGGAACCCATGATCTTCAAGACGCTGTTTTTCCATAATCATACACCCTCACATTCTATAATTATTATACCACACATCATAAATAGGACCAACTTCTCCCTTGACCCTGGGTATAAGACGGTAATCCATGAATAGAACCGCTCTATTTCTAAAACGGCTATTGTTTGGGGTGTCATTCTTTTCATTTTTCAGCAAAAAAAGGCGGACCATTTGGCCCGCCTTGAAAGATGCTGTGATGCTAATTAGTCGGCGATGACAACCGAACCTTCGTATTCGTCTTCGATCCATGCTTTGATCTCATCGCTTGTGAGTGCTTCATAGAGCGCTTGGACGAAGTCGTCGTCCGCGTTTTCCTCACGGGCGACCAGGACATTCACATACGGTGAGTCACCGCTTTCAAGCGCGATGGCATCCTCTTGTGGATTGAGACCGTTATCGAGGGCGAAGTTCCCGTTGATCAGGACCAAATCCCCGGATTCGTTGTCGTAGTTGCTGTAAAGCTGTTCGGCGGAGACTTCCTCGAAGGTGATGGTCTTCTCGCTGTCAAAGAGTTCCGGAAGGTCGTCGACGTTCTGGTCGGTGATGGCTTCCTCGGTCGTGTCCTCATCAAGGGTGATGAGTCCGACATCCTCGAGCACCGTCAGAAGTCTCGGACGGTCCGAGGGTGAGTTCGAGATGATGATTTCCACTTCATCCGGCAAATCGTCCAGAGAATCGTATTCGCGGCTGTAAAGCCCGATCGGTTCGATGTGGACCCCGCCGACGTTTTCAAAATCATACCCGTATTCGTCGATCTGCGCTTCAAGGTAGGGAAGGTGCTGGAAGTAGTTTGCGTCGATCTCCCCTTCGTCAAGGGCGGTGTTGGGCATGACGTAATCGTTGAACTCCTGGATTTCAAAATCGTACTCGTCGTCCATGAGTTCCCTTGCTTCTCTTAAGATGTCGGCGTGAGGGGTCGGCGAGGCGCCGACCGTATAGGTGTCACTTCCACCGCAGGCGGAGAGGGTTATGAGTAAAAGACTGGTGATGGTCAGGATGAATAGTTTTTTCATGGTATGCATTACTCCTTTGGATTATTTATTGTGGGATAGTTTCTTGACCACGAGGTCACCGGAAAGTTGGATCGCGATGATGAGGCCGACCATGAGAATGGTCGCCATCCATGTGACCTCGGGCTGGTTTCTGGAATAGCCGTACAGGTAAGCCAGGTTCCCAAGACCTCCGGCACCGATGGCCCCGGCGATCGAGGTGTAGCCCGCAAGGGCGATCGCGGTCACCGTGATGCCGCGGACAAGGGCGGGAAGGCTTTCGGGAATCAATACTTTGGTCATGATCTTGAAGTCGGTGAGACCGAACGCCTTGCCGGTCTCCTTTAAGTCATGGCCCTTTTCAAAGAGGGCGAGTTCGACCAGCCGGGCATAGAAGGGCGTCCCCCCGACAACAAGCGCCGGCAGGGCGGCCGATGGGCCCAGGATGCTGCCGATCAGGATCCGGGTGATCGGGATCAGCAAGACGATAAGGATGAGAAAGGGGATGCTTCTGCCGACGCTTGTGACGACCGAGAGGGAGGCGTAAAGACTCTTGTTCGGTTTCAGGCCGTCCTCGGCGCTCACAAAGAGCAAGACGCCGAGCACAAGGCCGGCGATCGCCACGAACACGGTCGCCACGAAGGTCATATAAAGGGTTTCGTTAAGGGCTTGTGCATAATGTCTAAAAGCGATCACGGACAATCTCAACCCCTTCTTTTTCCAGACGTTTCTTGATGGCGTCCGGATGATCGGTATTGATGCTCACCAGCATCAGCCCTTCTTTTGAAGGCGTGATGTTGGCGAAGAGAATGTTGATGTCGACACCGGTGTCACGGATGATCCGTGATAGGATCTCCTTGGTGGTGACACGCCCTTCGAACCTGAGCAGTGACAGGTTGGGCAGATGGGCGTGGTTTTCGGCGATGGTGTCGATGTTATAGCCGATGGATTCGACCAGGCGCTTGGTGATTGGGTGCTTGGCGCTGAAGAGGATGTCATCAAGCGCGCCGTCTTCGACCAGGTGCCCCTCATGCATGACGCTCACGTGGTCGCACACTTCCTTGATGACGTGCATGTCGTGCGTCACGAGGACGACGGTGAGGCTTCGTTCTTGCTGGATGCGCTTGATCAGCGAAAGGATGCTCATCGTGGTCTCGACATCGAGGGCGCTTGTAGGTTCGTCACAAAGCAGGATCTCCGGTTCGTTCATGAGGGCGCGGGCGATGCCGACCCTTTGTTTCATCCCGCCTGAGAGCTTGGAGGGATAGGTCTTCGCGTTGCCCTCTAGACCGACCTCGCGGATCAAGTCGTGGGCCTTTTTCAGCGTCGCCTCATC
>JBKHIE010000151.1:0-2781 GCA_046538775.1 Candidatus Izemoplasmataceae bacterium
GTCGTCGATGGCAATCCCGATTTCCAGTTTGTTCAAGGCCTTTATCGTTGAGAGTGCGCGAACCGGGTCATGCATCAGTGCCGATTCCGTTATTTCGAAGATGACACTCTCAGCAGGGATCGCATAGTCTTTGATCAAGGCCTTCACCCGGTCATAAAAGGTAGGATAGAACAAGGTCATGGTGGAGATGTTGATCGAGACACGGATGTTCAAGTTTTCGCTGTTCAGCCTGTTCAGGGTCTTGAAACTCTCCTCGATGACCCAGTCGCTCACAATGTTTATAAGGGACGTCTTTTCAATCAGCGGGATGAAATACTCAGGGGAGATCCGGCCATACTCGGGATGATCCCATCGCAATAGCACTTCGGCATTCGTATAGGCCTTGCGGTTGTTGTCAAACTGGGGTTGGAATACAATGGAGAAATCACCGTTTTCAAGACAGTTCATGACCGAGCCTAGCAGCTTGATGTCTTTGTGGGTTTTAAAGTGCCTTTCGTCATAGACCATCGTCCCATAACCATGAGTGCCCGCATAACGGGCGGCGAGCGTGGCCCGGTACACCGATTCATAGATCGATTGATTAAAAGCGGCTATTCCGATGGACACATCCAGATAAACGGGGATGTTTTTGATATCAAAAGGTTCATAGAACAACGCTCTCAAGGTTTCGGTGTCATGGTCATACTTCTTGTTTTCAATGACCATGGTGAGGCCATGACTGTCTTTGGCGTAGACCCCGAAGGCGTCAGGGAAATGATCACGGGTCCGGTTGCGGGCCCGCATCAAAAGTAAGGAGTAGAGGTCGCTGCTTAGAAAATCGGAGAGGTCGATAGCGTTCTCCAGACGGATATGTATGAATAGACAGTCCTTTTGGTCAGGCGCGTCTGATGCCGAGGTCAAGTCATCGATCAGGCGAGAGATTCCAGGGATATCGGTCCCGGGATGGTGGGTGAAAAGATGAAGGCGCTCTTTATGGTATTGGATGATCATGTGCCTGAATATGCCCACGACGACTCCAATCACTACGAACAGCACCGTACGGTAGATCCAGTTCACGGGCTCCTGCATGATGGCGTTTTCCACGTCCACCGGCATGAAAGGACCCAGTAGGATCCCCCCGGCAATACCGGCGAAAAGACCCGTTTTCCATCCGAACAGCAAACCGGAAAGCACGATGGGCACGTACATGGTGTGCGAATAAACGTATTGGATGCCCCCGGTGTAATAAACGAGCAAGACAACGCCGGCCATCATCAAAAGGATCGCCAGGATGTAAAACGAACGCGCCTCTTTTGAGGGTGCCAGCAACTTATCCATTAGGAAGTGGAACCAGACGTATTTCTGTTTTTGCTTGATCATAGGGACCTCCAGGAGAAATGGACTTTGGCATTGAATAAGTCTACAATAATCAAAAACATGGGCCATGTAAAGTGCGGATGTGTCATATTTTTAAAAGGCTGTCAGAGCATGGGCGTATTTGGTATAATGAATTATAATCGATCGACAAAGGAGAACGCCATGCTAGACATTCAGAACCTCACCAAATCCTATGATGGAAAAACCAAGGCTTGCGATTCGGTATCGCTCAATATCGAATCCGGCGACCTTTATGCCTTCATCGGCCACAACGGTGCCGGAAAGACCACGTTGCTCAAGTCAATCGCGGGCATCATCGATTTTGATGCGGGGGACATCTTCGTCGATGGGTATTCCATCAGGGATGACCCGATGGAAGTGAAAAAACGCATCGCCTATATTCCGGACAACCCCGACATCTATGAATCCCTGAGTGGCATACAGTACATCGACTTCATTGCGGATGTCTTCCAGGTGGACCGGGAAAGAAGAAGGCAGTTGATCGGCGAATACGCCACGATGTTCGACATCGAAGAGGCGCTCAACAACCCGATCTCGTCCTATTCCCACGGCATGAAGCAGAAAGTGGTGCTCATCAGCGCCCTTGTCCATGAACCGAGGCTCTTTCTTCTGGATGAACCGTTCGTCGGTCTCGACCCGAAAGCCAGTTTCGACTTAAAGCAAGTGTTCAGGAAATTGACGGCTCAGGGCATTTCGATCTTTTTCTCGACCCATGTCCTTGAAGTCGCTGAAAAGCTCTGCAACAAGGTCGCCATCATCAAAAAGGGAAGGATCGTCGCTACGGGCGAGACGGAAAGTGTCATCAAGGACACCTCCCTTGAGGATATCTTCATGGAGATATCCAGGGAATCATGATGACACGCCGGCTGATCGGGGTCCTCTTCAGGGAGAACCTTTCGTTTAAACGGCTGTTTGGTTTCGATTTCCGCCAATCGAAGATCAAGGCGGTCTTGATTGTATTGGCGGTGCTTTATGCGGTTGCGACCTTCTTCGGGCTTTTGACCTATATGTTTTTCGACCTTGCGCGCGTGCTGAGCGAACTGGACATGGGCGGGCTTGTCCTGAGTTTTCTTTTCACCTACTTCATCAGTCTGACGTTCCTGATCGTCTTTCTCCGTTCGAACGGGTATTTGTTCTATTATAAGGATTTTGATATTCTAGGCGCCTTGCCGCTTGATCCGCGGACGCTCTTCAAGGCGAAGCTCGCCCTGCTCATGGTCTTTGTCTACTTCTCGGCCCTGCTCATGACCCTGCCGATCATCTTTGCCTATTTTTACCATGTGCAGTTTTCCCTTATCGTCCTTGCGTTCTACATCGCGGCCTTCCTGTTCATTCCCTTGTTTCCGGTGGTGCTGATCAGCATCGTCGCGCTTTCAATCGCGAAGATCACCGCCCGTTTCAAAA
>JBKHIE010000036.1:0-12255 GCA_046538775.1 Candidatus Izemoplasmataceae bacterium
GAAATCGCATGAAAGATGTTTTGCAAACAAAAAAACACGGAAATTCATATACGGCTTGTCTAAGCCATCTGAATTTCCGTGACGCGGATAAATGTGGTGGAGTTGAGGGGATTCGAACCCCTGTCCAAAGCAACCTACACATGACACACTACATGCTTAGTCCGATGTTGGTTTGACCCATCCACCTCAACGGACAAAGTAAGGATGGGCGAGCCTCCTTGATGTCGTATGACCTGGCGAGACGAACCTGCCATACCGAGCCCACTATCTGTCCACAAGTGCGGGTCGTGGGCATTCCCGCAAATGTGGTCCGTGCCTAAGTGTTAGGCAGCGAAAGCTGTTTGTTGTTGGTTTCCGGTTATTATCGGAAGGACGTTTTTACGTGCGCGACCACGGCATGCATGTCAAGCCTCGGTCACCCTGTCGAATTCCAGAACAACCCCATATGTCCAAATACATTATACCATGTATTTGGAAGAATTACAATATGTTGAATAGACTGTCAAGCCCCATGAACAGGAGCAATACGGCGACAATCCTCTGAAAGAGCGTGTTGTTGATACGGCTGACGGCCTTCATCCCAAGAATCGATCCGACCATCACGAATGGAAAGAAGAGCGCGATGTAGGATAGGCTCGATACCGGATAGTTGTCAAAGGCGACGAACGAGATGATGGCTCCGGTGTTGATGGCGAAGAAGAAAAGCAAAAGCGAGGTCCTGAAGGCCTCTTTTTTAAGCGGGGTGTTGGAAAGGAAGATCAAAACCGGGACACCCCCGGCCCCGATCAGGGTGTTCAGTATGCCTCCCAGGGTTCCAATCGGTAAGAAGAATCGCTTGTAGCGCTGGATGGTGAAATTGAGATTAAGCAGTTTATTGAGCGCAGTCAAAATCAAAAGCGAGCCAAGCAGGATGCTGAAGAGGCGGAAGTCCACATACGATAGCACGAACCCGCTCAATACGGCAAAGACGAAGCCGCTTATGACAAGCGGGGCGAGGGCCCTGAAGTTCTCATACGTGAAGTTCCTCTCCTTGAAGAGGATGAAGAAATTGAGCATCAGATTGATCGAGACGATGACGGGCCGTGCCTCTTCGGGTGCGAAGAAGAAAGCCGTCAATAGCGGCATCGCGAAGAGGGCGGTCCCAAAGCCGGTGATGCCTTTCATGAAGGCGGAGAAAAGCATGATGATCCCGCCGTAAAGAACGAGTTCGAACGTCATCGGGCCCGGTCCTTGAGGGCTTTTTCGACGTCGCGCTTCATCGCTTTTTCCTTGAGGTCACGGCGCTTGTCGTACTTCTTCTTCCCCTTCGCAAGGGCGATTTCAAGCTTGGCTTTGCCTTTAAGGATGTAAAGCTTGATGGGCACGATGGTCGCGGCTTCCTGCATGGCCTTCTGACGGAGTTTCAGGATCTCGTGTTTATGGAGGAGAAGCTTCCTCTCACGCGTCTCTTCGTGATTGAAGCGGTTCCCCTGCTTGAATTTCGCGATGTGCATGTTGATGATATAGGCCTCGTTCGACTTCGTGGTGCGGATGTAGGCATCCTTCAAGTTGACCTTGCCGGCGCGGATGCTTTTGATCTCGGTGCCGGTGAGGACAATGCCCGCTTCATACGTCTCCAGGATGAAATAGTCATGGGTGGCTTTCTTGTTACGGGCGATGACGCTCATCTAGGCACCTCCTACGGGAATGAAGTTGACTTCACCGTCGAAGACGTTGACGCTCGTGAGCTTGACCTTGATCGGTTCGCCCATGCGGTAGGTCTTCTTCTTGTGCCGGCCGATCAGCGTGAGAAGGTTCTCATCGAAGACATAGTAGTCATCATCCAGGGCGCTGATGTGGACGAGCCCCTCGATGGTGTTCGGCAGGCCTACATAGATCCCAAAAGCGGTGACGCCAGAGATATGGCCTTCGAAGGTCTCATCGATCTTGTCGGCCATGTATTCGGCCTTTTTCATGTCGAGGACATCGCGTTCAAGCGTGACCGCGGTGCGTTCACGGCTGGATGAGCGTTCGGCGACATCCGGCATGATCGCTTCATAGTGACGGATGGTGTCGTGGCGTTTGTCCTTTTCGATGAAATAGCGTTTTAAGAGTCTGTGGACGATGAGGTCGGGGTAGCGCCTGATCGGGGAGGTGAAATGGGTGTAGTGTTCGAAGGCGAGACCGAAGTGACCGATGTCCTCTTCGCTGTAGACCGCTTTTTGCATGGTCCGAAGCATCATCATGTTCATGCCGCGTTCATGGGCGGTGTCCTCGACCTTCTGAAGCAGTTTCTGAAGATCATGATGGGTGATGGACTTCTCGGCCTTGACACGGAAACCAAGGGCGTTCGCCATGGTGAGAAGCTTCTGGACCTTCTCTTCATCGGGGGTGTCATGGACACGGTAGATAAAGGGGAGTTTCTTCTTATGGACATGGGTGGCGACGACCTGGTTGGCCTTGAGCATGAATTCCTCGATCAGTTTCTCCGCATCGCCGCGGACGGCGAGCTTGACATCGACGGCTTTCTTGTTGGCATCGAGCTTGATGATGGGTTCATCGGTCTCGAAGTTGATGCTGCCTTTTTCCGTGCGTTTCCTATGAAGCATCTTTGCGAGTTTGTTCATGGTCTCGAACATGGGCGTCAAGGCTTCGTACTCTTTCCTTAAGGCCTTGTCGCCTTCCAGGATCTTGTTGACCTTGGTGTAGGTCATGCGGGCCTTTGAGCGGATGACGCTTTCAAAGATGTCGTAATCGAGCACCTTGCCGTTTGGATCGATGACCATCTCGCACGACATCGCGAGCCGGTCGACATCCGGCATGAGGCTGCAAAGGTTGTTGGAGAGGTTTTCCGGAAGCATCGGGATGACCCGGTCGACAAGATAGATCGAGGTCCCGCGTTCGTAGGCGTCCTGGTCGAGCGGCGAGTCCTCGCTCACATAATGCGAGACGTCGGCGATGTGGACGCCGAGGTAGTAGTTGCCTTCATGGGTCTTTCTGACCTCGACCGCATCGTCGAAGTCCTTGGCATCTTCGCCGTCGATGGTGACGATCGGACGCTCACGGTAATCCTTGCGGCCCTTGTAGGCCTCGGGATCGATGGACTCGTAACGCTCGGCCTGTTTCAGGGCGTCTTCTGAGAAATCCACCATGACGCCGTGTTTCATGATCTTGCTTTCAACGTCGACGCCGGGTTCGTTCATGTTGCCGATCACCCGGGTGATTTCACAGACCATGCGGTTCTTCTCGGCGTAGCTGACGATCTTCGCTTCGGCCTTGTCGTGGGGTCTGGCCCCGTTAAGGCCGTTTTTCGTGATCAGGATGTCGGCCTTGATGCTTTTCTTGTCGCTGATCAGGAAGTGGCGGTTGCCACGTTTCACGACCGTACCGATCAGATGGGTGGTCTGGCGTTTCAGGATACGGATGACCGTACCTTCCTTCTTGAAACCCCTGGGGCTCTTGTCGACCTTGACAAGGACCCGGTCGCCGTCCATGGCATCTTTGAGATTGCCCGGGGGCAGGTAGATGTCCTCTTCATCGGATTCGTCGATGTCTAAAAACGCGAACCCCTTGTCCTTGACATCGAGGATGCCGGTGACATGGTTCGAGTGTTCGATGAGTGCATAACGATTCTTGGAATCGGGCACGATGATGGCATCGCGTTCAAGGGCGTTGACCGCCTTGGCGAGCGCTTTGTACTCTTCGCTCGTCTTAAGCCCGAGCGCCTTGTTCAAATCGTTGATGGTGTAGCGTTTGTTCTTGTTCTGTTTGAAGAACTCTAGAATTCTTTGGCGCATAAATATGGCCCTCCTTTTGAGAAAAAAAGACACTTAAAACCTTAAGTGTCTTAAATCATGGCCCATATGGCAATCGCAATGAAAGATACAGATGCAATCAATGTGGCACGGCTCATGAAGAGTTCGAAGCCACGTTCCTTTTGATGTGAGAATAATTCTGATTTTTCACCGCTGAATGCATTGGCGGCATCGTCTTTGGAGCTTTGGATGACGACGAGCGTGATGAGAATCACGGATACTATGATCAATAAGACATCGACAAAACGCATGGGATTAACCTCCTATATTGAGAGTGCGAGATACACGAGATAACTGATGATGACGACTATGCTTGGCAGGGCGTAAAGCGCCTTGTTCCTAGGGGGTTTACGCACCAAGGCAACCAATACCATTATAGAGTTTATAAAGCCCAAAATCAAGAGTAAAGAAAGATTTTCAAACACTTCGGCGTCATCTTTCAAGACCGCAAAGATGTCCGTGTCCCCATTCACGAAATCGACAATCGCGATAATCAAGATGTTGAACGTGTTTGAACCGAGGACATTGCCGATGGCAATGTCGTAACTCTTGATTTTAAAGAGGGTGAAGACCGCGGTGAGTTCAGGGAGGCTGGTCGCAGCCCCGAGGAAGAGCGCGCCTCCGAATGACGCATTCATACCAAGCCGCATAGAGAGGTCTTCAGCGACCACGGTCACAAAATACCCGCTGACGACAATCAGTATCGAGAAGATCACAAACCGGGTGATGATGGTTCTGAGTGAGTGGGTGACTTCTTTTTTATCCTTGGGTTGAAGCACTTCTTTATTCAAAGAACGGATGGAGAAGAAATAGATGATGAGGATCAACAAGGACAAAAGGCTGAAACTGATCCCGATGGTAAAACCGATGGCATCCATCTCCAGCCATCCAAAGCGCATGAGAAGCACCGGAAGCAAGAATACCAGATACATCATCAGGATTGAATGGGACGTGCGCTTCCCGCTTTCCGTCCGGTTGAAGAACAGATGCTTGATGAATACCAGGTCGGCCGTCGCGAGGATGAGAAGGTTGAAGAGGTTGCTGCCGAAGACATTCCCGAACGCCATGCCGCTATTGCCAAGGCGAAGGGTGGAAGTGAGCGTGGTGATCAGTTCGGGGAGGCTGGTGACAATCGCAAGTAAGACACCGCCGATCAATGCTCCGCTGATATGCGTCTTGTTGTCAAGTTCATCAATATAGTGGCTGGCCCGGTTCGTAGCATAGATCGTGAGGATGGCAAGCACGGCATATTGTCCAAACAAAAGCATCATAAAGGTTATCTCCTTAAGCATCGAGTCATTTAGGTCAACCGCTATTATACCATCAATTGCCCAAGAGTCAAATCAAAAAAATTCCGCAGGCGGCACGCCTGCGGAATCAGAGACTATTTCAAGTTGTAGAATGCATCTTTTCCACGATAGACTGCCGTTTCTCCGAGTTCATCCTCGATCCGGAGCAATTGGTTGTATTTCGCGATGCGGTCGGTCCTTGAGAGCGAGCCGGTCTTGATCTGTCCGGCGTTGGTCGCAACCGCGATGTCCGCAATCGTGGCGTCCTCGGTCTCACCGCTCCTGTGTGAGATGACCGCGGTATAACCGGCACGTTTCGCCATTTCAACCGCTTCGAAGGTTTCTGTGAGCGTACCGATCTGGTTGACCTTGATCAGGATGCTGTTCGCGATCTTGGCGTCGATGGCCTTTTTGAGCTTCTCGGTGTTGGTGACAAGCAGGTCGTCACCGACAAGCTGCAGTTTCTTACCGAGTTTATCGGTCAGGACTTTCCAGCCGTCCCAGTCGTTTTCATCGAGGCCGTCCTCGATCGAGACGATCGGGTATTTCTCAATCAGGCTGGCATAGAAGTCACTCAGTTCGGTTGCGGTCATTTCCTTGCCTTCACCGGCAAGATTGTAGACGCCTTTTTCCTTGTCATAGAACTCGCTTGAGGCGACGTCCATGGCGAGTACGACATCCTCACCGGGCTTGTAACCGGCGTTCTTGATGGATTCGATGATGACTTCAAGGGCCTCTTCATTGCTCTTGAGGTCGGGAGCGAAGCCGCCTTCATCACCGACTGCGGTGTTGTAGCCGCGTCCGCTCAGGACTTTCTTCAGGGCATGGAAGACTTCAGCACCCATGCGTAGCGCCTCTTTGAAGGTCGGGGCGCCTACGGGCATGATCATGAATTCCTGGAAGTCGACGTTGTTGTCGGCGTGGGATCCGCCATTGATGATGTTCATCATCGGTGTCGGAAGGTCTTTTGCAGCGAAACCGCCAAGGTATTGATAGAGTGGCTGGCCGGTGAATTCCGCCGCTGCGCGGGCGACCGCCATGCTGACACCGAGGATGGCGTTGGCGCCGAGCTTGCCTTTGTTGTTGGTTCCGTCGAGTTCAATCATGGTGCGGTCGATCTCGACTTGCTGTGTCACGTCGAATCCGACGATTTCAGGGGCGATGACTTCATTGACATTCTTTACCGCTTTGGTGACACCTTTTCCAAGGTAACGGTTCTTGTCACCGTCACGAAGCTCAACGGCTTCATGCTCCCCTGTGGAAGCGCCACTTGGGACAAGCGCGCGTCCAAACGCGCCGGAATCGGTCAACACTTCCACCTCGACGGTAGGGTTGCCGCGTGAATCAAGTACTTCTCTTGCGTATACATCGCTGATGTAAGGCATGTGCATCTCTCCTTTGGAATTTGGATTTATTCTTTTCTGCTGGCAATCAGGGATTGCCCGGTCATGGCTTCGGGTTTTTCGATCTCAAGGTACTCAAGCATCGTCGGGATCAGGTCTCCGAGGATGCCGCCCTCACGTATGGTCACGCTGGTATCCGTGATAAAGAGGGGCACGAGGCTTGTCGTGTGGGCCGTGTGGACGCCGCCTTTTTCATCGAGCATCTTCTCGGCGTTTCCGTGGTCGGCGGTCACCAGGGCGACCCCGCCCATTTCTTCGATCTTGGCGACGACTTTTCCAACACAGTCGTCGGTCGTCTCGACCGCTTTGATCGCGGCTTCAATATCACCGGTGTGGCCGACCATGTCGCCGTTGGCGAAATTGAGGATGATGGTGTCGTGGGCATCCTTGTTCAGTTCCTCAAGGACCTTGTCGGTGACTTCGTAGGCGCTCATTTCAGGTTGCATGTCATAAGTCGCCACTTTCGGCGAGTTGACCAGGATGCGGGTGCTGCCTTCGATTTCACGGTCTTTTCCACCATCAAAGAAGAAGGTGACATGGGCGTATTTCTCGGTTTCCGCGATCCTGAGCTGCTTGCGCCCTTCACGGCTGATGACATCCCCATACATGTCGTCAAGGGTTTGGGCACCGAAGGCGATTTCACCTTTGATGTTCTCGGAATAGTGCATGGTGGAGACGAAATGAAGGTTCTTGAATTCCTTTGCGTCCTCGAGCCCGCTCTTTTCAGGGTTCGTAAGGGCGGTCCCGATCTGGATGGCACGGTCAGGACGGAAATTCATGAAGATGATGGCGTCGTCATCTTCGACGATGCCTTCACTGTCGACACTGAATGGTACGACGAATTCATCCTGGATGCCTTCCTCGTAGGATGCCTTGATGCCTTCGACACCGCTTCTCGCGGTTTTGCCCTTGGCTTCCACCAGGATGTCGTAGGCTTTTTGCAGGCGGTCCCAGCGTTTGTCACGGTCCATCGCATAATAGCGTCCGTGAACGCTTGCGAGGGTTCCGATCTCTTTTTCTTTCATGTAGGCTTCGATCTCTTCGATGTAGGTCACTGCGCTTTCAGGCGGGACGTCCCGTCCGTCAAGGAACGCATGAAGATAGACCTTGTCCAGGTCCTTCTTCTTGGCCATATCGAGCATCGCCTTGAAATGGTCGATATGGGAATGGACGCCGCCATCACTTAAAAGGCCCATGATATGGAGTTTGGAGCTGTTCTCATTCACATGGTCCATGGCGTGGTTGTAGGCTTCGTTTTCATAGAAACTGCCATCCTTGATGGCCTTGTGGATTCTGGTCAGTGATTGGTAGACAACCCTACCGGCCCCGATGTTCATGTGGCCGACTTCGGAATTCCCCATCTGGCCTTCCGGAAGTCCGACGGCTTCTCCGCTGGCGCGAAGTGCCGAGGTAGGATACTTCTTCATCAGACGGTCGAGATTGGGGGTGTTCGCAAGGGATACGGCGTTCCCTTTTCCCTCTTCTTCCAACCCGACACCATCCATGATGATGAGCGCTACTGGTCGTTTCATTATGTATCACTCCTTCATTACAAATTATAACAATTTTAAGGGGGTTTTGACAGTAAAAAGCCAATATCGTAAACGTTTACTTGTAAAACGGCCCAGAATGTAGGGTTTACCATTTCCAAACTTGATTTTCTTATGTATAATGAAACATGAAAGGATGAGTACTATGCTTAAAAAACTGAATCGACACCTGAAGAGCAAAATCGGAAAGACCACAAAGAACTATGCCATCCCCGACCTCTGGACAACCGGACTCTATGACCTGGACGGCCTGCAATATACGAACACGAACGAAGCCCTGGTTGACCCTTACCGCTTTTATAGCGCCCTGATTGAAAAGCATTTCCTAAAAGGCGAACACAAGACCGCCACCCCGCTTTCCAAACGGAAAAAGCACCACCCGGTCGGTGGGGACTGGCTCAAAGAAAGCATCATCTATTCCTCCATGGTCCGCACCTCGGCAGCCTGGGACCACGACCGGAGCGGTTTCCTGGAAGATTCCAACCATTTCGGATTGAAGGAGACCGGGACCTTCCTCAAGATGATGGCCCTCCTACCGTTCCTCAAATCCATCGGCATCGATACCGTCTACATGCTGCCGATCATGACCTACAGCATCAAGCATAAAAAGGGGGAGCTTGGAAGCCCTTATGGCGTGAATGACTTCTTCAAGCTCAACGATTCCCTCAAAGACGACCTCCTAAGCGACAGTTTCACCGTCGAGGACGAATTCAAGGCCTTCGTCGATGCGGCCCACACCTTGGGCATCCGCATCGTCATCGACATCATCCCGAGGACCAACGGCATCGACAGTGAACTCATCCGGGAACACCCGGATTGGTTCTACTGGATCAAGGCCAGTGAAAAACCCAAGTACAAGACCCCTTACGTCGACGCGTTCAGCGAGGCCAAGGCCCCGCTTCCAAAACGGATGAAGACCGTCTATGAAAGCAAGGATGTGAAACGCCACATCTCGATGTTTCAGCACAATCCGAAAGCCCAGGACGAAGCCCTGTTCGAGTCCATCAAGGACGCACCCGACATCCTTGAAGCCATCGAGGAAGCGTTCGACCTCACCACGGCCCCGGCCTTCAGCGACAACATCAACGACCCCCAGCCCCCATGGTCCGATGTGACGTTCTTCCGGATGTATCTCGACCATCCGAAAGAGACAAGGAAATACTTGGAAGATAAGGACATCCCGCCCTACATCCTCTACGACACCATCAAATGCAACCTCTATGAGGGCGACATCCCGAACGAACCCCTGTGGCAGACCCTGGAAGACGTCGTCCCCTACTTCCAGCGGCATTTCGGCATCGACGGCGCCCGGATCGACATGGGCCACGCCCTCCCAAGACCCCTGCTCGACCGCATCATCCGGCGCGCCCGTGAAGAGGACCCCGACTTCGGCTTCATCGCCGAGGAACTCGACATGCGCTATGCCAAGGACGCCCGCGAAAAAGGCTACAACATCATCGTTGGCAACGGCTTCATCATGCAGCCGAGGGTCCTTAACGGCTACGCGCAGAAATTCTACCGCGAAAGCTTGAAGCTCAAAGCCCCCATCTTTGCCGCTCCCGAGACCCATGACACCCCGCGCATCGCTTCCCGCTATGGCGGGCGGACCCTGTCGAACACCCTGGCCGCCCTCAACCATTTCATGCCAAGAGGCGTGCCTTTCATCAACGCGGGCCTGGAAGTCTACGAGCGCCAGCCGATGAACCTCGGCCTTGACGCAAGCGAAGCGGACAGGAAGCACCTCGACTACCACGACCCCTTCTATGGGAAACTCGCCCTCTTCGACCCTTATCAGCTCCATTACACAAACCGGGGAAATCACACCCTGCCCGCCTTTTACAAGGCGCTCAACCCGATCCGCAAGGCCTGGGTCCGCGCCATCGTCGAAGGGAAGAACGTGGAGGCCTTCGAGGAAGGCACCACCTTCATCGGCTTTGTCTATAAAAAAGGGAAGAAAAAGCTGCTCATCGCCGCCAACTTGAACCCCGACCACCCCTTTGAGAGCCATATGGTCAAGCCCGAGGCACTAAAGACGGCGAACCTCCGCAAGGCCAACATGCTTTTCTCGACCCACGAAGCCCCGAAGACCTTATCGATCGACAACGAATACGGACGGCTCTATATATACTTGAAACCCGGCGAAGTCCGGATCTTTGAAATCACATGATCATCCTGAACGGTTCACCGAACACCCCAAGCCACTCCATGAACCTGCTCAAGAGCCATTTCGAGATCAAGGACGCCGTCATCTATAACGCCTACGCGATGGACGTATCGCCTTGCGACGACTGCAAGCTCTGCATGAAGAAACCGCGTTGCAAGTACGTGGACGGCATGGAAGCTTTCAAGGAGGCGCTTGAAACGCATGACACCCTGGTCATTGTAAGCCCCATCCATTTCGGGACCCTTTCGGTCGCCGCACTCACCGTCCTAAGCCGCCTGCAGGAACTCTTCAACCGGAAACACACGCTGAAGATGCCGATCCCTTCCCTGAAGTCCCTCCACATCGTCGCCACCGCAGGGGCGGACGACCCTTCAATGTTCGAAGGGATAAACAAGACCCACACCATCCTGAAAAGCCTTTTTAGCGCCAAGGAAGGCGCCATCTTCACCCGGTCATCGACCGACAGACTCCAATAAAAAAAGCGCTGGTTACCAGCGCTTTTCTTGTGAAGGGATGAGGTCGGTGGTCGCGATCACCTTCTGGTAGATGAAATAGATGCTGCCGATCTGGATGGGCCATTTGATGATGGTGATCAGCAACCTGAACGGTGCGTTCGCAAACACACCGGGTCCTGTGACAAGATACAGTTGGATGGTATTGAGGGTGAAGGTGACAAGGCTTACCGATACGATCACCACGCTCAAAGTGACCAGGTTGATCGGGATCTTCTTGAAATGAAAGAGCCCGAACGCCCCGCCCCAAAGCATCGCGGAGACGGTGAAGAGATTGAAACTGAAGGCCATGGGATGCATCATCACATACACCCAGTCGGTCACGAATCCCGCCGCAAACCCGAGCGCGGGGCCGAGCGCAAGGCCGGCCAGGATCAGGGGAAGTTCATAGAACGAGATCCGAAACTCCCACGTCGTAAGCGAGAAAAGCAACTTGAGGACGATCGCCATCGCCGCAAACGACCCCGCAAGGATGAGCCGTCTCAGATGGTCATGCTGGTTCAACATAAGAAAAACCTCCTAAACATGTTAAGAGGTCCACATAGATTACTCGTCAAAGTAACTTCAGCGGACGCGCCGTTCCACCGCCACATAATGTGTTCGTTTACACCCGACATCCCATGGTGTAACACTTGACGCGAAACGACTACTCTGAATGATGGTTCCATTGTATCAGAAATCCATGAATTTACAAGTCTAAAGCCTGAAATCGACCGGGGCTCGGCCGCTCTCTTTTAAGAAGGCGTTCGCCTTTGAGAAGTGGCGGCATCCGAAGAAGCCACGATGGGCGGAAAGCGGGCTCGGATGGGGCGCCTTCAGGATCCGATGCCTCGAGGCGTCGATGCGCGAAGCCTTCGCTTTCGCATGCGCCCCCCACAGCATGAACACCTTCGGCTTCTCATGCTCTGAAAGCGCCCGGATGACTTCATCGGTGAAAGCCTCCCATCCGAAATGCCGGTGCGAGGCCGGTTTGGAATCTTCCACCGTCAGCGTCGTATTGAGCAGGAGCACCCCTTCTTTCGCCCAGGGTGAAAGGTCCCCGACGCTTGGCATGGGGAGGTTCAGATCCTGATTGAGTTCCTTGAAGATGTTCTTGAGGGAGGGCGGGACCTGCGCATCCTTTTCGACACTGAAGGCAAGGCCGTTGGCCTGACTTGGCTGATGGTAGGGGTCCTGACCGAGAATGACGATCTTCACGTCCTCAAGCGGTGTCAGCTCGAAGGCCCTGAACACTTTCTCTTTAGGCGGGTAGACGGTCTTCGCCTGATACGCCGCGTTGACCCGTTTCAAAAGCGTCTTGAACGCGTCGGTCTTCTTGTAGGGGCCGATGGCACTGTGCCAGGTGGTCATGGTATCACTTCCTCAAGTGAATTATATCAAAGGTTGGCGCTCCATACAAAAAAAATAGCGATGCCGAGGCATCGCTATCTTGATTGTCATTTGTTGGCAATGGCCGCTTGTGCCGCGGCGACGATCGCAACGGGGACACGGTAAGGCGAGCAGGATACATAGTTGAGGCCTGCTTTGTGGAAGAAATGGATGG
>JBKHIE010000152.1:0-2718 GCA_046538775.1 Candidatus Izemoplasmataceae bacterium
AAATACGAAAAGGCGGTCATTCTCATTGCGGACGTCAACGGCCTCAAGCTTTTCAACGACCATTTCGGCCACAAGGAAGGCGACCGTCTGATCATGCGTTTTGCGAACGTAGTGGATGCGACGACAAACTCCATGGCCGATACGCATCGCATGCGTATCGGCGGTGATGAATTCCTTATTGTCATCGGGAATGCCGGCTTTGAGGAAGCGGAATCCTTGAAGAAGGCCATCATGAAAGCCACCTACCACCCCAACCCCCTCAAACGGATCAGCACATCGGTCGGGTACGCGGTAAGGAAGGCGGGTGAGCCTTTGGAAGCGACATTCCTAAGAGCCGACCATGCGCTTTACACGATGAAGAAGGACGCTTCGAAAGCGTACAGGGAAGCCTTCATGGAGGCTTATCGGGACCAATACGAATCGAAATAAAAAGTGTCCCGAAAATTTTCGGGACACTTTATTATGAAGATTGCCTGTCTTATAGGGGTCTTGGGTAGTGATGGAAGAATCCCTGTTGATAATAGCATCCGAGTGCTTCAAGGATATGTTTTTGGTCTTTGGTCTCAACGCCCTCGACAATGCATGCCTGCCGGACGTTGTCGGTGATTCTACGGACCATCTTGAAGATTTCCTGGTTTTTCTTGATGGCAATGTTCTTTACAAAGAGGGCGTCGATCTTGATGACATCGAAATCGATGCGTTCCAGGATGGATAGGGACGAAAAATCCTTTCCGAAATCGTCAATCGCGATTTTAAAGCCTGCTTTCTTGTAAGCATTGATTCGCTCGAGACAGACTTCGAGGTCGTTCATGAAAATGCGTTCAGACACTTCGATGGTGATGGCCTTCGGAGATAGCCCCTCGCGTTGAGTCCGAGAGAGAAGATAAGGGAGGAAGTCATGGTCCATCAAGGATTCGGGGGCGAGGTTGAGCGCCAGTCGTGTGTCCTGATACTCCTCTTCCGCTCTCAGTTTCCTGTATAAGTTCAGTGATGTATCGACAAGGACCTTCTCGAGCATGATCGTCATGCCGGAGCTTTTGGCAACCTCGAATATCTCTATTGGATTGACCCGGCCATGGATCGCGTCCGTCCAGCGCACTAGCGCTTCGACGGAGGTCGCAGAACCGGTTCGCACATCCACGATCTTTTGAAAATGAATGTCGAGGGCATCCTCTTCTATCGCCTTTTTGAGACGTTGGGCGATGTGGACTTGCTTCTTAAGGGCATCCCCCATGGGATGTTCATAGGAGATGAACGAATAGGGGGCTGTGCTATTACTGTGCTTGAGTGCCAGATTGGCTTTGGCTATGAGGTCTTCAAGCGTGGAAGCATGCCGGGGATAAAGGGCATACCCGATCTTGATGTTAAGAAGGATGTCCACCCCTTCGATGGTTTTTGATATCTGCGTGAAGGATTGCATGCGTGTCGTAATTTGATCAATGCCCTCTTCGTCATCTTTCATGAACAAAAGGACGAATTTGTCGGCCGACATCCTTCCAAGAACGATACGGTCTTCGTCGATGGATTCCAGCGTCTTGGATAGGTGTATCAGGACCTTGTCCCCGAATGCATACCCATAATAGTCGTTGATTTTCGAGAAGCCGTCCACATCCACGAAGAACGCAACGGCATGCTTGGGAAGTGTCGCGTTTTTAAGGGCCTCATAGAGACCTCGCGCGTTCTTGAGCCCAGTGAGCGGATCCGTCTGATCGGCACGCGAAGTTTGAGAATCGATGAACTCGGTGATTTTTCTGGCATGCCCCTCGATGCCGACGCAGCGGTTATCATAATCATAGATGGCCTTGAAGAACCAGAAAAACTTGATGGTAGAACCCTTGTACTCTGCGCTTCCCTTGGCATGGGCATGTTCTTTGTGCAGCACTTGGGTGAACCAGTGGGGATTGTCAAGTGAGAGCCGCTCATTCAGGTCGTCGTGATTCAGTCGCATAAACTGCTTAGGGGTTCCGTTATGATAGTGCGCTACATCCTCAGAGACCTTGACAACCCTGCCTTTTGTATCCAGGGTGACTTTCAGCTGGTCGTCCATATGTCTTATTTGCTTACTTTTTTGAATCCAATTCTGTTCCAACTGAGGGTAATGAAACCCCATGTTGAAGACTTGGCCCCTGATCGATCCGGCAGTCTTTCCAAAAGACGACAGGTCCTGATTATCTGAGACGCCCGGTCTTGATTGGGATGTCCCTTGTTTAAAGAGACAGGCCTTTTTTGAGCCTGTCCGGTATCCAAAAAGAAGCTTCATCAAATTATCGAGCTGATCCATGAGACTGTGTTCCTCGTCCTGATTCAGTAAAACAGCCAAAGCGAAGACCAAGAGCATCAGGATGTTGAATGTGAACACAAAGATAATTTCTGTAGGATTGCCATATTCAAAAGCAAAAAAGACCACAACGATCCATGTGGACATGCCTGTCAGAAGAAACAATCTTCTATAGCGGGAAAGGATTTTCATAATGTTCCACCTACATTCAAGTAATCTTTACCATCAGAATGGTACTCTCGGTGTAACGGTCAATGGAAAATAGAATAGACGGGTGCAATCCTTATTCTCATTAATTATTATAATAGTATGTAGATAATATGAACATGGCGGATATGTCGTACTTTTTAAAAAATGCCGGTTCAAGCGGAAAACCGCTTGAACCGGCATTATAGATTTTGGTGCTACATAATGTATTTTTTTAGGTATTTCATGATGAA
>JBKHIE010000153.1:0-2717 GCA_046538775.1 Candidatus Izemoplasmataceae bacterium
ACAAGCGATGTCGCGAACAGCCAAAGGGTCAATAACGCCACCACCACATACAAGAATGCGATGTCGAGCCAGGACACGTCCAATCTCAAGGCTTCACCAAGCGTCGCCGTATAGAGAATGTCCAGGTTTTCATTGTGGGTGACGAACAACGGCACGAATAAAACAAAAAAAAGCGCCACAAGCATGACAAAAAAACATGTGTTGATTGTCAGCTTCTTGCGCTTGCTTCCAAGCATAGTCTCTCCCCTTCCCACGGTGCATGCTCTTTATTCCCTTAATTCTTAATGATAGTGTGATTTTCCCTTTCTCTTTCCTTCCGGTTGGTCTCTTCAAATTCAATTTCGATAGTCCATAGTCTCTCATTATCCGCACAATAAACTCTGAAGTCGCGCGTTTCATGTGGAAGACATTGTGGTGGTTCCACTTTGACCCATCGTACTCATTCTATCATAACTCGTCAATTTTTGTGATGGCTATTATGTTTTTATCAATCCTCACACGACTATTTTAAAGAAATTCACTTCGTTGTTGCAAAAAAGCGGTGAACTGATATAATGTTATGTTACCCCTTTCAAACCACAAGGACCTGGAGGAGAATGCCCATGTTTACCCTGACCATAAACAACGAGGAACGCTCATTCAAAGAGAAAGTACGGCTCATCGACCTGATTGACGACCCTGAGAACAACTATTACATCGCGCTTGTGAACAACCGCTTGCGTGAACTTTACTATGAAGTGGATTACGATGCAACCGTGGAATTTCTCGATTCAAGATCGGCAGAGGCCGTCCACACTTATGAAGCCTCGCTCAGGTTCCTTCTCGCCATGGCCTTTCACAACATCTACCCCGATTACACGTTCAAGTTCAACTACAGCATTTCAAGAGCGGTGTTCTGCCATATTTTGAACCTGGAAAGCGGCAGTGACATGAGCAAGATCCTTAAAAATCTTAATGATGAGATGGACCGGCTCGTTGAAGCGGACCTTCCGATCAGAAGGACCGAAATGACCACCGAGGAAGCGATCGAGTTCTATCAGAAGTACGGCTACGATGACAAGATCGATGTCATCAAGTACCGTCCTGAAGACACCGTCCACTTCTACCATTGCGGCGATTACATGAACTACATGTACAGCCTCATGGTCCCTTCGACCGGTTACTTGAAAGACTACAGGCTCAGAGCCTATCCGCCCGGATTCCTGATTCAGTATCCAAGGGCTGGCGTCGGCGGCAAGATCCCCAAGTTCGAAGACGCCCCCGCGTATGGGCGTACCCTTCGCGAAGCCAACCGCTGGGCCGAACGCATCCACGCCGAAAACATCGCCCAGATCAACCGCTACGCCGAGACCGGCAATGCGGTGGATTTTGTCCAGGTCAACGAAGCACGGCACAACCAGATGCTCTCGGAGATCGGCAGGATCATCAACCAGAACAGTAGCGACATCCGTCTGATTGCGATCGCCGGCCCTTCTTCCAGTGGCAAGACGACCTTCTCAAACCGCCTGCGCGTCGAACTGCTCACCCACGGGTTGAAACCGGTGATGATCTCGCTCGACGATTATTATCTCGACCGTGACCAGATCGAACCCGACGAGAACGGCGATATCGACCTGGAGCACCTCAACACGCTCGATATCGACCTCTTCAACAAGAACATGCTCGACCTCATCCAGGGGGAGGAGGTCAAGATCCCGATCTTCGACTTCATGGTGAAAAAGCGCAGTGGCTACAGGACCATGAAGATCACCGAGAACAACCCCATCATCATCGAAGGCATCCATGCCCTCAACGAGTCCCTCACCGAACTCATCCCCCAACACCAGAAGTTCAAGGTCTTCATCAGTCCCCAGCTCCAGATCAACATCGACAACCACAACCCGATAAGCATCACCAACCTAAGACTCCTAAGACGGATCGTAAGGGACAAGAAATTCCGAAACGCCAGGGCCTCGAAGACCATCGACATGTGGCCCTCGGTCAGGAACGGCGAGTTCAAATGGATCTACCCCCATCAGGAAGGTGCCGACTACATCTTCAATAGCGCCCTTGCCTATGAGTTTTCCGTGATGAAGAAATACGCCCTCGAATCCCTGATGGAAATCCCGAGGGACAGCGAACACTTCATCACCGCGAACCGCCTGATCAAGTTCCTCAAGTACTTCAAGGATATCGACGATGCCTCCGTGCCCTGCAACTCCCTTCTGCGCGAGTTCATCGGCGGAAGCTGTTTCGACTGACTCACGAACACAAAAGCGCCCTATCCGTGGTCCCAAACGGATAGGGCGCTTTATATTCGGTCTGCTTATTGTAAATGGGTCAAATATACATTATAATGAGGTAAGCGTCACTTACAAAAAGGAGGTTTCAAATCAATGAAGCTGATTTCTCTGATCCTCGGTATCATCATCGGACTTGTGCTGGGATGGTTCTTACGTGAAGTGATGGATATCGACCTGGTTGGAAACGTGTTGGACCGATTCATCGAATGACGACCGTCGCATGCTCATGACGGGTTTTATTAATCAAGAAGCCTGATTCCGGCCCGGGAAGGCTTCTTTTTTTATTGAAGTCGATCGACCCCGTTTGATGATGCAGTCTGCGCAGGCTGTCCGGCAAGACGGCTTTCAAAATCCAGGCTGTCTCATGGTCTATCCATCCGCGATTATTCGTCCTTGATGTCCTGTGCAAGTTCACGTAGGCTGTCGATCTGGGTC
>JBKHIE010000037.1:0-12063 GCA_046538775.1 Candidatus Izemoplasmataceae bacterium
AACCTGCACTGTTTACACTCCTGGGTATGAGTTGTGACAATCCGCTATCGCCTTTCATGATCACCGTTGCCAAACATGAGTGAGGACTCTATCAAAGGCCCATAGTCGATTGTTTAGCCATCCAGGAGGATGGTTTTTTTATTGCACATACTATATTGATAAGGAGGCTTTGACAATGAAAAAACTATTCTCCATCGCTTTTGCACTGTTTTTTATTGCAACACTCGCTGCCTGTGGTTCTGAGGAGGTTTCTGAAAGTGAGATGGAATCCTTGCAGGACCGTGTCGATTCACTCGAAGACAGGCTGTCCGACCAACAGGAGAAGACTTCCGATATGGATAAACTCCTTAGTGACATTGAAACGACGATCAATGAAGAAAACATGGTGTTCACTGTGGATACCGGGGAAGAGACCATCGCCCGTACCGCACCTTATTCTGAAGAATCGGATTTGAACGCGTTTGAACTTTTTGAGATGGTCTATGATGTGGGTTACGATGAATCGGACCAGGGAATATTCATTCACCGCATCGAATCACTAAATACCCTTGAAGGGAACTACATAGCCATCTCCAAGAACGGCTCGATGATTGACACCGGTCTTGAAGAGGCGTCGTTTGAAGGTGGCGACCATTTCCACTTTGAAATTGCCTGGTACGACGAAACCCTTGAATCAGTGAATGAGGGCATTGAACTGTTTATCGACGAACAGGCCGACACATTCGTTGAAGACGGCGACTTCTATACCGTCCTTGGACTCCATCATCTGGGGCATGACGATCTTCTCGATGACCTTGAAGCGCCTGAACTTTCTGAGGATCCTTCAGCCGGTGAACTCATCCAGTCCATATTCGTCCATGAAGTCATGGAAGAGGACGCTTCGGACCTCAGGGCTGATCTCGCAGATGAAGCCACTACCGATTATCCCTATTCTGCGGCGCAGTCATACCTCGCCCTTGCGACGGGCGATCCAGACGACCATGATGCCTATGTAGAGGATTTCAAGACCATGCTTGATGATTTGGACGTTTCCGAGACCGATAACGATTCCCTCAGCCTCGTTCTGCTCGCGCTTGAAACGATGGATGATTCGGATTACGACACCCTGGCGGATGATATCGTGACCCATCTTGAAGCGAATGCTTATGAGAATACATACGGCGACAACGCCGCAGGGTTTGCGGCTGTCCTGACCGCCTTGGTCGGAGCCGAAGAAGACCCAACGTCGGATGCGTTCGAGGAAGAAGGGGAGAACCTGGTTCAACACCTCCTTTCGTACCAGGCGGATGACGGGGCGTTTTTCTACCAGCTGGACGACGAAGAAACGGATATGGATTTTTCCACACCTCAGGCCTTCTTGGCGCTTGCCGCCTATCAGGCCAGCCTGAATGAAGAAGACTTCACCCATCCATACAAGGTTGATTGATCGTGAAACTTTCACTTCGTATTGTGTATACCGTCGCGGTCGTGGGATTGATCTTCCTTGTCCTGATGTGGGTTTCAGACCCTTTTTCGGATGAAGAAGGGTCTTTGGACCTTGTCGTCTACGACACGGATGAGACCGTCGTCGTCGATGAGACGTATGCATTTTATGAAGACGATACGCTCTTCAGCGTGATGGACAGACACCACGACCTCGTCTGCGCCGATCGCGGTTACGATCCCGACCCTACCTGCGAAGCCGAGTTTGGACATTATGGACGGGTGCTCTTGGGCATTGATGACATCCTTACCGACTGGGACAACACCTTTCTATATTTAGAGGTCGATGGCGCCATGGCCCACCGGGGCATCGACACCGTCGAGCTCGATGACGGAAGCGAATACGTCTGGCATGTCAGAGAAGCCGATTGAAAGAAGGAATGCTTATGCCACTTAAACGAATGATCATGCTTGCAATGGCGGTCACCATCCTTTTTGTTCAGGAACAGGTGCTGATGTTTCTTCCGAACATCCAGCTCACGACCCTCCTGATTGTTCTTTACGTGACCATCTTCACATTCAAGGAAAGTGCCTTGATTATCGGAATCCATGTCTTCTTGGATAATCTGTTCCTAGGGGGACTCAATCCGATCTATACCCCGGCGATGTTGGTGGCATGGATGCTCATCCCGGTCCTTTGGCACACGGTCCTGAACCGGACCGTGAACGTGAAACCACTGGCCTTTTTCGGACTCTTCTTCGGTTTCCTGTACGGATGGGTGTTCATTCCTTTCACCATGTTGCAAGTCGGAATCTACGATATCCGTCCCTATCTGATCGCGGACCTGCCGTTCGAACTGATCATGGCGGGCAGCAACTTCGTGACCATCCTATGGCTTTATGAACCGCTCAGGGCAGTCTTCACCAAAGAAATGCCCGTCTTGAGCCGGAAAAGTCTTACGCCTCATAAAAACCTGTGATTTCAGACACAAAAAGCTTGCACCTTCATGGTTTTTTTGATAGACTATGACATGCCGTAAAATACACACACAAGTTGAGTATGACTTTGAAGAGCCCCAGGACGGGGTGGAAGTCGTATGAAGACGTTTGTGGAGGCCAATCAAAAAAACAGTAGGAGGAAACATCATTATGGCAGTAGTCGCAATGAAGAAACTTTTAGAATCGGGCGTGCATTTCGGTCACCAGACTAGACGCTGGAACCCGAAGATGGCAAAATACATCTATACACGCCGCAACAACATCCACATCATCGATTTGCAACAGACCGTCGGTTTCATTGAAGCCGCATACAAGGATTTCCTTGAAATCGGAAAAGAAGGCGGAAAAGTCCTCTTTGTCGGTACCAAGAAACAAGCCAAGGAATCCATCAAGGAAGAAGCCACCCGCGCCGGACATTACTATGTCTCTGAGCGTTGGCTCGGTGGAACCCTCACCAACTTCAAGACCATCCGTAAAAGCATCCGCCGTCTCCATAGCATCCGTGCATGGCAAAAAGACGGAACCTTCGAACGCCTTCCCAAGAAGGAAACGGTGGAACTCACCAAAGAACTGGAACGCCTCGAGAAATTCCTCGGCGGCATTCAAGATATGCGCACCCTTCCGGACGCCGTATTCATCGTGGATCCCCGCAAAGAACACAACGCCATCCGTGAAGCACGCAAACTCAACATCCCCATCTATGCGATGGTGGATACGAACTGCGACCCCGATGAGATCGATTATCTCATCCCCGCAAACGATGACGCCATCCGTTCCATCCGCGTCATTGTAAGCACCATGGCGAATGCCTTGCTCGAAGGTGCTGGCGGCGCTTCGACTGAAGCTGAAGCGACTCAGGAACAGCCTCAGAAAACCGAACAGAAACCAAAGACAGAGTCCCAACCGAAAAAGAAGACACCGACACGCGAAGAAATGAAAAAAGCGGTCGATTCAAGCCCGCAAAAGGCTAAAAAGCAAACTTCTGACAAGCGAGAAGCTCCAGCTAAGAAGGAAGCTCCAGCTAAGAAGGAAGCTCCGGCTAAGAAGGAAGCACCTTCCAAACCACAAACCAAAAAGACCGAAGCGCCTGCAGCCAAGAAAGAAGCAGCGCCTTCGAAAACTGAAAAAGCTCCGGAAAAAGCTCAAAGTGACGATTTTGAAAACAAGACTGTCGCCGAGCTCAAAGAGATTGCCAGAGAACGTGGCATGACTGGGTACTCAAAACTGAGAAAAGCGGAACTCATCGAAGCTTTGAGAAAATAAAAGAGAGCTTATAAGCTCTCTTTTTTCTAAAAAACACGGGGGTTTATATTTTAAACCAACCGGGTATGTGTTAAAATTAAATCGGTAAACTATTAGGAGGTATCACACATGGCAGTAGACGCTAAAGCAGTAAAAACACTGCGTGAACAAACAGGCGCAGGCATCATGGATTGTAAAAAAGCACTTCAAGAGACCGGGGGAGACCTCGATAAAGCAGTGAACTATCTCAGGGAAAAAGGCATTTCCAAAGCTGAGAAGAAGGCTTCGAGAATCGCTGCGGAAGGACTTACCAACGTCATTTCCGAAGGAAACCGTGCAGTCCTTTATGAACTGAATGCCGAAACAGACTTTGTCGCCAAGAACGACACGTTCAAAGACCTTCTCAAAAGAATCGGCGATGTCGTCGCGGCATCAAGCGCAAAATCGCTTGAAGAGGCATTCGAACTTGAGATGGACGGCAAACCCATGGAACAGGCCATCAAGGAAGCCAGTGCGAAGATCGGGGAGAAACTCACCCTTCGTCGTCTTTCGGTCTTTGACAAGACGGACGCACAGAATTTTGGCGCCTATGTCCACATGGGAGGCAAGATTTCAACCCTCGTTGTCACTGAGGGCGGGGACGAAGCGACCGCGCGCGACGTGGCCATGCACGTAGCCGCCATCAACCCAAGGTATCTCAACCAGGATGAAATCAGCGAGGAAGTCATCAAGGAAGAACGGGAAATCCTGAGAAAAGAAGCACTCAACGAAGGCAAACCTGAACACATTGTCGACAAGATGGTTGAAGGCCGACTCAACAAATACCTTCAGGAGATCTGCCTTGTCAATCAACCGTTCGTCAAGAACCCCGATCAGACTGTCAAAGCGTATGCATCGGAAAACGGTGCCGAAATTCTCCGCTTTGAACGTCTAGAGGTCGGCGAAGGCGTCGAGAGAAAAAGTGAAGACTTCGCCAACGAAGTCAAAGCCCAAATGAAGGGATAAGACCATCACGATTACGGATCAGGACACGGATGTGTCCTGGTTTTGTAAGATAGGGGAGACGTCAATGCCAAAGAAAAAAAGACTGATCATCAAGCTGAGTGGAGAAGCGCTCAGCGGTGAGAACTGTCGCAGTATCGACCCGATAAGAGTCAAAGAGATCGCTCAGGAGATCAAGGCCGCATACGATGTAGGCACCTTTGAAATCGGGGTGATCGTCGGCGGTGGAAACATCTGGCGCGGCAAGACCGCAAGCGAAATGGGCATGGAGCGAAGCAGTGCCGACTACATGGGCATGATCGCCACCATCATGAACGCCCTGGCGCTTCAAAACGGACTGGAGTCACTCGGTCTTGAGACCCGCACAATGACTAGTCTCAACATTCCTCAGGTCGCAGAGCCCTATATCCGCAGAAAAGCGCTCCACCATCTTGAAAAAGGTACCATTGTCATCTTCGGCGGCGGAACAGGGAACCCTTATTTCAGTACCGATACCACCAGTGCCTTGCGCGCTGCCGAGCTCGGGGCCAAGACCATTCTCATGGCCAAGAACGGTACCGACGGGGTCTACGACAAGGACCCGAAATCCAACACCAATGCCAAGCGGTATCAGAACCTCACCCACCACGAGGTGCTTGAGAACCGTCTTGAGGTCATGGATTCCACAGCCGCGGCCTTATGCAAGGACAACGCGATTGACATCATCGTCTTTGATATGAACATCAAGGGCAACATCAAGCGGGCTGCGCTTGGTGAAAAAATAGGAACGGTTATCCATTAGGAGGAAATGAAATGATTGATGAGATTATGATGGAAGCAGAAGAAAAGATGGAGCAAGCACTCGACAGTCTGCATCATGAGTTCTCCCGTGTCCGCACAGGACGTGCCAACCCAGCCATGCTCGATGTGGTCCGTGTGGATTATTATGGAGCCATGACACCACTGAACCAATTGGCGAACGTGTCAACGCCTGAGGCCAACCAACTGCTAGTGAAACCTTACGACAAGTCCATCATCAAGGATGTCGAGAGAGCCATCAATGCCGCGAACCTCGGTGTGAACCCGAACAACGAAGGCGACCAGATCCGCATTGTACTCCCGGCTTTGAATGAAGAGCGCCGCAAAGAACTGATCAAACAGGTCAAGAAGATGGCTGAAGATGCCAAAGTCAAGATACGAAACGCCCGTCGCGATGCCAAAGATGACATCAAGAAGCTTGAAAAGAACGGCGACATCAGCGAAGATGAATCCAATGGACAGCTCGAAGACCTCCAGGAGCTTACGGACAAATATGTCGGCAAAGTGGATGAATCACTCGGCAACAAGGAGAAGGACCTTCTCGAAGTATGATTCAGACCCCCGGTTGGGGGTCTTTTTTGTAATTCGGCGACACATGGGATAGAATATAAGGAAAGATTATTGTATAATAGGCTCCGTAGACTTAAGCGAGGTGTGAAGAATGGCCCTTAAAGATAGAATCATGAAACGCCCCATGCCGAAACACGTCGCCATCATCCTTGATGGCAACGGCCGGTGGGCGAAAAAACGCGGCCGGGACCGGACCTACGGTCACCAGCGTGGCGCGCTCAATATCAAGACCATCGCATTGGAAGCGTCCAGGCTCGGCATCGAGGTCCTGAGCGTCTATGCATTCAGCACCGAGAACTGGAAGCGTCCCGAAAGCGAGACAGGGTTTCTCATGAAACTGCCCAAACGCCTTGAAGAGGAATACAAGGATGATTTCAAGGACGAGTCCATCCGTGTCGTATTCAGCGGCCGACGCGACCGGGTCGGTGAGGACAACAGGAAATTCATGGAAGAAAGCGAAGAGAAAACGAAGGACCGTGACGGTCTGATTGTCAATATCTGTTTTGATTATGGCGGGAAGTCCGAGCTGACCGAAGCCACCAAAGCCATTGCGAAAAAGGTCAAGGATGGCGAGCTTTCCCTGGAAGATATCACCGAGAACACCATCGATGAGCACCTTTTTCAACCGGAATTGCCCCCGGTCGACCTGCTCATCCGCACCAGCGGCGCCCAGAGACTAAGCAACTACATGCTCTGGCAAGTCTCCTATGCGGAATTCTATTTCACCAAGACACACTGGCCCGCCTTCAACGAGAAGAGACTGCATAAGGCCATTGACGATTATCAGAGAAGAGACAGGAAATTCGGCGGTCTCAAGCTCAAGAAAGGATGAGTCGATGAAAGAACGCGTCATAACAGGACTGTTGCTTGCGGTCCTACTGATTCCGCTCCTGTTTGTTCCAAGGATCTATTTCCATGCTTTCATCGCCGTTCTCATAGTCCTTTCCGCCCGTGAACTGGTCAACATGATCCTCAAGCACCCGTCCAGACGGATAGGGGCGTTCTTTTACACGGGCGGATTTGCGATGCTCATATACCTTTCACTCCTCGCAGCCTATACCGGGTATCTGAATGGGATGTGGGTGTTCGCATTGCTGATCGGCGCCTTGCTGGTTGGCATCCTGCTGGTCGTCTTCGGCGTGTTCACCTATGAAACGTTCACCCGTCTTTATCTCAGCATGCAATACATCGCCATCCCCTTCTTCGCCGTGAGCCTACTCAGAACGACGGGGCTGAACATGCTCGTCTATCTTCTCATCCTCTCGATGTTCACAGACATGTTCGCCTACTTCGTAGGCATGAAATTCGGACGCACCAAACTCGCCCCCCTGATCAGTCCTAAAAAGACGGTAGAAGGCTTTATCGGCGGGACATTGGTCGCAGCCATCGTCGCAAGCGTGTTCGCCTACGTCACCGGACTCTTTGCATTTTCGGGTGTGATGGCGACATTCCTTGTCTTCATCATCGGCTGGCTTGTCGCGATGAGCGCCCAGATGGGCGATCTTTTCGCTTCCAGCATGAAAAGGCATTTCGACATCAAGGATTTCTCCAGTTTGCTTCCGGGTCACGGGGGCGTCCTCGACCGGCTTGATTCGACATTGTTTGCGGCACTGGTCCTTGTTCTCGCACTCTTTATTTACGGAGGCATCTGATCATGAAACGGATCCAATTGCTCGGTGCGACAGGAAGCATCGGCCTGCAGACGGTCGAGATCGTGGAGGAGTACCCGGAATCCTTTTCGCTCGTTGCGATCACCGCCCATCAGAACATCGATGCGCTCATGGACATCCTGAAGCGTCATGCCTCGACCATCGAGACGGTCGTCATCGCAAAGAGGCACTGCGAGCGTATCCGGAAGGATCACCCTGAGATCGAATGCGTCGCTCTTGAGGACGAGGGCATTATAAGGCTTGTCAGGAGCGACAAGGATTCGGTCGTCTTGAATGCGCTTGTCGGAAGTGTCGGTCTTCCCCCGACCCTCGCCGCCATCGAAACCAACAAGGACGTGCTGCTTGCGAACAAGGAATCGTTGGTCGCGGGCGGACCGCTCATAAAAGAAGCCCTGAAACATTCAACAAGCACCCTCGTACCGATCGACAGCGAACATTCGGCGCTAAAAGAATGCATGCGCGGGCGCGATGCCCGCGATGTCGAACGGATGGTGATCACCGCTTCGGGTGGAAGCTTCAGGGATAAAGAGAAAGCCGAACTCGAAAACGTCACCGTCGATGATGCGCTTAAGCATCCAAATTGGTCGATGGGTGCTAAAATAACGATAGACAGCGCCACCATGATGAACAAGGTGTTCGAAGTCATCGAGGCCCATTACCTCTTCGATGTACCGTATGACAGGATCGATGCCATCATCCACAGGCAAAGCCAGGTCCATGCCCTGGTCCAGTTCAAGGACGGGAATGTGCTTGCGCATATGGGCCCCGCCGATATGCGCATCGCCATACTGTCGGCTTTGCAGGGTGAGGCACGGCATCGCTACCGCACACTGTTCGACTTGACCAAGATCGGACGTCTTGATTTTGAGACGATCGACCGGGACAGATATTCCCTTTTCGACCTTGGCATCGCCGTTGCGAAAGCGGGCGGCATTCATCCGGTCACTTTGAACGCTGCGAACGAAGCGGCCGTCGCACGGTTTTTGAAGCGAGAGATCGGCTTCAACGCCATAGAAAGGTTCATCAAAGATGCCCTTTCCCATTTTGAGAATCATCAGGAATTGTCGTTAAAGACCATTCTGGAGCACGAAACCGCCGTCAAGGCGTACATACACAGTTTAAATTAAAGAGGTGTCCCCATGATTATAATCAACATCCTGGCATTTGTATTTGTACTCGGACTTGTCATCGTCATCCATGAACTCGGCCATTTCATCATGGCCAAAAGAGCAGGCATCCTATGCCATGAGTTCTCACTCGGCATGGGTCCCATCCTATACAGCAAGAAAAAAGGAGAGACCCTTTTCGCCATCCGGGCCATCCCGATCGGCGGCTTCGTCATGATGGCCGGTGAAGAGATCAACGATGACATGATTGCAAAAGACAAGACCATTGCAATCAGGAAGAACCAAGACGGTGTCATCACGGATATCATCGTCGATCCGAAGAACACCGCGAGTGAAGACGCTGAAACCATCACCGTCGAATCGTTCAACCTCAGTGGCGATCCGAGTGCGCTCAATATCAACCGCATCCCGGTCAAGCCCGATGCCCACTATGTTTTCAAGGATAAACGCATCCAGATTGCGCCTGAAGACCGTCGTTTCGATTCGAAAAGCGTCCTGGCACGGTTCAAGGCGATTGTGGCAGGACCGTTCATGAACTTTGTCCTGGCGTTCTTCCTCTTTGTGATCCTCGCCTTCATCATAGGCTTTCCAAAGACGGACGCCGAAGGCGACGTCACCACGACCATCGGGTCAGTAGAAGAAGGCTACCCTGCGGATGGCATCCTTGAAGTCGGCGATACCATCACCCATGTCGAAGGCGAAGCGGTCGGCACGTGGGATGAATTCTCAGCCGCCATGTTCGAAAACCGCGGAAACCGCTCCATCGATATAAGGGTCAAACGCGAAGACACAAACGAGACGGTGCCCCTGACCCCGACCATCGAAATTCTGAATATCGGCATCAGCAGTGCCGAGGATGCCGGTGACGATGTCATCATCGCCCCTGTCGCAGACAACACCCCCGCCCAGAATGCGGGGCTTGAAGGTGGCGATGAGATTGTCGAAATCGATGACGAAGCCATCCACGGATGGCAGGACGTCATCGATGCACTGGAAGCCAACACCGAAGGCGAGAGAATGGTCGTTGAAGTTCTGCGGGAAGGGTCCGACGACCCGGTGCGCATCCATGTCAGCCCGCATGAGCAAGCCATCCTCGACAACCAGAACGTGGATGCCGTACAAGTCCGGATCGGGGTCTCACCGGAATACGAAGGCGACTTCCTTCAGAGTTTCGCGTATGGATTCAGCGGCATCGCCGCATCGAGCACCATGATCTTCGATACCTTGAGGCTGCTTTTCAATAGTACCGTCGGTGTCAGCGACCTAGCAGGTCCCGTGGGGATTTATAGCATCACCTCAAGCGCCCTCGAGCAGGGGTTTGTCACATTCCTCAATTGGACTGCGCTCCTTTCGGTCAACCTTGGAATCCTGAACTTGCTTCCGATTCCGGCCCTTGATGGCGGAAGGCTTGTATTCCTTGGCTACGAAGGCATCACCCGCAGGAAAGTGAACCGCAAAGTCGAGAACTATCTTCATGCGATCATGTTCATCCTTCTCATGGGGCTGTTCCTTTTCATCACATACCATGACATACTAAGACTCTTTAACATAGGATAGGTGAGGACAATGTTACAAAGCAGACTATTCGTACCGACGCTCAAGGAAGCGCCTCAGAACGCCGAAGTCAAGAGCCACAGGCTTCTGACACGTGCAGGGCTGATCAAACAGACCGCCTCGGGCATCTATTCCTACCTTCCCCTTGGATGGCGGGTCATGCGGAAAATCGAGGCGATCGTCCGTGAAGAACATGATAAAAGAGGCGCAAGCGAGCTTCTCATGCCGGCGCTGCAACCCCGTGACCTCTGGGAGGAGAGTGGACGTTGGAGCGAATACGGTCCGGAACTGATGCGCCTTAAGGATCGCAAGGACCGCGACTTCCTGCTTGGACCGACCCACGAAGAAGTCATCACCGCCATTGTCAGGGACTATATCGACTCCTACAAGCGCCTCCCCCTCGCCCTTTATCAGATCCAGACCAAATACCGGGACGAACTGCGTCCGAGATTCGGTCTCATGCGCGGACGCGAGTTCGTCATGAAGGACCTCTATACCTTCAGCGAAAACGAGGAGGACCTGGACCGATGGTATCAGTCCATCGGCGAGGCGTACACGACCATCTTCAAACGTGTCGGCCTTGAAACCCGCATTGTCGCATCCGATACCGGCGCCATCGGCGGCAAGGTCGCGCACGAGTTCATGGTCATGAGCGAAGTCGGTGAAGACACCATCGCTTACTGCACCCAGTGCGATTACGCCGGGAATCAGGAGTTCAACAACCTATCAGAAGGCGACGAATGCCCTCAATGCGGCGGAGCCGTCAAGACGGCCAAAGGCATCGAGGTCGGCAACATCTTCAAACTCGGCACCAAATACAGTGAATCCATGAACGCCTACGTTACAAATAAAGAAGGCGAGCGTGTCCCGATGCAGATGGGTTGCTACGGCATCGGCATCAGCCGGACGCTCATGGCCGCGGTCGAACAGCACAGCACGGAGAATAGCATCCTGTGGCCGCAATCGATCACGCCGTTCGACATCCACATGATTCCAATCAACTTAAAAGGCGAGGACCAAAAGACCCTGGATACCCTCTATGCGTCATTAAACGGTTCATACGACGTCCTCCTGGATGATCGGGCTGAACGCGCCGGGGTCAAATTCAAAGACGCCGACCTCATAGGCATCCCTATCAGGATCATTCTTGGAAAGGCCCTGAAAGAGGGCAAGGTGGAACTTGTAGACCGTCGAAACGACGTGAAAAAGACGGTCGCCATCGAAGCCTTGGAGTCGGAGCTTAAGCGCCTTATTTAAAAACCCGGAAAAAAAGAGTGCTTTTCATTGACAAGGGCGCTCTTTTTTTATATACTCTTAAACAGTTGCGCCAAAAAGCGTCTGCATAATTACCGATTATTCCGCTTCATGACCATTGACAAATGAAGGCGGACACACTATTCGGTTTAAGGCTTTGAAGACGCTTTAATGCATGAATAATCGGCACAACGAAAAGACGCTTAAAAAATTGAGAAATGTGTTGACTTTATGAGCCTTACATAATATACTCTTTATTGCGGGCCGAGGAGAACACCTTGAAACCCACTGACTGAAAGCAAAATAAACAGTCAAAAGCGTTGACATCAAGGATGCTATATTGTAAAATATTAAAGCATTCGAAAAATGGATTACGGTCTTTGAAAACTGAATAGAACAGAATTACTTTTGAGTTTTGAAGCAAC
>JBKHIE010000154.1:0-2684 GCA_046538775.1 Candidatus Izemoplasmataceae bacterium
ATGATCATCGTTTCAAATTCGGGTAGGAACCCTGTCCCGGTCCAAATGGCATTAAGGGCGAAAAAGGAAGGGCTCAAGCTCATTGTCATCACTTCTTTGACTCACAGCAAATCCTGTGAGTCACGGGACAAGTCAGGAAAGAAACTCTATGAGCTTGGAGACATCGTGATCGACAACTGCGTTCCGCAAGGCGATGCCTTGCTTCATGTCGGTGAAGTCGGCACCGGTCCGGCATCCACCATCGCCGGGTCCTTTATCGTGAACAGCATTGTCGCCGATACCGTGGAGAAACTGGATAAGGCCAATATTGAAATCCCCATATTTGTTAGCCAGAACACCGATCACTACAACAACGACCACCTGTATGCGAAATACAAGCACAGAATCAAGCACATGTAGGGATTGGCATGGACATTATCGTGACCGATGACCATGACGCATTAAGCAATAAAGCTTCAGAGATCATCCTTGAGTGCATTCATCAAAAACCTGGTTCGGTATTGGGGCTTGCTACCGGCAGAACCCCCGTTGAAACATACAGGAAACTGGTTCAAGCCTATGAGGCAGACCGGGTGGATTTTTCCCATGTCAAAGTGTTTCATCTGGATGAGTATCTCGGTCTGGACAAAGACGATTCCGATAGCTACTCCTATTATTTGCATGAGACGTTGCTGGACAAAGTGAACCTAAGAAAAGAGAACATCCACCTCATCTCTGAGAGACTGCTGGAAAAAAGGCGATCGCTCCATCATTATGACCGATTGATCGATAGGAATGGCGGCATTGATCTTCAATTGCTGGGCATAGGGTCGAACGGCCACATAGGCTTCAATGAACCGGACACCGATTTGTATCTGGATACGCATATCGCAAAACTGGCAAAAGAGACGATCAGGACGAATCGCACCTTGTTCAATGATAAATCAAAAATGCCCTCAAAAGCCATCACCATGGGAATTCGGTCTGTATTCAAAGCCAGAAGAATCATCCTATTAGCCAGCGGACCGGATAAATCAGACATCATGAATGATTTCATACACAGCGAAACAATAACCCCCAGCATCCCCGCAACATTCCTGAAGCTGCATGGCAATGTTACAGTCATTATTGACAAAGCAGCCGCTCAAAAGTATCTGGACAAGAAAGGAAATGACCATGACCACATTAATTGAAAACGGTCAAATCATCCTCAAAGATAGAATATTAAAGGATCATTCGATCGTCATTGAAAAGGATACGATCAAAGAAATCCGTTCAAAAATGAATCCCGACAAGAATTTTGATATAATAATAGACGCAAAGCAGAATTACATTTCCCCCGGCTTTATTGACATCCACAATCATGGGAACAGCGGTTATGATGTCATGGATAGTAGCCATGAAGCCTTGAAGGCCATGTCTGATTTCCACATTGACAACGGCGTGACCTCCTTTTTGGCCACCACAATGACAAACCCCAAGTCAAAAATAACCGCGGCGCTTCAAACCGTCGCTTCGTATATGAAAGGGCAAGAAGAGCGAACAAGCGAGGTTCTGGGTTCCTATCTGGAAGGCCCTTATTTCAATGCCGAAAAGAAAGGGGCCCAACCGCTTGAAGCCATCAAGAAACCCGACATCAACGAGCTGGAAGGCTTCATCAAGGCGAGTGAAGACACCATCCGGGTCGTAGCGCTCGCACCGGAACTTAAAGGGGCCATCGAGACGATAGAACACCTTAAGGGCAAAGGGATAAACATCGCCATCGGCCATTCCAACGCCGAATACGCCATCGCGAAAAAAGCGATCGAGTCGGGCGCTTCCTTGTCCACACACCTGTACAATGGTATGAGGGCATTCAGTCACCGTGAACCGGGAATAATCGGCGCATGCCTGAGTGAAGACGCGTTGTATTCGGAGTTGATCGTAGACGGGATCCATCTCCACCCGGCCGCTGTGAAACTGGCGTATCGCTCAAAATCCCCCGATCGTCTCATTCTGATATCCGATGCCATGAGGGCGACCGGACTGCCCGAAGGCGAATACGACCTGGGTGGTCAGAAGGTTTACACGAAAGACGGCCAGGCCCGCCTGGAGGATGGAACGCTTGCCGGGTCAACCCTTACCTTGCAAAATGCAGTGAGGAATTCCATCCGATTGTGCGACATCCCTTTGGTCGAAGCGGTGAGGATGGCGACCTACAATCCCGCAAAAGCAATCCAGGTCGCGCATAATGTCGGGGAAATAAAAGAAGGGTTGCAAGCCGATATCCTTGTTTTTGATGCGAACATCAATCTTAAACACATTATCAAAAAAGGAAAGCGAATCCTTTAGCATCGTGATGCTGTTTTACTCAGAACCCTTTGAGTTTCATGCCTCAATATAAAGCCTGAAAAGGTATCGACGAAGCTTATTCATTCTGCTTCTCCTTTTCATTCAGTCAAAAGGATGCCTCCTTTGCCTCCGCTTTTGTGCTCCTTTGTAAGAATACGGCAAAGAGCACTGTCAGAACGTTTGAGACAACACGATTGGTATGGGCTGAATCAATTAATGGTCATCAGATAATCCCACCATGAACGCTGAGCGATTAACTGTCTTTGCAATGATGCCACATCAAGTTCATAAACTAGAATTGGGTGATTAGATGGTTGAGAAAAATTATCTTGTAGAAAAAATACTGAACAATAACGCCATTATCGTGAAGGACC
>JBKHIE010000038.1:0-11811 GCA_046538775.1 Candidatus Izemoplasmataceae bacterium
AGGCGACAAGCGAGCACGGCACCGAAGGGCAGACCTATACGATCGAAGTGACGCGGACACCCGCCCGCACGGCCAACGACCTGAGTGCGCTTGAAGTGAACGTCGACGGCAGCGACGTGCTCACGGGAGCGAATGCGTTCGACCCGGACACGACGGAGTACGCCTTCCGCCTTGACAACAACATCAAGGCGGTGGAGATCGTGGGGAGCGTGGATCCGGCGGACGGCTCGACGATGAGCGGCGACGGCGAGAAGACACTCGACAAGCCGATCAACACCTACACGGTCGACGTCACCGCGGAAAACGGCGATGTCAAAAGCTATACGATCGAAATCACGCACCAGAACGACAACCACACCATCACCGACATAGCGTTTGGAGGCTACGAAGAAGTGACCTTCGATCCGGACGTCAAGACCTATGAACTCGGGACCGTGCCCTTCAGCACGGACGCCCTGGACGTCTCGGTCATCCTCGAAGACGCGAGCGCCCAGGCGCTTATCAACGGCGAGGCGGTATCGGAGGACTCGACGTATGCGCTGCAAGAGGGCGAGAACACGATCGAAGTGCAGGCGCAGTCGGAGTACGGCACCAAAAGCGACACCTACACCTACACCCTGACGAGGGAGACGCCAAGCGATGACGCGACGCTTGAGACGATCGAAGCGATGGTCGAGGGCGAGGACGCGCTCACGGGGGACCAGGCGTTTGAGAAGGACCGCCTGAGCTATGAATTCCGTGTGGACCGCAGTGTCTCTGAGATCAAGCTCAACACCGAAAGAGGGGCCAACCAAAACACCACCATCACAGGCGACCGGGGCACGCAGCCACTGAGCCTGGGGCGGAACACCTTTCGAATCAGCGTGACCGCGGAAGACGGGGAGACCTCACAGACCTACATGGTCGAGGTGTACCGCGAGAACGACAACTCGGCGATCAGCGACATCACCGTCGATGGCTCTGCGATCGGCTTCGATCCGGACGTGCACAGTTATACGCTGGATACGTATGCGTTCGACAAGGAAAGCATCGCCATCGGTGTGACGACCGAGGACCCCTACGCAAGCGTCACGGGCGACGGCGAGCAGACGCTCAGCGACGGCACGAAGGTCTATGAGGTCCAGGCGACAAGCGAGCACGGCACCGAAGGGCAGACCTATACGATCGAAGTGACGCGAGAGGCACCTTATACGGATACCGACCTTGACGACCTTTTTGTGGAATCAGACGGCGACGTATTAACGTTTGATGAAGGCCCCTATTCATCTAAAACGAACGATTATACCCTCACTTTGGACAAGGATTCTGACATTGACACCATCGACATCCTCAGTGTATTGAAAGATGAATCCCATCAAAGCGTCAGTGGGGATACCGGCACGGTTTCACTGGAGAAGGTGGACGGCGAGATCGACCAGACATTCACCCTCACCGTCGAAGCCCAATCGGGCGATGAGGCCACGTATTCCATCACTGTCTTGAAAGAAACGTCTTATAGCAGCGATGCATCCATTGACAAAGTCACCCTGAAAGATTCATCAGGGAAAAACCACATGACGTTTGACCCTGCAAACGCCATTCAGGAAGATGTGACCGTGGGCTATTCCGTATCAACGGTTTATCTCGATGTCATTCCGAGCGATCCGAATGCCACGGTTTCCGGGAACGAATCCTACACCATCAACGAGGACTCAACCATCACCATAGCCTTTGATGTCACAGCCGAAGACGGAACCACCGAGTCACTCGAGTATTCAGTAAGCGTGACCCGGGAAGCCGCAAGCAGCGAGAACACCCTGGCTTCACTGGAAGTTCTCAAAGAAGGGGAGGATCTGCTGGTCGATAACAACGCCTTCAATCCCTCGAAGTACGCCTACACATTGAAAGTCGACCGTTCTGTGAACGTGGTTGAAATCAACGCATTGGCTGACCACGAGGGTGCGAACATCACCGGAGACATCAACCAGGTCTTCTTGGAACCCGGACTTGAACGCTTGCGCGTATATGTGCAGGCGGAAAACGGCGATCAAAGGACCTACAACATCAACATCGAAGTAGTCAACAGCGATATCGCCCTGGAGGATCTCAGTGTAGACGGGCATGCGTTTGATTTCGATCCGGACACATTCGAGTATGATCTGGGTGAGATCGAACACAACGTGGATTCACTGACCATCGAAGCGCTCATACCCGAGGATTCCTATGGCACGCTTTCTGGGGATACCGGGGAAGTCGCCCTTGAATATGGCGCCAATACATTCAGTGTGACCGCCTATTCAGAAGACTATTCGACATCGGTGACCTATCAGATTTCAGCGACGAGATTGCGTCCGGATACCAACAATTACCTCTCTGATCTTTACGTCAAGGACGGCGAGGACAGATTGCCATTCCATGAGAAGAGTTTCGACAAGGAGGACACATTCTACCAGGTCATACTTGATAAGACATCGACGCTGAAAGAGATTGAAATCTTTGGGGCGGCGGAAAACGGTACGACACCCCAAGGGCTTGGAACCCATGAACTCAACGAGGTCGCAGGGGTGATTCAAAACGACTTCACCGTAACCGTTACAGCTGAAAACGGTGAAACCAGAGACTATCGGATTCAAGTCGTCAAATCCGATTCACAGGATTTCAGTGACGACCATACCATAAGGGACGTCATGATTTCCACTTCAAACCAGGATTATGAAATGAGCTTTGATCCTGACATCAAGAAACAAAACCCTGTAACGCTTGATTACAAGGACTCTTCATTCTTCTTAGACATTGAAGCGCATCCGGATGCGACCGTCCACGGCAACGACCTCTACCGCCTGGCGCCCGGAGAAACCACAACCGTTGAATTTCATGTGGAGGCTGAAAACAAGGAGACTTCTGTCATCTACGAAGTGGATGTGTCGCGTTCGCACCCCGATGACAATTCAGTGCTGGATGAACTCTACGTCGTGATTGACGGGGAAACGAGCTATCTCAATACCGAAACCGACTTTCATCAGTTGGCAATCAATGAGCGTGTGGACGAGATCACCATCGGAACCGTCAAAACCGATACGCAATCGGTGAGTGGGACAGGGACCTTTGAACTGGTGTCCGATCCCGACAGTTTCAATGTCGTGGTCGTTGCGCAGGACGGCTCAAGCCATGTATACACCATCGAAACCTTGAAACAGAGCAACGACGCCTCCTTCGATTCGATCCGGATTGACGGAGAAGAAAAACTGGATGCCTTCGCGGGCGGTTTCCTGCGCATTGAAGACATCCCTTTTGAGCAGGATACGATCACTTTGGAAGGCATCGCCGCTGATAGCGACGCTACGGTGACCGGCAATGGTGAACACACCCTTGAAACCGGTGTAAACACATTTGAAATACAAGCGGTCTCGGAACTGGGTGAAGCCGAGCAGGTCTATGAAATCGAAGTCATAAGGGAAGAAGCCTGCGACGATGCCACGCTCAGTGACTTGAAAGTCAGCGATCCAGATACCGATACGGTTTTGGATTATGCACCGGAATTCAACCCGAGCGAGGGGAAATACACGGTCGAGCTCACCTTGGAAGATTCCATCAGCGAGGTCTCAATTGAGGCGACACCCACGAGTGACCTGGTTCAATCGGTCAGTGGAGAAGGCCTCTACACCCTTCGAAGCGCCTCCAAGAACACGACTGAAATATTCGACGTAGTCGTGGTCGCCGAAGACGGCACCACCAGGATCTACGAGATTCACATCACCCGCGAAGTGGACCCCGAAGACGATGTCACCATCGACCGATTGGCCCTCTATGGTCAGAATGAAAACTATCTGGGGACTGCCGAAAACGCACTGAGTGAATTTTCCATGAGTCAGAAAGACTATGAAATCACGGTGCCTTATCATCTTGAAAGCGTGCACCTTTCCCTCACCAACCTCAATGGGGCGACCGTCGTCAATGACGGGACCCACGCCCTTGATGATTCCATCAATGTGATCGAATTCTATCTCACCTCGAAGAGCGGGAATGTGCAATCGGATGTCTACACGATCACCATCATCAAGGAGGATCCCAACGATGACAGCAGTCTGAAAGACCTATCCATCGATGGCACGTCGATTGAAGATTTCGATCCTGAGAAGGTGTCCTATTCGCTTACGGTGCCTTATGAATCCACGGATTCGGTCCATGTCGATGCCGTGGCCAACGATGAGAACGCATCCGTCATCGGGGACCTTGATGACAACGAACTCGCTTCCGGCAGCAACGTCTTAAGCATCCGTGTGGAAGCCGAGAATGGCAGCCACACCACTTACCGTATAGAAATAAGAAGACTCAGTACGGACAATGCGCTTTATGATTTGTTCGTACTCGAGCATGAACTGGATTATTCTTTTGATGAAGAAAGGACCCGCTACACCCTGCAAGTCCCTCATACGCAGGAATATGTCGACCTTGAAGCGACCGGTCATAAGCATGCGTCCTTGAGCGGTACGGGCATTCAGTATCTCGATGTGGGGGAAAACCGCGTAGAGGTGTACGCCACATCCCAAACCGGGGTGAAAGGCGAAGTCTATGAAGTGCTGATCACTCGCGCTCCGGTCAGTACCGATTCGACTTTGAAGTCGCTCACTGTAAAAGACGCCCAGACGAATGAGCCTGTCGAGTTCGGCCCTGAGTTCCGCCCTTCCAGCAATCATTACGTCATCAATCTGATCAAGGACAGCGCCATCAACTCACTGGTTATCGAGGGTGAGGAAAACAGTGATTTCGCCACGGTCGGCGGTAACGGCTACAAAGTGTTGAAATCCGAAGTGGACGGTCAGTATCACAATGTGTTCGAATTGACGGTCAAAGCCCAGGACGGATCGACATCCACCTATACCATCAGTGTATACAAGGATGTCGAGCTCTCCGACGACACCTCCGTGGAAGAACTTTCACTGACCGGAAGTGATGGCGAAACCTATCTTGGCACACGCAACGCGCCAAGGGATTTCACGCCGGACACACACTATTATGAAGTGACCGTGCCCTATCATCTGGATTCCATGACACTCGATGTGAAAACAAACAGCGCCCAGGTCTACAATGCCGGAACGAAAGTCTTTTCCGAAGATGAGATCCGCTATGAGATGTACATGGTATCTCAAAACGGCGAGGTTCAGACAGAGGATTATGTGATCGTCGTAAACCGTGAAGCCGCCTTCAGCGACAATACCTTAAGCGATATCAAATTGAACGGCACCACCCTTGAGGGGTTCGATCCCGAGAAGACGTACTATGAATTCGATATTCCCCACGGATCCATGGACGCCGCGACTTTTGAGGCGCTGACCACCGATGACAACGCCACCTTGAGTGGCGATCTTGAGAGTCAGAGGCTCGAGGAAGGTAAGAACCTTCATACCATCAACGTCAATGCGCAAAACGGCGATGTCAAAACCTACACCGTCGTCATCAATTCCGTGCAGTCCAATGCCTATCTTGATAGTTTGCAAATCGTCGACCGTGAAACCGAGGAACCCTATTCCATGCAATTCAACCCCGAAACATTCGAATACAGCGTGAACGTCGGACGCGATACGGATGGGGTCAAGCTGCTTGGAAATGCCCAGGATCAAAAGAACGCGGCCATCGTAGGCCTTGGAAACTATGAGATCGATGACGATGGAACCAAGGCGGTCATCAACGTCATTGCGGCCGACAATGAAACCATGCTTACCTACACTGTGGATATCCTCAGAGACGAATTGCCGTCCGGCAACACCAATCTTGCCAATTTGAGTGTCGGCGGCCATCGCCTGACTTTTGACCCGGCAGTCAGACAATACAAGCTCAGCGTGGAAAACGGCACCGACACGCTCGATGTCTTGGCCGAGGCTGAGGATGAAGGCTCCAATGTAAGAGTGCTCGGCAATGAAGGCCTTAAAGAAGGACGGAACGTCATCACGGTTGAAGTTGAAGCTGAGAACGGTTCACAAAGCTACTACCAGATCTTGGTGGATCAGGACCAGGTCGAGGACAATTTCCTCACGGTCATGCTGATCATTTCGTTCCTTGTGTGGATCATTACGCTCCTTGTGTTCCTCATCCGCGCCTCACTGGAGAAAAAACAATACCGAAAAGAAAAAGCGTTCATTACGTGATTGGACCGGAAAGGATTGAATAAGATGTCTATGCTTACCAATAGTCAAAGAACGATTCTTGCAGTTTCACTGATCACCATCTTTTTGATACTGATCTATCTTTTGGTCCGTATCATAAAAAATGAAGCTGAAAGAGCGAAGGAAACAAAATTCATGGCACTTGATGATGTCATACCCTACAAGACCATGCTTCAGTTAATCAAACACCGCATCAATCAGGGGGAGAAGTCACAGTTCTCCCTGATGATGCTGAGCATCAATCACTTTGATCAGATCGAGGAAATGACCGATGAGGCGGCGCTGAGTGAATACATGCAGGCCCTTGGCAAACGCCTTGAGCAGATTCTTCCGCTCGGGGCGAAAATCTCTCAGACCGATGCGCGTGAAACCTTTTTGGTCTACTTGCCTCAAAGTTATGCGAAAGAAGACTTGCAGACACTCGCCCAGACTTTTCATGATGCGATTGAAAGCCCTGTGGTATTGAAACGCGGTCTTCATATCCAAAAGACGCCGAGCCTTGCGCTCATCATCCATACGGACAGGTCAGAATCCGTTGATACCATCATTGAGACGCTCAAGCGCGCCATCTATACGTGTGTTAAAGAAGGTGGGGGCGACATTGTTTTCACCGATGATCTGCAGCACCAGGATAAAACGTATTATGATACGTTCCTCACGCTAAAAAAAGCCATCCGGAACCACGACCTCGAAATGATTCATCATCCCATGTACCACAAGGATGACGGCACCATGACGGGGGTGGAGATCGACCTTCACTGGAAAGACGAGTCGAGATACAAGCCCTTCAGGGAATTCATGCCGAATCTGGAATCGACCATGGATGATTACTGGATGGGACAGTGGATGCTTGAGAAGGCCTTGACAAACTACGTGGCACTCAAGGGAACCCATGGCCTTGAAAACACGAAGATCATTGTACCCGTAGGCGTGAGACAGTTTGAAAACAGCGCCATCGCCGATGACATCATTGCACGGCTCAACAAGTTTGGCGTAGAGTCTTCGGAACTGACACTGAAAATCCTCAATCCGCTGCAAGTCAACCAGGATGTGGAATTCATCCGTTCACTCATAGCCCTGCAGAGTCATGGGATCAAGCTCGCGCTTTCAGTCAGTAAAATGGATGATGCCCTTTATCATCTCCTCAGTGAATACAAAATCAATACGGTCTTCATTGACCAGCAACTCTTCAACCAGAATAGCAAAACACTGGAAATGGATGCGTTTATGCAATATGCAACCCTTCATGACATCCGCATCACCGTAACGAACATCAACAATAAATCTCAAATTGATATAATCGATGATGACATAAAGTATATCCAGGGGCCATACTGTAGTGTTCCTTTAACGAGTAAACAACTATTGGAGCCATCGATTCCACAACTTGAATTATAAAAACGATTAAAGGAGTGCCACTTATGGAACAATTCTCTCAATGGTATATAGATTCGTTTCAAACCTTGATGGGCGATCTATGGGGTGCGATCGTCGGGTTTTTCGAAGTCGTCTACACGCTGGTGTTTGGCAGTTTGCTTCGCTATGTCTCGACGTTTCTCTCTGCCAGTAGGACCTTTGCATTCACCGACTGGATCATTGCCCTTTTCGCATTCATCATCACCATCATCCTATTCATAGCCTTTTACATTCTGCTGTTTCAGTTGTTGCGACGGTATTTCAGGTTTGTCAAAATCGAGAAACAGAAACAGACGTTGCTTTTTGAAGTCGGTTCTTTGAACCGCCGGATCAGCACATTGGTCGATGAGAACAACGCCCGAGTGGCTTTGTCGAACGGAGGGGCATTGAAAGAAACCCCTTCAAAGAAACCGGCTCATGCGCCAACCAGACCCGGCAAGAAGTCCTCGGGACGATTCGTAAAACTTCAACAGGTCGATGAGAAATACAAGTACAGGACCTACCATGTGAAAATGCGTTCGAAACCCTCTTTGGCGGAGTTGGTGTACGCGTTCAGACATTTTTCCGCCTCCAAGCTCGGTCTTTATTATGACGAGCGGACCGTCTCGATCTTCATTGCCGGAATGTCGGCTTCCAAGACCATGATTCTTGAAGGGATATCCGGAACCGGGAAGACGTCTTTGCCGTATGCTTTCGGAAAGTTCTTCAACCATGATGCGTCCATCATTTCCGTCCAGCCCTCGTGGCGCGACCGATATGAGATGGTCGGTTACCTGAACGAGTTTACCAAGCGTTTCAATGAAACGGATTTTTTAAGGGCCATCTACGAAGCGTCCTACCGTAACGATGTCTCCTTCATCGTGCTTGATGAGATGAACCTTGCACGCGTGGAGTACTATTTTGCGGATTTCCTTTCGTTGCTTGAGATGCCGAGTCCTGAGGAATGGTATCTCGATCTCGTACCGGATCAGAGGGTCGGCGATCCATACAGGCTTGAGAATGGGAAACTCAGGATTCCACAGAACATATGGTTTATCGGGACCGCAAACCAGGATGATTCCACCTTCACCATCACAGACAAAGTCTACGACCGCTCCGCCTCTATAGAAATCTCTAAAAAGGCGGTCCCTTTTGAAGCCGACGATGTGGAGAGCATGTCAATGAACGCCGAATACCTTGACCAGCTCTTTGAAAATGCTAAAAAGACGCACCACGTCTCAAAGACCACCATCAAAAACCTTGAGACGCTCGACACGTTCATCACGGATCATTTCGAGATCACCTTCGGAAACAGGATCATGAAACAGGTGCTCAATTTTCTGCCCACCTACATTGCGTGTGGAAGGGATGAAATTGAAGGCCTTGACTATCTTGTAGCTCGCAAGATCATCCGTAAGTTTGAAAGCCTCAACCTCCCGTTCCTGCAAAAAGAACTGGAAGCGCTGGTCGGGACCATCAACAAGCTGTTCGGTCAGCATGCCTTCACTGAATCCAAAACAATGCTCAAAAAATACATGAGTCAACTCTAAGGGTGAATCCGATGACAAAAGCGACCAATGAAGCCAAAGAGTATCAGAAGAAACTATCCGAATCAATCATGGCTGTGGAGGAAAGCACTGTCTTTCCTTCACACTTTTTCCAAGCGTTCTACGAGGGTAAAAGAACGATTTTTCAAAAGGATTTCACCCATATCAAACAGTTCGACGAGAAATGGGTGCGCGCCATTGAGAAATACTATCAGAACCTGAACAGAATCACCAGAAAGCTGAAGTCCACGCTTCGTTATGAAGAGGAAATCCTGCCGGTAGAAAAGACCAAACGCATCGATCCGCGCACCATCAGACATCTTTCCTCCCATACTGAAAACATCCGCAACATCGATGATGAGGGAGAAATCGTACCTTCAAAACTCTTGTCAGCCCAGTCGGAAATCGAATATGGAATCTATGAAAACCGGTTCATCATGACCCTGATAAACCGTCTTGAAAGATTCATCCGCGAGCGTCTTAACCTCATAAAGAAGGACTTGAAAGGTGAACGGAAAACGCACCTTCAATACGACAGCGCCTTTTCATTCAATGAGAGCGACTATGAAATGACCATCAATCTGAAGCAGAAACAGATCATTGACAAGCAAAACATCAACGAACACAACCAGTACATCTACGATAGGGCCTCCAATTTGCACAAGCTTGTCACAAACTTGAAAAACAGTGAGTTCATGCGTATCATGAAACCGTACAAGGAAGTCAGCGCCCCGATCATGAAAACCCAGATCATCCTCAAAAACCCTGACTACAAGAACGCCTATCTTCTGTGGATCTTCCTTGATAAGTACTACAAGCTTGATTATGAATTGGACACGAAAACCATCCACAAACGGTTCTCGCCCTCTTATCAAAAACAGATTGACCAAAGCATGATGGCCATGTTTTCAACATTCTTCTCAAACGATGCATCCAATGCCTATAAAAAGAAGGATAAAAAGGCCCAATACAAGACCATCCAGGCTAAAAACATTCCCGTCGACGAGGCGTCCATCGAGCTCAATCCTTTCGCACTGACCGTCGAGCCCTACGTAGCGAACGAACTCTACATTCAGAAAATGCAAAAGATGTTCGATAAAGCGTATACGCGTTCAATCCGTGAAAAGCCCACCACCACACTCGGACTGAAAAGCGTTTTGACAAACATGTTGAAAGTCACCAACGACCTATACGCCTCATTTTTTGAAATCAACCACGAACAAGACCTTTTCGAACAACTCTTGAAAGAAGAGGATCCGGAAAAACGTCTGGATGAAGCATACGATAAACACAAAATCGCAAAGATCATCCGTGAGGTCAAGGAAAAGGATTACAAAGAGGCCATCCGGTTGGAGAGACAGTGGCACAACACACTGCATGATTACCAGAGTGCCCTTTTGAAGCTTGAAAAACAGAAGCAGACCGAACAGCTGAAAGCCAGAATAGACAAGATCCAAGAAAAATCGCTCAAGGAAATTGACGCCAGGAAGAGACAGACACTCAAAAACAAGGAAATCCAGACAAGAAAATACAAGAAATCCCTGGATACCTATACAAAGAAACTGCAAGCCACCTTGAAATCGACCAAACAAAAACTCCGAAAAGAAGAAGCGGAAAAACTGGAAAAGGCCAGACAGCGGATCAAGGATACCCAGGCAAGAAAATTCCAGAAGGAAAAAGAAAGAATAGAGAAACACCAGGAGAAATTAAGGCTGCAGCTCAAAAGAAAAAAAGCCGCGCTGAAACAGAAAAAGGACGCCCAGATCAAAGCCGCAAAAGCGCGGTCTTTAAAAAAAGTCGCCAACCGCATTCAAAAAGAGAAAACCAGACTTGACACGCAGACGTCAAAGGCGGTTGAACGTCTGAATTCCAAATCAAAGGAACTAAAAAACGAGTTGAAATCCGTCAATGACCAACTCAAAACCCAATAGGTCATTCACCGGGCCTGGCACTGCGGATAAGCCGTGACTTTATCGGGAGGGGCATTAACGAAACGCATGGAAGACCGCTTCTCTTCATGCGCGGGTCCTTTTCTTTTTCTAACCAACCCGCCTTTCATCGATGCCAGGGGTCGTCCTCGCTTATGGCGCATGGTTTGATTCAGAAGGCTGCTTTCGCTTTTTAGCCATAGACACGCCATAAGAGCCCGGTTCGACACACTGTAAACCGTTCTGTTTGTATAGCTGTTAGAATGTAGTATACTTAAATAAAAGGATGTGGTTGTATGAAACACTTGAAGATGAATAACGGTTTAACCATTCCTGTCTTAGGAACAGGAACCAATACTTTCGGTAAGGAAAACGGTGATTTCAATGGCGCGATCACCTATGATACCAAGGAGCTCCTATCTGCGATTGATCTGGGCTATCGATTGATCGATACCGCTATTTTTTATCGTAATGAAGCGGTGATTGGTAAAGCAGTCAAAGAATCGGGCATCGATAGAACCGAGTTCTTCATCACATCGAAAATTCCGGATAAAAAAGAATTCACTGAAACCGACGAACATGTTAAATACCATGTAGAGCAGTCACTTAAAGCGTTAAATATGGAATATATTGATCTTTATCTGATTCACTTCCCACTGGAATCGGACGAAGAGAACCTTCGGGTGTGGCGTGTACTTGAAACGTTTGTCGAGGAAGGCCTTATTAAATCCATCGGCGTGTCCAACTTCAATGAAGACCAGCTAGCCTATCTGATCAGGCATGCAAGCATCAAGCCCG
>JBKHIE010000039.1:0-11757 GCA_046538775.1 Candidatus Izemoplasmataceae bacterium
TAATACCCTTGAACATAATCGCATTTGAGGCGCTTGATTTCATCGAGTATCGCTTTTTCCTCCACGCCTTCGGCAATGACTTTGAGGTCCATCTTGTGACTCAGGTCGATGATGGTCGCAATCATGTCGAACATGGAACGGTCCTCGTGGATGTTCATGGTGAACTCACGGTCGATCTTGACAATGTCGACCGGAAGGTCGCGGAGACAGGAAAGGGAGGAATACCCCGTTCCAAAATCGTCGAGGATTGTCGCCACGCCGAGCTTCCTGAAAGACGACAAAAAGGCCTGGGTCGAAATCCGGTTCCGCATGAGCGTGGACTCCGTCATTTCAATATGCAGACGGTCAGGTTCAAGGTCGCTTGCCTTGATGCGCTTGACCATCCGTTCAATGAGCCGGGGGTTGAACAAGTTCCGATAGGACACATTGACCGCCATCTCCAATGCGGGCATGGAAGCCTTGAATGTCTTGTAATCGTTCAGCGCCTCATCCAGGACCCATTCAGTGATATGGTCGATCAGCTTCGTCTCTTCAGCCATGGGGATGAACTGTTCAGGCGTCAGGATCTCATCCTCGCGCTTCCAACGGATCAAGGCCTCAATGCCGATCACCTTGTCATCCTTGACCGATAGGATGGGCTGATAGACGAGAAAGAATTCATTGTTGTCAAGCGCTCCCGGAAGGGCGGCCAACCGTTTCAAAAACAGTTCGGAACGGGCGAGGTCGTCGTGGTAAATCTCAAAGTTCATGCCGTTGTTCTTGGCATGAAGAGCCGATATGTCGCTTTTCTTGAACCGTTCGGTCATGGTCATGGGCTTTTCAGGGATGGCCACCCCGATCGAGAAATCCAAAAACAGGGGTACGGTCTCGCTATAGATGGTCTCTTTTTCCATCTGTTCGGAAAAATCATCGCGGATCGCATTGAATGCCTCCAATGAGGCATCGATCCAGAAAAGCCTGCGGTCTATAAGATAAACAAGCGTATGGTCGGGCAGGAATTCCTTGAGACGCTTGTGGATGTTTTTCAAGAGGGTGGAGTATTCATCCATTCCGAGCAGCACCACAAGTGAATCGTAGTTGTTGATGTGAAGCGAGATCGCTACGCGGTCTTTTCGCTTCTCACTTTTCGAATGATGAAGCCAATGGCTGTTCATGGTCTCGATCCCGGTCGAAAGGTCATGCGTATAGAGGTCGGTGAGTTCCTCATTCTTCAGCCGGATGGTGTTTATAATGAATCCGACAAGCCCGCCGGACATCATGAAGAAAACCATGCGCAGCACCCAGCTGTCAATGGATTGGGCTTCCATCGTTTCCGTGTTTAGCGGCATCAACGGCCCCAGGATGATTCCAGCGACCAGTCCGCTTGACAAGCCCCCCTTGAACCCGAGAACCATCGCGGCGAGGATGACCGGGATGTACATGACATGCAGATAACCGAAGCGCGTGCCTCCGGTCACATAGACCAAAACCCACGTCACCATGAACAAAGCTACGATCAGAATCCCCAAAAGAACTTTGAATCGTGGCGTGGGATAAAGCAGGCGGTCCATTAACTCAATGATTTTCTCACCCAAAGGTACCACTCATTTCATGTCAAAAGGATACCCCTTCCAAGTCATGGCTATTATAGCACAATCAAGAGTGATTTGATAAGGTTATTCTTCAACCACCAGTTGTTGCTGGTCATTGAAGAACGTACGGTATGCCAAACGGAGAAAGATATACGTCGTGAGCGACACGCCGCCCAGGATACCGAGCATGATGCCGATCTGATAGGATATCGCGGTCATCGGGACCACACCCGACAGGATCTGCCCCGTCATCATGCCGGGCAGAAAAATGATGCCGATGCCAAGCATGTTGTTAAGCGTCGGCATGATCGCCGAATCAAACGCTTCATTGATGATGGGACGGCTTGCATCCTTGGGATGGGCCCCGAGGTTCAAGGCTTCGACGACTTCCATCCTGTTGTCGGTGAAACGGTGAATCATCGTATGGACCCCAAGCGAGATGCCCGTCATGCTGTTTCCGATGATCATCCCGGATATCGGGATGAAATACCGGGGGTCATAATAAGGTGTGATCCTGACCACCACAAAAAGGAAATAGGACAACGCCACAAGCGTTCCAACGGGAATCGCGATCATGACGACCCTTCTTAAAGACGGTGTCAGACGGCCTTTGAACTTCCTGAACACCGTGAAGACGGCAAAGGTGATCATGACAAGAATAATCGAAAAGGTGATGAGCGGATGGGGGTTTTCAAGCACGACGGTCAAAACGAACCCCATCGCGACAAGCTGCACTGTCATCCTGACTGTCGCGAGGATCAGGATCGATTCCCGTTTGATGCTCTGGCGTTTAAGGATATAAAGCACGACAAGCACAAATACATACCCAAGCGCTATGTCGAGCACTGAAAGCCCGATCACCGTATCATTCATGGTCGACCTCCTCGATCATACCGTCTTGGACACTGTAGATGACATCCGCATGCTTGAGCGCCACATCCTTTGAATGTGTCACCATCACGACGGTCTTTCCTAGGCTTCTAAGCCATTCGATCACAGTATTCAATACATCCCTCTCGCTTTTTTCATCCAACGCACTCGAGGGTTCGTCAAACAGATAGACCGCCCCATCCAGCAATAAAAGCCTCGCCAGGGCAAGCCGTTGAGCCTCGCCGCCGGACAAGGTCGAGGCGGGTTTGTCCAAAGGAAGCTCAAGATGGACTCTCCTGAGCATCTCGATCAAAGTCGCATCGTCTGGAATACCGCGTCCTTGGTAACGGAACCCTTGAACCAGATTGAACCGGATGGAGCCCTCGAAAATATGAGGGTCCTGGTTTAGATAAAGCACTTTGCGGCGATGCGCCACACTTGGAAGCCTGCTTAAGGGTTCATCACGGTAATAAATGGTCCCCTCGCTCGGCGAGAGCATCTTGTTGAGAAGTTTTAAGAGCGTACTCTTTCCCCCGCCGCTTTTTCCAATCACCGCAGTGATTTTCCCCTCCTCGATCTTCAAGGCGTCGATGGAGACGATGTCTTTATACTTGACATTGCTTAGTTCAAACATGGTATCACCCCGATCGTCTATATTCTAGCACAGAAGGGCCATTAAAAAAGCACGCAGGATCACTTGCGTGCAAAATCATTGTCTTGAGGTGATGACCAGTTCATACCGTTCACTGTTCTTATAGGAGTTCGTATACTCAAAAATCCTGCCATCATCAAGATAGCCGGTCAGCTCCAGGTGGATGATCGGTGTGTAAGGACCGATTTCCATGTATCTCTGATAGGTTTCATTCGCAAAGGTCGCGTAAATCTTCTGTTTACCCTGGGTGATTTTCAATTTCAACGTAGACTGGATATAATCGTAGACGGATCCCTTGACCACGTCCTCGCTCAAGGGGACGATGTCTTTTGGAAAATACGATTCATCGATCATGAGCGGGACGCCATTCTTCTTTCTCAGGCGGATGACCTTATAGACTTTGTCCTCCGGTGAAATCCGCAGCTTGTTGGCGATTTCATCCCCTGCGGCCTTCAAGCTGTATTCGATCAGTTCTGTGGAAGGTACGCCGCCCGCCTCCCTGACTTCCCGGGTAAACCCTACAAACGAATCCATGCGCTTGTACAGTTTTTCATCCGCTGTGAACGTCCCTTTGTTGCGGATGCGGTAGAGCTTGCTTTTATCGACCAGGTAATCGACCGCTTTACGGACCGTCATCCGCGACATGCCATACCGTTTGGCAAGTTCCCTTTCGGATGGAATCATCTCGTTGTGACCGAGCTGGTCGATCATCGCCTCAAGCGCCTCGACCAGTTTCAGATATTTTGGTTTCATCCCTTATCCCTCGTTTCTTTCAGTTCTTGCTTGAATGTTGCAATCGTGAAGCTGCGGCTTCATCCAATACGATTAAACAGTCTTTATGTTTCTGCAGGATGCTTGCCGGATGGTCTTCGGTGATCGGCCCTTCGACCATGTCCCTGATAGCGTCCGCCTTATGCTCCCCATAAGCGGCAAGGATGATCATCTTGGCTGCCATGATACTCTCGATCCCCATCGTGACGGCATGGGTCGGGACTTCATGGACCGTGTTGAAGAACTTCTTGTTGGCCTGTCTGGTCGTCTCTTCAAGGCGGACCTTGTGTGTTCGGGTATCGAAGGGGACGCCAGGCTCGTTGAATCCGATATGCCCGTTCACGCCGATCCCAAGCAATTGGATGTCAATCCCTCCCAGACTCGCGATCAAATCATCGTATTCGGTATAATCGATGTCGGCTTCGGTCGGTGGAAAATGCGTTTTGGACTGATCGATATCGATATGGTCGAACAAATGCCGGTTCATGAAATTCCTGTATGTCTCCGGGTGGTTTTCATCAATGTCCACATACTCATCCAGATTGAATGTCCGGACATCCTTGAAACTGACCTGACGATGCCTATAGGCTATAGTAAGCATGCGGTAAACCTTTGTGAAGGTCGAGCCGGTGGCTAAACCGAGGTTCAGTCCTTGGCTTCGTCTCACACGGTCGATCAGAAGGCTGGCAATGTATCTGCTGAGTTCGGTCTTGTCTTTGAACACCTTGAGTATCACCTTTTACACCTCATCCCTCAAAACATGTTGGTCTATACCATATTATAGTGGTTAGACCATTCATATGTCAAGCGTGCAAGTTTTTTCATGGTCTCAATAATGGTCTTTCATTCGATTTCCAATCATCTTTATTTGACAATCCATGTAAACCTTTCTATAATAATAGGTGTTACTGGCATATACCACATTGCGGAGGTGAACCATGGTCAAGTCAATCAGACCAGAGCACATGCAGATTGTCGATACACAGGCGTCTTACGAAGACGCCATCCGTCTTGCATCAAAACCGCTTCTAGAGGATGGATACATCACCGAACAGTATATAGACGACATGCTTCAGGCAATAAAGGATTACGGGCCCTACATTGTCCTTGCGGATGATTTTGCAATGCCTCACGCAAGACCCAGTGAGGCAGTCAAAAAGACCGGCCTCTCCTTGCTGGTTGTCAAGGATGGAGTTGACCTCATGGACAATCATGTCAAACTATTCATTGTCCTGGCAGCGAAGAACAGCACTGACCATACCGACGTCCTTGGATCCCTCGCAGAATTCCTGATGGAGAAGACGAACATCCAGGATGTAATCAAAAGCGATAGCGTAGAGGCCATACAGAAAATATTGAATGAAAGGTGGAAAACAGCATGAAGATACTCGCGGTATGCGGATTCGGTGTGGGATCATCGATGATCCTCAAGATGACCATTCAAAAAGCCCTCAAGGAACTCGAAGTGGATGCGGAGGTCGTCAACACGGACATTTCCGGTTCGGCATCGTATAAGGCGGATGCGATTTTCACATCCCCTCAATTCGTGGAGGACCTGACAAAGAGGACCAAGGTCCCCCTTTACAGGATTGAGCGTTACTCCGACAAAGAAGAAGTGAAAAGACAGATTCAGAAACTGCTTGAAGACATCGATAACTAAGAATCTCTATCACGGAATCAAAAAAAATTTTATATAAAGGAGATTGAGAGTACATGGAAGTATTACAATCAATCGTTGATGCGATTATTGGATTCTTCAGAACCCCCCCCTTCCTACTTGGTTTCATCGCAGTTGTAGGTCTGATCCTACAGAAGAAATCGATTGGTGAGATTGTAAGAGGCGGTTTCATGGCCGCGTTCGGCATGGCCATCATCCAGATCGGTGTAGACACCCTGGTCGGATCGATCGCACCGCTTAACGATCTCTATCAGACCATCTACGGTTCACCGGATGACGTCCCCGGCATGGGTGAAGCGGAATACACCGACCGATACGGGTCGGACATCGGGTATGCGATGGTCCTCGGTTACGCCATCCACCTCTTGATCGCACGATTCACCAAGGTCAAGACGGTCTTCCTGACCGGCCACTTCATCTGGTGGATGCCATTCATCTTTGTTGCTGTCGGTGTCGGTGCCGGATGGAGCGGTGCAGGACTGGTCATCTGGGGTGCTATCCTTTCCGCGCTCTATTGGTCCTTCATGCCATACTTCCTGCGTCCTTACTCACGGAAAGTCATCGGGGACGATTCCTTCACACTCGGTCACCCTTCCGCCATCCTAGCACTCGTTTCAGGTACCATCGCCAAATACGTCGGTAACACTGAAAACTCCACGGAGGATATCGAGCTTCCCAAAGGCCTCTCGTTCTTCAGGGAAACCTCGATCATGGGAGCCATTGTCATCTTCATTACATTCATCGTAAGCGGACTGCTTGTCGGTAATGGATTCAGTGACATCGATGTTGAACAGGCTCTCTTCCCTTATGCCCTCGAACAGGGTCTGCAGTTTGGCGCCGGACTACTTATCCTGCTCTATGGTGTCCGTCTGCTTGTCAACGAAATCGTGCCGGCTTTCCAAGGGATCAGTGAAAAACTCATTCCTGATGCCCAACCCGCCTACGATGCGCCCCTTTTCTTCAACTTCAAACCGAATGCGCTCCTCATCGGTTTCATCATCGCAATGATCACATCCACCTTGATGATCATTCTCGCAAACTCGCTCAACTTGTTCGGCGTCCTACTCATTCCGCTTGTCATCACCAGCTTCTTTGAATGTGGTACGGCCTCCATCATGGCCGAAGGCCAAGGCGGTATGCGCGGTGCCGTCATCGGTACCACCGTTGCAGCCATCGTGATGGTTGGTCTGCTCGGTATCAGTCTCACATTCTTCAGCGAAACCATCCAGAACTGGATGCTCATCTTCGGTGGTAACGACATGAGTCTATGGGGCACCATCACCGGATTCATCGCCGACCTCTTTAGTGGTGTCACCGGTTAATGCCTGACCACAGAAGCTATTTCCACCACATTCAGTCACTCCTGGACACCGTTTTAAAGCATGAGTCCACCGCCATTGAAAAGGCGGTGGACATGCTGTATGACGCCACAGTGAACAAACGCAACATCTTCGTCTTCGGCGCATCCCATGCCGGAATCCTCTCCCAGGAACTCACATACCGGGCCGGCGGCATGGCCACCATGAACCCTGTTCATTCCCCGGGCCTCATGCTCGATGTGAAACCGGTGACGTTCACGTCCAAAATGGAACGTCTGGAAGGGTTTGGCACCCTGATCGCCGACAAGACACCCATTCAAAAAGACGATGTGATCATCACGCACAGTGTCTCCGGACGCAATACTGTCATGATTGACTTTGTGGACGCCGCGAAGAAACGCGGCGCAAAAATCATAGCCCTCACGAACCTCACCTATTCAAAAGAGGTGGAAAGCCGCCATCCTTCTGGTAAACGGCTCTTCGAGCTCGCCGACCTTGTCATCGACAATCACGGCGACAAGGGCGATGCCGCCATGAAGTTCGAGGGCATGGACCAGAAAGTCGCCCCGACAAGCACCGTGGTCGGCGCAACCATCGTCAACAGCATGGTCACAGGCTTGACACAGAAACTTCTGGACAACGGCAAGGACGTGCCAGTGCTTTACAGTGCCAACCTCGATGGTGGCGACGAACACAACCAGAAGATCTTCGAGATGTATAAAAAGAACATCTTCTATCTCTAGATAGAAAATGCCAATCCAAAGACTTGGGATTGGCATTTTTTATGTCTTTAGGACGATACCGTTCAACCCGTCAAGAAGCCGGGCCCATCCTCACTAGTAGCCAAGGCGTTTGAAAACCAGGGGGTACAGATAGAATCCGACAAGCGAAAGCAGGAAGTAAAGGATGAAATCGAGCATGTTATAGCCCCATGTCCCCTTGTCGAATCCGACAAGCTCGAAAAGCGTCTCGAGTGCCAACAATGTGACCAAAAGCAGCACAAATCCCACGACCACACGTACTATAAGCACCTTCAAGGGCCTGTCCAATGAAAAACCGACATACGCATGCTCAAGCGAAGCGGCGACGATGAGACCGGCCATGATGCCATACCCTTGGAAGAAATTATTGTTGGAAAGAATGAAAAGAAAGGGGAGGAAAAGGACGAGCAGCACCAGGTAATACCGATGCAACGCCTTACGGTCATCGTAGAACCGGTTGAAAAGAAGGCCATGGCCAATCGCAATGGCAAGTCCCAGGACACCGCCGACCAGGACATCCCTTAGATAATGGACACCGAGATACATCCGGCTTAGCATCATGAAGCCTGTCAAGACGATGGCGACGACCCACCATTTTCTTTGTTTAAGATCATTGGCTATGGCAAACAAGAACGAACTGAATCCCTGGGTATGCCCGCTTGGGAAACTGCTTCCTGAAGAGGTCTCAGGACGCAGGTTCTCAATCTCAGGATGGCTTTCATAAGGTCTTGGTAGCCTGGTCAGTCCCTTGATTAGGTTGTTGATGGTCAAACTCAGTCCAAGCGTGGTGGCCAGGTATTCTCCGAATTTCTTATTGATGGTCCAATAGACGACACCAAGGATAGCGATGTATACATACGCTTCCCCTAGAAATGAAATGAAATGGAAGAAAAGTTCAATAACCGTCCCTCTGGATTGTTGCAGCCAAAGAATCAGTTCGATGGTCAGTGATTCCATGCAATCCCTCCTGGTAGATCATGATGGTTTTTCAGGTTTATTTGTCCCGTTCGCTTTTATAGAACTTCCTACGTTCATTGAGGACATAGGGTCTTATGCAAACCGGGCACAGCCTTTGGGTCCATTTTAACAGTGGGAAGGGATGAATCTCCTTCTTGTTTCGTTTCAATCCCCTGATCATCTTGCGGGCGACTTTTTCAGGTGTTTGGACCGGCCACGGTTGCTGTGCGTCCGCTTTATGAAAAAACCGGGTGTTGGTCGCGATCGGAAAAACAGCCTGGAAGGTATGGTCCTTGCGGACTCTTTCCAGATTCGCCGCCCTGATGAAGTTGTCAACCGCGGCCTTGGTCGCTCCGTAGAGCGCAAACCCTGCCATGGGCAACCGTGCGATCGCACTGGCTGTGACCATGAAGTTAAAGGCCCTGGTCTCATTCAACGTTTTCATTATCATCGCACTGTAAAAGACGGATGTCACGTTTGTAGCCATTATCGACTGGATCCGTTCGTATGTCAATTGCTCAAAAGGTTCATAATACGCAAAGCCTGCGTTCGCAATGAACACATCGATGGTTCCGAAACACTCCATCGCGTGCTCGAAAAGCGCATCGATCGCTTTCCTGTCTTTCAGATCGATGTTCTTGAGCCAGAGCCTGGCATGGGTGATGTCCATCGTCTCTTCGATGGTCCGGCTCACCGCGAGGACAAACGCCCCTTCTTTAAGCAAATATGGCACAAGGGCCCGTCCGATGCCGCTGGACGCGCCCGTAACCACTGCATATTTTCCATTCAATCGCATGCAATCACTCCAGATTGTTCAGAATCATGCTACCGATTCGGTTGGCTGTCAAGGTCTGTTGAGATGATCGTGTAATGTCTGCGTCTTCATCAAGCCGCTGCTTTCCGTAATTGCCGAAATTGGAATGGTTCGCACCGTAAATCTCATACTGGACGGTATGGTCGGGCAGTCTTTCCAGTGCCTCGTTATAGTTCGTCACATCCATCACCCCGTCATTCGATGCGGTGATTGAAAGGACCGGTCGCTCCCACTCGCTCAAGTCTACGCTTGGCTGGGGATAGCTGGCAATCAGGAAAAGCCCATCGAAATCGTCACGATGTTCATCCAGATGGGACAGGGCTGCGACGCCTCCGAGTGAATGCCCCCCGATATAGACCGGCTTGCTACCGTCGACACCGATTTTTTCTACCGCATTCGCATCAAGGATTGCCAGATGCAAAGGCATTTTGGGAATGTATACGTTGAACCCTTGTTTGGCCAGTTTTTCCGCAAGCGGAAGATAGGCTTCAGGTTCAACCAATGCCCCCGGGTAAAAAACAACCTCCGCAAGTGCATTGTTCGCTTTCACATGGTAAGTCCCTGAAACAAGCTCGTAATCGACATCCAGGGCCTCGATCGCTTCATCGTCCGCCCTGTTTATCGAGAGTGCGTAACCCACCATGACAAGCAGGAGCACCCCCATGGCCACAAGGCTTATCCGTCTTAAATACTTCTTTTTCATTTCAACTGCTTCCTTTTATACCGAAGAAGAGGATTCTCAGATGGCTTTTCAAAGCCGCTTTTTGATCAATGGATCCAAAGTCGAAAAGGGCGAAATGATCGTAGACGACCTGTTCGTCCAGCGTGTCGGAAATCTTGCCTTCACGCACGCCTTCCCTGACAAAATACGCCAAGGCGGTCGCGATGCGGTTGTCGACATACCATTTTAGGACTTTGCTCAAAGTGGGCTCTTCGGAAGCGACCAGTTCCTGAATCAATGCCATGTCGTATTCGTCGATCTTGCTCTCCAAGAACGCCATCAGACGATCCATCTTGATTGAAAAGCGGGACGATCCATCGTAAACGATGGCTTCGAATGCCTTGGTATCATCCTCGATGAGTCGTTGGACAACCCTTCGGACCACCGTCTGCTTACTATGGAAATAGTTGTAAATCGTGACTTGGGACACGCTCGCCTCTTTAGCGATGAGCGCTACGGGTGTTGCCCTTACGCCTTGTTGCAGGAACAAGCGGTATGCAGCCTCGAGGATCGCATTTTGTTTCCTGATGGTTCTTTTTTGATATCCGTCCATCGATCCCACCCCCTTAACCTCATTATAAGGGTTTTATTCATACAATGAAAGTTAAAACGCTCAAACCCGGTCCATGGGAATGTTTGCGGGCGGAAAAGCGAGTCAATCCACGATGACCTCGTTGAATACAAGCATGACTTCATTTTCGATTCCGGCGTCTTGAACCGAATCCTTGCTGTAGGCGTGTTCTCGGATATGTGCAAGTTCAAAACCCACGGCCAAATAGAATTCTATGGCGTTAGGATTTGTGTTCTGTGTCTCAAGACGAAGATGGTTGACACCAAGCGATTTGGCTTCTTTTCGGGCGTATTCGATCAATGCCTTCCCATAACCCTTGCGCTTATGGTCGGGATGGACCCTCAGGTCCCATATAAGCAAAACATCCTTGCGTCCCTCAAGCATCCTCACCGTCGTGTTGTCATGGACAAGGCTCATCGCCGCAACGACCTGGTCGTCATAACGGATGCCGACCATCCTGAAGTTCCGCATCGAGATGAACTTCTTCCACGCTCCAGGTTCTTCATCGTTCACATCATAACCAAATTCTTCTGTAGTTTCTTTCTTGAGCGAGAACGTCAAAGGGCCCGGTTTGATAAGCCTATATACTGATTCGCCTTCTATCCGCATCGGAATCGATGCATAGTCCTTTTCATTCAACCGTTCAATCTGCATGGTCATGACCCTCTTTTAAAGAATCTATTTTTACTTCCCTAAGATATCCGGTCACCGCTTTTGTGTCATCCCGGGGGTATTTGTATCCGAGTTTCTTCGCAACGTGGTTTGCGGCCTGATCAAATGTTTCAAGCAGTGTGAAAAGGCCTTTCCAGACCGCTTCAGGGTCTGCGGTCGTGTAGGTGTCCAGAAGCCCTTGATAAAGGGCCGGTTCGACATATTCACCAAGGTGTTTAGAAAACTTGCCCACCGATATCTTGAAGCCGTGATCGCTCCCTGCCTTCCATGCAAGCATGAACCGAAGACACCGTCTGATGATAGCAAGCATCTCAAGCGCGTAGGTGGGTTCGTTTCTCCAAAGCCCTTTCGCGACATTTGTCGCGACGAATAGCGTCTCGTTGATGCAGCTTGAAAAGAC
>JBKHIE010000155.1:0-2609 GCA_046538775.1 Candidatus Izemoplasmataceae bacterium
AGGAAATCGGCGCCGCCTTTTTTATGCAGCGCATCAAGCAGGGCGATGTGCTCGTCGATCAGCGCGACGCCGGCCCGGGGCTGGACCATGGTGATCCCGAGTGATTTCGCGCGTCTTAATTTCTTGGCGAACTGCTTGTGGTCCGGAACATTCGAAAGGGTCTTCACGGCCTCTTCAAGTTCCAAGGCTTCATCGGAACCCGTGGGCCATTGTTGAAGGACTTCCTTCCGGGTCTCCAAAAACAAATCCCAGTCGAGTTTCTTATTATTTATCATGATGGCTGAACTCCTATTTCAAGTGTCGTTTCATCAGTTTGAGTGCGAGTCTCGGGTTCTTCTGTGCCAGAAGCCCCATCGCGGAGAGGATGTAGGATTCGTCGATCAGGAAGGTCGAGTGCTTGGGTCTCAGTTCGAGTTTCTTGTTCGATTTCTGCTCGACTTCACGCAAGATCCGCTTCGCCTCCGGATGATGGATCAAAACCCCGCCGGTCCCGATGACGTATTGAACGTTCGTGAGGTCCTTGCCGGTCTGATAGTACATGTTGCCAAGGGGGGTGTAGACGACCTCGACGGTCCCTACGTGACGGCTGACGGAAAAGTCCGTACAGATGCGTGCAAGCGCCTCGTCGAAGGCCTCTTCCTCCTCGTTGTCGGGAAGGTAGTCGACGTTGTCATGACGCTTTTGGGCGTGGTCCTTGAAGTTTTCGCTGTAGCCGTTCTTCTCGGTATCGTAGTATTGCTTGAATTCATAAGGGGAGACGAGACTCACAAGGGCGTTCGCGCTATAGCGCATGCCGAGGTCGCCCTCGACGGTGCGTTTGGCGAACGGTTCCTGCAGGCCTTTGAGGATGACTTCCGTGCGTTTCGGGGTCCCCTCGCCGATGGTATGGACATCCGTGGTCGCCCCGCCGATGTCGATGACCATGAGCTCACCGAAACCTTCGTTTTCTTCATGGCCCTTGGCCAGAAGCTCGGCCGCCTGCAAGACGGCTTCGGGTGTGGGCATGATGATCTCGCCGGTCTTCTGTTCGGCCTTCTTGATGCCCTTGCCTTCGATGATCTTGTCGATGAAGATTTTCCGGATGATCTTCTTGGCGTCCTCGACATTGAGTTTCTTCAGTTTGGGCATGACGTTTTCGACAATGTAGTATTCGATGCCGCTATCCTTATAGAGGTCTTCGATCGCATCGGCCGCATCCTTGTTGCCGGCGACGATGATCGGCACACCGAGGTCGGCTTCCTTGAGTTTCTTGGCGTTATGGATGATGCATTCAGAGTTCCCGCCGTCGGTGCCTCCGGCCAGGAGGACGATATCGATGGCCGCGTTCTTAAGGGTCTTGATCTCTTTTTTTGAGAGGTGATGACTGAAGACGTGGTTGACCAGCGCCCCCGCACCGAGGCAGGCGCGCTTCGCCGCTTCCGCGGTGAGCTCCTCGACAAGCCCGATGGCGGCCATCTTGAGTCCGCCTGCGGCGGATGAGCAGGCTGAGATCTGCACGATTTCAGGCATGTCAGGATGGGCGGCCTCCAATTTTTCAAGGGCCTGGTCGAATCCCTCGAGCACATCCGTCTTGACGGTGGTCATGGCCCTTGAGGTGCCTATGAGTGTTTCCTTGTCAAGATCGACAGCGGTCAGTTTGGTGTATGTCGATCCGAAATCAACCAAGAGATGCGTGCCCATCAGGAACCAAGATCCTTCTTGAGATCCTCAACCGCCTTCTCAATGTCCGCGCCGGGTGGGTACACCCGGTTGAATCCCATCTTCTTGAAGCGTTCCTCGACGTCCTTGAAATCCTGCTTCCCCACCACGATGTTGCCACCGACATAAAGCAGGATGTCATCAAGACCCGCCTCCTCGCAGTTCTCGCGCATGTACTTGCAGTCCATCTCGCCATGACCGTAAAGCGAGGAGACGAGCATGGCCTTGGCATCGGTCTCGATGGCCGCATTGATGAAATCCTCCTGTGAAGAGAGGACACCGATATTCACCACATTGAACCCCTGCTCTTTGAGGACGTGTTCAATGATCTTGTTCCCAACAGCATGGACATCCGCTCCGATGACCCCTATGATGACTGTTTGCATGTGTCAATCCCTCCGGTCTTTCCTAGCCACAATAAAAAGGACAATTCTCCGATTGAAAAATCATCCTTTTTTTTCGAGTGTATAAGATGTTGAAAAGCGTTAGTCCTATTGGTAAGAGGACTCTCGTTATTGAAGGGCGAATGCATTTTTGACATGACGTTTCTGTCCATGGTCAGACCCTCACAAACACTCATAGTTGAAAACGCTTTCTCCACACATATATTATACTCTCCTTAATTTAGAAATCAACAGCAAACCTGAAATTTCCCAAGGTAAATGTTTGTATGCAAATCATAGGCGTCCGACCAAAGAAAAAGTGCCCGGCGGGCACTTGCATCATCCGAAATATTCCTTGGTCTTGAAGCCGAAACGGTTCGCAAGGAAACGAACTGGAAAACCTTGGATGGTGTGGTTGTAATAAAGGACGACCGAGTTGTATTTGAGGCGGTTTTGCTGAACGGTGTCGAACATCTCCTTGAATGTGGGAAACCCGCTCACTTCCGTCTCGTCGAGTGAGACAAAAAT
>JBKHIE010000040.1:0-11530 GCA_046538775.1 Candidatus Izemoplasmataceae bacterium
ACAGAGAAATGAATGGGTTGGACGAAGACTCTGAATAACTTCAGGGTCTTTTTTTATAGGGTATGCAAATGTAAGGGCTTTTATGTTATTATGACTATAGTGTTTAAATTGTAGAAAATAGCGAAAGGTGGCAGTTATGAAGAATATGAGAGTCGGTGTATGGGGTTTTGGAGCAATGGGGCAAGGCATTGTCGAAATGATTGGTGAAAAACCCCATCTAGAATTGGTAGGCGTTTGTGATATCCATCCGGATTATCAAGGAAGACGATTGTCCGATATCTTGGGAAGGCATTACTCAGGTGAGGATGTTGAAATTAGCAAAAACATTGATTCCGTGATTGAACTGGGACCAGATCTGATGATCATAGCGACGGATTCACATGTGAAGAGCTCTTTTTCTAAAATGGAGCGTGTCCTGAAAAAGGGAATCAACATCATCAGTACAGCTGAAGAGATGGCGTACCCCAAAGCCAATGCGCCGGAACTCGCGCAAAAGCTGGACACGTTAGCCAAGAAGCATAACGTGAGTTGCCTCGGGACGGGGATCAATCCTGGTTTTGTCATGGATTTATTGGCTGTTTTTATGACAGCACCCATGCAACGGCTTGATAGGATAGAGATTACCAGAATCAACAATCTTTCACCTTTTGGCCATACTGTCATGGAAGAGCAGGGCGTAGGCCTCTCGATTGAAGAATTTGAAAAGAAACGTCAGGAAGGAAATCTTGCCGGGCATGTGGGCTTTAAAGAAAGCGTGTATATGATAGGAGAGGCTCTAGGTGTTTCCATTGAAAACTTTGAACAGACGATGAAGCCGATCATTGCCCAAAAAGAGAGGCAAAGCAAATACGGTCATGCGCCTGAGGGGCATGTGGCGGGTATAAACATGGAGGCTATAGCGCATGTAGATGGAAAACCTTTCATCATCATGAAACACCCGCAACAGATCGAGCCTCAAGAAGAAGGCATTGACACAGGCGATTATGTCACCTTGCACGGCTCTCCCAAGATCGAGCTTTCCATTACTCCGGAAATTGATGGGGGGATCGGAACGATTGCGATGTGTGTGAACATGATACCTAAAGTAGTCGAAGCGTCGGCAGGATTGAAAACAATGATAGACCTCGGGGTACCACACGCATTTGATGTCTCAAAATAGATTGTCTTCAAACCTAACAGGTATACAATGAAAAGGCTTTTATGCTATTATTATGACGTGTTAAAAAATTACTTGAAGAAGGAGCGATAACATGCCGGCAAAAAAAGGGATGCATGTCCAAGTCAGCACTGTTCTTCTAAAGCCAGAAGACCGTGTTGACAAACTGCCTGAAGCCACGGCAAAAAAACCATTAAACGCCTGGGTGAAAGGCGAGCTTATGACAGAGGCCGACCTTTATGAACAAGCTACAATAAAGACGGTCACCGGACGGTTTGTAAGAGGTGTCTTGAAAGAAGTTGAACCCCGACATAAACATGACTTCGGCAATTATGTGGAAGAGGTCGATAAAATCCGTTCAATTGTAAAGCATGAGTTATGGGGGGATAACCGTGGCAGGAAATAAGTATGATTTCAACATTGAGTCACTGGAAAAGCGAAAATCTGAAATCATTCGAGCATCCATAGGGTTGGATTATGATGATTTTGAATTGGATGGAATCGGTTTTGATTACAAGAAATTAATGGATTCTGCAGGGTATTCTTTTGAAGATGTTCAAAGGATACAACAAGAAAACATGATCGGGAACACACCTTTGACAGAGTTGAAGAATTTGACGGCTTATGCCAGAAAGTTTTCAGAAGAGGGTTATGGAGCGCGTATCCTTCTAAAGGACGAGGCAGCCAATCTCAGCGGCTCATTCAAGGCAAGACGGGCTGCGATGAGCGTCCATAAGGCCAAGGAAATGGGCTATCAGGGCGTTATCGCAGCGACCAGCGGGAACTACGGCGCTGCAGTCGCGGCCATGGCCGCAAAATATGGACTTGAATGCATCATTGTCCAGGAATGTTTCGATTCAAATGGAAAAGCGCAACCTGAAATATTGGAGAAAGCCCGCGCTTGTGAGGCATACGGTGCTGAAGTCATTCAACTGAGCGTGGGGCCAGAACTTTTTTATGTTTTTTTACATCTCCTCGACATCACCAAGTTCTTCAATGCCTCGCTTTATTCCCCCTATGGAATCCTCGGGATCGAGACGCTCGGTTATGAGATCGCAAAAGAAACGAAGGAACGCTACGGTAAATTTCCTGAACTGGTGATTGCGACCAATGCCGGAGGAGGGAACCTCACCGGTACAGCGAGAGGCCTGCATCGTGCTGGGGCGACCAATACCCAGGTGTATGCTGCAAGTGTCAATCTCAAAGGCCTTCACATGGCCAACGATGAACATTTCAACCGTAAATCGTTCACAACGGGCCATACGGGCTTTGGTATCCCCTTCGCGATCAATCCGGATCGAAGCGACGTACCAAGAAGTGCGGCCCGTCCCCTAAGGTATGCGAATAAATATTTTGTGGTCAATCAGGGAAGCGTCTTTTTCATCACGGAAGCGTTGAGTGCCTTGGAAGGCATGGAACGCGGACCGGCAGGCAACACGAGCCTTGCCGTCGCCTTCAGGATGGCTCAAAAAATGAGACGGGATGAAATCATTGTGGTTCAGGAGACCGAATACACAGGGGCAGGCAAACACCACAATGCCCAACTGTCGTTTGCGAAGGAAAACGGTATCGAGTTGAAGTTCGGTGACCCTTTGGAAGAGGTCCCGGGTGAAACCATTGTTTTTCCCAAGAGCGGTGAGGATCTTTTACTCAAGGAAATACCGTTGAGACATATACAGAAAACCTATTTGAAGCGCTACAGGGATGTCGATCTCAAGCCCATGGATTACCTCTTCTTGGAACAAGAGATGAAAGTGGACGAGGATGATATAAGGGTCATGTTGGAGGAGGTACGGAATGAAAGAAAGAAATGACGATTACGAACAAAGAAGAAAGCATCTTGAGTCCATGAGTGACCAGGAATTAAGGAAGTACTTCTTTGAACTGTCGGAAAAATTGGTCGACCCTCTTGTAGCGATGGGCCATAAGTATACTTCAAAGTCCATTGAGCGCAGCGTTCTTCTAAGGATGGGCTTTTCGAGCATTGAAGCCAAGGAAATTGTCGACAACCTTTTTGACCATCACTTGTTATCCAAAGGGGCGGGCCACTGTGTCTACCGATTGGCCAAGGACAAGGGAATCTCATACCGGGACGCAGGAGAAGCCCTTGCCAAGACCAAACATATCCCTTATCTCAAGGAGGTGTTCAATATCCATGAAGACACTGAATCCTGATGAGAAGCTGGATATTCGACACATCCTTGAGGACCTGAAGGATTACCGTCCCAAACGGCATGGTTGGACCTGGAGAGAAAAAGGGCCTCAGACCCACGGACCTTTCACCTTCAAACAGGCAAGCAAACCTTTGAAACGGTCCGTCCCTCTTCAAGCGGCCCGGTTTATCAATAACATCGACCCCCAACCGGATGCGGTGATCACCGCCGAGATCGCCTCGGGGCGGTTCGAAGACGATATTCGCAGATTCCGTATGGCGGCATACCATGGCGCGGATCACATCATGGTCATAAGGACGGCAGGACAGTCCCATTTTGATGGCCTTCTAGAAGGGACGCCCCAAGGCATCGGAGGCATTCCCATCACCCGGAAACAGATCCGGGCGCAACGGAAAGCGCTCGATTCTATCGAGGAGGAAGTCGGAAGACCCATTAATTACCATTCGTATGTATCGGGTGTCGCCGGCCCTGAGATCGCGGTGCTTTTCGCAGAAGAGGGTGTGAACGGAGCGCATCAGGATCCCCAATACAATGTCCTATACCGGAACATCAACATGGTAAGAAGTTTTGTGGATGCCGCTGAAAGCAAGAAGATTCTCGCCTATGACAACATTGCCCAGATTGACGGGGCCCACAACGCCAACGCAACAGCCCGGGATGCCTGGAAAGTCATGCCGGAAATACTCGTACAGCATGCCATCAATGCTGTATTCAGCGAAAAAGTCGGCATCAAGCCTGAGAATATCTGTCTTTCTTCCGTCCCTCCCGCAGCGCCACCGTCCCCGGATTTGAAACTGAACCTTCCTTTCGCGGTGGCCCTAAGGGAATTTTTTGATAAGTACAAGATCCGGGCTCAGATGAACACCAAATACATGGACTCCTCAACCCGTGAAGCGACCGTCACTCATGTATTGAACCTGCTGATTTCGAGACTGACAAGCGCGGATATCCAAAGCACCATCACCCCTGATGAAGGGCGCAATGTTCCGTGGCATGTCTACAACGTCGAAGCCCTTGACACCACCAAACAAGCCATGATGGGCATGGACGACCTATTGTCCATGGTAGGGATCAAGGATGAAGGGTATATTGTAAAGAAGAAACGCGAGATTCAGGAAAGAGCCGTTCTGATGTTGGAAGAGATTCTATCATTGGGAGGCTATTTCGAAGCGGTCGAGGCGGGAATGTTCGTCGATAGCGGCGAATACCCGGCGCGAAACGGCGACGGCATTGTAAGAGCCATTAATGGTGGCATAGGAGCCGGCACGATCATTGAACGCGACCCCGATTACATGGCCCCGGTCACCGCTCACTTCGGATACAACAACATCGAACAATACAGCGAAGCTCATAAGGATAATCCTTCCAAATTGATAGGTGGATCCACGTTTGAAGACCCAGACAAGATTCAGTTCATTGATGAACTTGACGGTAACGACAATGTATACCTTCGCATGGATGAAACAGAAAAGTACCGAAAATCGAATGTGGCCCGCCCTGAAGTTGAATGGCTAGGGGACGGGGTCGTCACGGTCGATCTCTTTTTCCCACTAGAAAAACGGGTGGCCATCGAAGCCGCACTCGAAACCGGTCGCAGGATGAATCTTCAGGATGTCGAGGCCATCCATTCTGAAGTCCTGCATCCTAGCGAGGGCACACGCATCCAGATCAAGGGTCGTGTCGCTTTCGACATCGATGTCTCGAAGCTCACTTTGCCGGAACAGCTGGACACCATATCAGAGGACCAGATCTTCGATTATGTGAAGAAACACCCGCTCAAGGTTGTGGCCGGAACCGGTGGTGACGACGAGCATAGCGTAGGCATGCGGGAAGTGTTGGATATCAAGCATGGCGGCGTTGAAAAATACGGCATCGTGTATGAATATCTAGGCACCAGCGTCCCCATCGAGAAATTCATCGATGCAGCGATCGAGACCGACGCGGACGCCGTGTTGATGTCCACGGTCATTTCGCATGACAATGTCCATTATAAGAATATGAAGAAGCTCCATGATTATGCGGTGGAACGCGGTGTCAGAGACCGTCTGATCCTCATTGCGGGCGGGACGCAAGTCACACCTGAAATCGCCCGTAAACACCACATGGACCAAGGGTTCGGAAGAGGCGCTACCGGTCAGCATGTGGCTACATTCATCATCCAGCAACACAAGGCGATGCATTCCCATGAAGATTGAGTGCCTTGTGGCGGAAATCGGTAGTACCACTACCGTAGTCAACGCTTTTGGTTTCACACCTGTTCCAAGATTCATCGGCCGTGGCATCGCCAATACCACGGTGTCTACGGATGTAAGGGAAGGCCTGAACAAAGCGATTTCCCAGTTGGAAGACAGCCTTGGAACACCCATCACATACGACCGCTTATTCGCAACCTCCAGCGCCGCTGGAGGGTTACGGATGACCGTATCCGGCCTGGTCTATGACATGACGGTCAAAGCTGCACAGGAAGCCGCATTGAATGCAGGCGCGAATGTCCATTTTGTCACTTCGGGCGATCTTGAGGCGGATGACCTTGAAACCATCAAGAAGGCAGAGCCTAACATTGTCTTGGTGTCGGGGGGGACCGATTATGGGGATAAGCGTACCGCCTATGAGAACATAAAGAAAATCGAGGCGTTGAAACTGAATGTGCCCATCGTTTATGCCGGAAACAAAGAAAATGGCCCCCGTATTGAAAAACACTTTAAGGCAAGCGATCAAAAAGAGTTTCTGATCATCACGGAAAATGTCTACCCACGGGTGGATTTCATGAACATCCACCCTCTTCGCAGGGTGATCTACAAGACTTTCGAGGAAAACATCACCAAGGCCAAAGGCATGCAGTACATAAGGACACAGGTGAATGGTTCGATCATGCCCACACCTGGGGCCGTCATGGAAAGCACCATGATTCTGAGCAGACACCTTGGAAATGTCATGGTGATCGATGTCGGAGGCGCGACGACCGACGTGCATTCGATCAGTGTCCCTCGTGAAGAATACGAAGACTTCATGGAAGGTGAGCCGCTTGAAAAAAGGACGGTCGAAGGCGACCTTGGTGTATTTGTGAATGCGGAGAACGTCTGGAGCCAGCTTGATAAAGAAGTGTTCAAACAAGAACATAGGATCGATGAATCCGAATTGCAATCACTTAAGGACAATTATACATACATGCCAGAAACCCCCTTGCAAAGGGCATTCGTGCGGGAACTTTCCAGGATTTGCGTATTTAAAGCCCTCGACCGTCATGTGGGCAATTTGAAAAACGTCTACACTTCGTCGGGAAGAAAGGTCATTCCGGATGGCAGAGACCTTTCACGTGTCCAATACATCATACTCACAGGAGGCGCACTCATAAATCTGGACGACACGGAATCGATGGTGAGGGAATACATCAGAAAAAGACCCAACAGAATGATGCCAGACCATGATGTGACCATTCTCAAGGACCATGATTATGTAATGGCCGCAGGCGGTGTCTTGTCATTGGAATACTTAGGACAAGCCACTCAGATATTGCAACAATCGCTTAGGTTGGAGGGGAAAGACGATGTATCCGAGACTTAACATTGACACCGGAAAGTACCGTTCAAATGTCGAACGGATGCAAAAGCTGCTCGACGGGCAGGGGTTATCCATGATGGCTGTCACCAAGGTCTTTAGAGCGGACCCCCGTCTGGTTGAAATCATCAAGGAAGTCGGGGTTCCCTACATTGCCGATTCAAGGATCGAAAACCTCAAGACGATCGCAACCGACGCAAAGAAGGTCCTGCTCAGACTGCCTTCGATGCATGAGACCGATGCGGTCGTATTGCATTCAGACATTTCCTTGAACTCGGAGATTGAAACCGTAAAGAAACTCAATGAAAGCGCGAGAAGGTTCCATAAGACCCACAGCATCATCCTGATGGTCGATATCGGGGATCTTCGCGAAGGCATCTATGATGAGGATGAAGTCTTTGAGTCTGTAAAAGCCATCATGGAACTGTCCAACATCGACCTCTATGGTCTTGGCACAAACATTACGTGTTATGGGGGTGTGCTTCCTACCGATGCCACCCTGGATAGGTTCGACCGGGTTGTCAATAAAGTGGAGGCAATGATTGGAAAACCGCTACCCATCATATCGGGAGGGAACTCCTCCCACTTGGCGTTTCTGGATTCAAGCAAGCACCACACGCTCACGAATCTGAGGATCGGGGAAGCGTTGGCCTTGGGACGGGAGACATCGTTCGGCAATGTCATGGAGGGGTTCTTTGACGATGTCTTCACCTTGGAGGTTGATATCATCGAACTCAAGAACAAACCTTCGTATCCTGAAGGTGAAATCGGAATGAACGCTTTTGGGAAAAAGCCTGATTTCAAGGATCTTGGAACCCGCAAGCGTGCGATCCTGGCCATAGGCAAACAGGATGTGGACCACCGTGAACTCATTCCTGTGGATCCGGACATCAAGTTGATCGGCAGCAGTAGCGACCATGTCATTGCCGATATCACATTGGGCAAGGAACGCTATAAACTTGGGGACACTCTCGTCTTCAAGTTGACCTATGGAAGCCTCCTTTCCCTGATGACATCCCCTTATGTGGTGAAACACCATGACTAAGATGCATAGGCCGACATGGGCCGACATTGACCTTGATGCCTTGAGTGACAATTATGCCGCTTTAGTCGACTTGTCAGAGGGCAAGACAGTGATTCCGGTCGTCAAGGCGGATGCGTATGGTCACGGTGCAAAGGAAGTGGTCCGTCATCTTTATGAGCGACACAATGTGAGACTGTTCGCCGTAAGCCTGATAGAAGAGGCTTTGGAAATCAAAGCCATGGGGTTTGATGTGGACCTCTTGATCATGGGGGCCATCAAACCTTCCGACCTTCCTGTCCTTTCAAGGCACAACCTCCTTTTCACCCTGACAAACCAGAATGTCTTCGATGCAATGACGGCGTCGTCACTGCCGCTCAGGTTCCATGTCAAAGTAGACTCGGGAATGCACAGGCTCGGGTTTTCGGACACTGATACCATCAACCGCGTATTCAAGACCGCTCAAAAGAACGAGTCGCTCAAACTAGAAGGGATCTTCACCCATTTTGCGACCGCAGATTCTGATGAGGCATACTTTTACCGGCAAAAAGCCCGTTTTGAAGAAATCCTCAATAAACTTCCCTATATGCCAATGAGCATCCATGCCTCGAATTCTTCGGCCGTTGTCAAATATCAAAAAAGTCTTCCCTACACAACCCATGTGCGAACCGGCATCTCCTTGTATGGTTATTCTCTGGAAGGAAGGCTTCATTACCTGAAACCGGTCATGACTCTCAAGAGCGAGGTCATGGAGATCAGGACGCTAGAACCCGGGGATTATCTGGGGTATGACATTGCATACCAAGCATCCGAACGAGAGAAGATTGCAATCCTGCCAATCGGATACGCCGATGGATGGATCAGAAAGAACCAAGGAGGGGTCGTGCGCATCCATGGGAAGCCATACCCGATTGTTGGAAGGGTATGCATGGACATGATGTTCGTGAAGATTGATGAATCGGTGCATCGCTATGATGAAGTGACCCTGTTCGGACAAAAAGAGATTGATGCAAACAGCGTGGCAGACCGTTTGGATACGATCAGCTATGAAGTTCTCTGCATGGTAGGGAAACGTGTGCCAAGAAACTATAAGACGTTAAGGACGTGACACAATGATCAACGTATATTCAGAAATCGGAAAACTTAAAACGGTACTGCTCCATAGGCCGGGTAGGGAACTGGAAAATCTGACTCCGAAGCTTTTAGACAAGCTTCTGTTCGATGACATTCCCTTCCTGGATATCGCCCAAGAAGAACACGATGCCTTCGCAGAGACCCTGAGAAAAGAAGGTGTCGAAGTGCTTTACCTCACCGACATGGTCAGTGAAACGCTTGATGGATTGGAAAAAGACGATGGCGAGGCCTTCATCCGTCAGTTCATCCAGGAATCGGGAGTGAAGACCAAGAGCGCCGTAAAGGCCATCTACGACTACCTAGAATCCATGGACACCAAGGACATGGTTGAGAAAATGATCTCCGGGATCAAGAAATCCGAACTTCCCGATCATTGTGGCGAGACCATCATGGAGATGCTGGAAAGCGAATACCCTTTCTATACCGACCCGATGCCGAATATCCTGTTTCAGCGCGATCCGTTCTCAAGCATCGGCACAGGGGTCGCAATCAACCGCATGTACACCTCAACAAGACGGCGTGAGACGCTGTTCTCGAATCTGATTCTCAAACACCACCCCCGTTTCAGGCAACCGCCTTTGAAAGCCTATTATGAAAGGACTTTCGAACATTCCATCGAGGGCGGCGATGTGCTGGTCTTAAGTGAAAACATACTTGCAATCGGCATCAGCATGCGAACCGATCCCAATGCGATCGAAGAACTCGCCCGCACCCTTTTTGATCAAGAAGAGACATTCAGCACCATTCTTGCGTTCAATATCCCATCCTCCCGCGCCTTCATGCATCTGGATACGGTCTTCACCCAGGTTGATGAGGGACTGTTCACGGTGCATAGTGACGTATTCAAGAAGATGACGATCTTCGAGATCACAAAAGCCCAGGAAGGCTCGATCCATATTGAAAAAGTGGTGTCGACGATCGAATCCGTTCTTGAAAAGCATCTCGATCGAAACGTTGAGCTCATTTCCTGCGGAGGGAATGATATCGTCGATAGCGAACGCGAACAGTGGAACGACGGTGCCAACACATTGGCCATCGAACCGGGCAAGGTGATTGCGTATTCCAGAAACCATGTCACCAACCGCTTACTTCGGGAGAAGGGTGTCACTGTGCTTGAGATTCCATCCAGTGAACTCTCCAGGGGCCGCGGCGGTCCCAGATGCATGAGCATGCCAATCTACAGGGAAAAGAAAGGAGAAACATCATGACTTTGAAAAACCGCAATTTCCTCACTCTGCTCGATTTCTCAAAAGAGGCGATCGACGGACTGCTTGAACTGGCCGCAAGGCTCAAGGACGAGAAGCGTAGGGGGATCGCCCATACCCATCTCACCGGCAAGAATGTGGTCCTGCTTTTTCAAAAGGATTCCACTAGAACCCGTTGCGCTTTCGAGGCAGGGGCTTACGATCTGGGGATGGGGGTTACCTATCTGGGGCCTTCAGGGTCTCAAATGGGTAAAAAGGAGTCCATCAAGGATACCGCAAGGGTGCTTGGAAGGATGTATGACGGGATTCAGTTCAGAGGGTACCGCCATTCAGACGTCACGACACTCGCGGAACACGCAGGCGTCCCTGTTTGGAACGGCCTGACCGATCTATACCACCCGACCCAGATTCTTGCAGATTTCCTGACCATCAAAGAGCATTTCAACAGACTGGATGGGATTCGGCTATCGTATGTCGGCGATGCGCGAAACAACATGGGCAATTCACTGATGATCGGGGCAGCCAAGATGGGGCTGCACTTCACCGCGGTCGCTCCGAAAGAACTATGGCCAAGTGAATCGCTTGTGAACAAGTGCAAAGCCATTGCACAAAAGACGGGCGGAACCCTATCGCTTGAGGAAGACCCGATGAAGGGCACAAAGGATGCGGATGTCATCTATACCGATGTCTGGGTGTCCATGGGTGAATCCGAAGCGACTTGGCGCGAACGCATCGACAAGCTTCATCCCTATCAGGTCAACGACACGATGATGGACAATGCGTCCGAAGAAGCCATTTTCATGCACTGTCTTCCCGCCTTCCACGGGGATGACACCGAGATCGGAGCCACCATCGCCGAAAAATTCAAGACAGACTATCCGAACATAGGAAAAGGTGAAATGGAAGTCACCGACAGTGTCATCGAATCCGCCCAAAGCGTGGTCTTTGAAGAGGCTGAAAACCGGATGCATACGATCAAAGCCGTGATGCTGGCGACCATGAAAGATTTGGATTGATAACGCCCCTCGGGGCGTTTTCTATTGAGTCAGAGACCGAATCGCGTTATAATCTAATTGATTTAACCATTCAAAAACCGGAAAGGAGGGGCCCATTTGACATATTTGGCGATATTCTTCACTTATGCGTTTGTAGGTTGGTTGATAGAAGTCGGTTTTTACCTATACAAGCATAAACGTTATGTCAATCGAGGCTTTCTGACGGGCCCCTTGATTCCGATCTATGGTTTTAGTGCGGTGTTGCTGCATCTATTCGGAGGCCAGCT
>JBKHIE010000156.1:0-2600 GCA_046538775.1 Candidatus Izemoplasmataceae bacterium
CAGGGATCCTGGGCATGATTGTCTACTTCACCCCCTACATGAGCAACATCTTCAAATCCTCCTTCTCATCCATCACGAAAGAACAATACATGGCGATGGACCTTTTCGGTTTCACATCGTTTCAGAAATACCGCTACATCATCATCCCGCAAGTCATCCGGATCCTGATGCCCCCGCTCATGAACAACTTCTCCCTCATCATCAAGGGAAGTGCACTCCTCAACGTGCTCAGCTTCCGTGAACTCTTCTATGCGGTCGACATCATCCAAAGCCGGACGTTCGCCTATACCGAAGGCTACATTGTGATGTGGGCGCTTTACATCATCATCACCATCCCCCTTTCACAATTCGTCAAGATCTTTGAAAGGAAGTGGGCACTCAAATGAAATTCGAACTCAAGAACCTCACCCATACCTACGATGTGAATGTGCTTCACTCCCTCAATTTCAAGCTTGAAGACAAGCACTCGATCGGCATCATCGGGCAAAGCGGCAGTGGGAAGTCCACATTGCTGCGGATCCTTTCAGGCCTCGAAAAACCTTCTGAGGGCACCGTCACGGTCAACGGCATGCCGGTAAGCGACCCTGAATACAGGAAGACAGTCGGCTTTGTCTTTCAGTCCCACAATCTCTTTCCCCACCTTTCCTTGAAGGAAAACATCACCCTGGTCCTTGAAAAGACCCGGGGGTATACCAAGGAAGAAGCTTCCAAGGCGGCCGAAAAGAACCTGGAAAAACTGCAGCTTTCCGACCAGGCCCACAAGCTTCCCATGAACGTCTCGGGCGGACAAGCGCAACGGGGATCCCTCGCCCGTGCCCTCTCCATCGATCCCGATACGATATTCCTCGATGAACCGACCTCTTCGCTCGACCCGATCCTGACCCACGACGTGCTCACAGCGGTCGAAAAGCTCAGGGACTCTGGCAAGGACTTCGTCTTTGTGACCCACGTCCTGAGCTTCGTCCATGATTTTGCGGACTATGTCATCTTCATGCAGGATGGCAACATCGTCGAACACGGGACCCCGGATATTCTTGATGCGCCCAATACCGAGGCCTTAATGGACTTCATGTCCAAGGTTCGCTAGCGGGTATTTGACACTCCGTATCGCTATTTAGAATCTACAATCTCTCGATTAAACCGATTGACTTTTGTAATACAATTTTCTATAATAGTGCTGTAACATCTTCAGGGCAGGGTGAAATTCCCGACCGGCGGTAAAGTCCGCGAGCTTCGGCTGAATGGGTGCGATTCCCATACCGACAGTACAGTCTGGATGGAAGAAGATGGCATCCTTTTTTGTCTTCTATTACCATGCCCTGCGAGATGCAGGGCATTTTTTATTCGAAAAGGGTGAATACTATGATGAACTCAGACGAATTCTACATGAGTCACGCCTTGAAACTGGCTGAAAAAGGGGCGGGCTTCACAAATCCGAACCCGCTCGTCGGCGCCGTCATCGTCCGCGATGGGAAAATCATCGGCGAAGGCTATCATGAAGTGTACGGCCAGAACCATGCGGAGATCAACGCGATTGAAAGCGCGGGCGAACCCCTGGAAGGCGCGACGATGTATGTGACCCTCGAACCGTGCAGCCACCACGGCAAGACCCCGCCCTGCGCGGATGCCATTGTCAAGCACCGGTTCAAACGCGTGGTCATCGCCTCAAAAGACCCGAACCCGCTGGTTGCGGGGCGGGGCATTGAAAAGCTTGAAAAGGCCGGCATTGTCGTGGAAAGCGGGCTTCTTGACAAGGAGAACCGAAAACTCAACGAGATCTTTTTCCATTTCATCCGCACCAAACGGCCCTTTGTCATCATGAAATCGGCCATGAGCGCCGACGGCAAGACCGCCACAAGGACCTTTGATTCAAAATGGATCACGAACCGCGAATCCCGGCAGTTCGTTCACAAACTCAGGCATCGGGTCGCGGCGGTGATGGTCGGCGCCAACACCGTCATCAACGACGACCCCCTTCTCACGGTGCGTCTTGAGGATAAGGTGGTCAAGCATCCGACCCCGATCATCCTCGACACCTGCGGCGAAGTCCCAACCAGCGCGAACGCCTTCAAAAATCCGCACACCACCCCCGTCGTGGCCGTCACAAAAAAGGCTCCTGAAAAGAAAATCCAGGCTTTTAGGGACCATGGAGCAAAAGTTCTCATCGTGGATGAAAGGGAAGGCGAAGTCGACCTTCTCAAACTCATGGACACGCTCGGTGAAAATGGCATCGACAGCATCCTCCTGGAAGGCGGAAGCGCGGTCAATGATTCAGCGGTGCGCTCGAGGATCCTAAGCAAGTACTACGCCTTCATCGCACCGAAGCTCATCGGGGGCGAACAGGCCCTTTCACCTGTCGGTGGAAAAGGGTACGACACCGTGGCGGAAAGCCTTACCCTCACCCGTGAATCCATCGAGACGTTCGATGACGACGTCCTGATCGTCTATAAAGTAGGAGGCGTGTAGAATGTTCACAGGCATCATCGAAGAAAAAGGTGTCCTAAGGGCCATCGAGACCGCGCAGAAATCCGCGAAACTCACCATCGAAGGAAACACCGTCCTTAAGGACACCAAGATCGGCGATTCCATCGCCACCAACG
>JBKHIE010000157.1:0-2554 GCA_046538775.1 Candidatus Izemoplasmataceae bacterium
CCTGAAGCTACATCTGAGAAGACCGGTCCCAGGTTCGCCTGTGTGATGTCCGTATCATAACCCATTTCGTCCTCAAGGATGACGGCGACCAAGTGTGTCATGACAATCCCATCAACCCAGCTTTGATATCCGAGTTCAATGGTATCTGTCTCTTCTTCGTTTTCACCGCAAGCAGCGAGTGAAAAGACAAGAGTCAGGGCTGTAACAAGTGCAATAAGCTTCTTCATATCATTCTTCCTCCTATTATTATCAATCGTTCTTTAAGTAGCAGATGGATGCATGTCGACACCCATACCTATACTTTCAGTCTATATTAATTATACCACATTATCACCAATAGTCAACCCCTATATTATTTTAAGGTTGTCAGTTTGGGTATAGAAAAGCATCCACCGCACAGTGCGGTGGATGCTTAACATATAAGGTTATGTTAATCTAGGTAGTCATTCAGTTCATCAATGCTGTCGATGTCGACATATTCAGGTACTACCAGGCCAATGCGTGCACCTTCGAAGTTGACTCCGATTTCATCAAAATCGCCTTCATGTTTATCGCGGTAAGATTGGTGTGTGACAGGGAACCATGCATCCAAGAAGAAATCCGATTCACCGAAATCGTCGGCGCTCGAAACATCTTGGAAGATCGGTCCGGCGTCGGCCTGTGTGACTTCAACGTCGTAACCCATTTCATCAATCAATAGAGCTTGTACAAGGTGCGTCATTGCGACACCTTCAGCCCAGTTGACGTAAGGGATGTTAAGTTCAGTGCCTTCACCGTCGATGCCTTCAGGAATCCATTCTTCCCAAACATCTTCGTTGTCTTCCATCCAAGCACGCGCGATGTCGATGGTATCGTCATCATCGTTTTCAGCAATTTCTCCCATGAGATCACCGAGTTCAGTTTCTTCCATGTAGAAGTTTTCGAGGAAAGTGACGAGATCAGGATCGTCGTCTTCCAGTCCTGAGCGTGCAATGGTGTAAAGGTCTTCTTCCTCACCATACACACCTTCGGGATCCTCTAAGAATTTGAGGTCGTATTCGGCGAACTTGTAGTGTGGAGTCCAACCAGTGACGACGACCCATTCTTCGTTTTCAATGGCGTCACCAAGGGCAGAGACCATCGCAGGTCCGCTTGATGTCTGAAGGTCCATATTCAAATCGTATTCCTCGATCGCAGTATCGGTCGCTTCCATGATGCCAGCGCCCGATTCAATACCCACGATTTCAGGGTATTCAGAGAATTCTGAATCGCTTCCACCACCGCATGCGGCAAGTGTGAAAACCAGGGTAAGTGATAACGCAAATGCTAGTAATTTTTTCATGTTAATTATTCCTCCTATAGAATTTTTATTGGTTTTTATTTAGAAGTGGATTCGCCAAGGGCCTGAGTGATCCTATCAAGAATCATTGCCAAAACGACAACGGCAATACCGCCTTCGAATCCTTCACCAATTGCAAGTGATTGGATGCCTTCGAGGACTGGGTTACCCAGTCCTCCAGCACCGATCATTGACGCGATGACAACCATCGAAAGTGCAAGCAGGATGGTCTGGTTGACCCCGGCCAATATGGTCGGTAGAGCAATCGGGAGCTGTACTTTGAGAAGCAATTGTCTTGGTGTTGAACCAAGGGATTTCCCTGCTTCTACGACTTCTGCGGGAACTTGGCGGATACCGAGGTTGGTGAGCCTTACAACCGGGGGCATGGAGAAGATGATGGTCGCAATGGCACCCGCGACGGTTCCGAGTCCGAAGAAGATGACTGCCGGGATCAAATAGACGAATGCCGGCATGGTCTGCATGAAGTCAAGGACAGGCCGGATGATATTTTCTGAAACAATTTTGTTGCGGGATGCATAGATCCCGGTAGGAATTCCGATCAACAAGGCGATAAACGATGCGACGAGAATAAGTGCAAGTGTCTCGGTCGCCTCTTGCCAAAGATCAACGGCGTCAATCAGGAAGAGTCCTAGGAATGTTCCGATTGCCAGGCCTGGTTTCTTTCCTGCAGCAAGCCAGGCAAGGCCAGTGATGATGACGATGAGCACGATGGCTGGTGGAAAGGCCAAGGCAACTTCGAAAGCATCGATCATGCCTTCGACGATTGCGCTGATACCATCAAACAACCAACCTAGGTTATCGGTAAGAAAATCAATGAACGTTTCAAAATAATCACCGATTTTAAATCTGAAAAACATAGCCAGGATTGGGAGGTTACTCATTATCCTCAACTCCTTCCTCGAATTTGCCGTGGATACCCGCAATGACCGAGACCCTTACAACGAGTCCGAGCAATTTACGGTTTTCATCGACCACGGCAATCGGATACTTGGTCTTGCTTGCCATTGGCAGCATGTCCGAGATGAGGGTGTCGGGTGAGACTTCATGGACCCCTTCGGTCTTGATGATGGATTGAAGGTTCTTCTCACCTTTTTTGGCGAGTTTTTGGGCATCTTCCGCATCCACGACGCCTTTGAGCCTATGTTGCTTGTCGGTCACGAAGATGCTTGAAATCTGTGCCTTTTCCATTTGACGAAGGGCCATCTTGGGTCCGTC
>JBKHIE010000041.1:0-11260 GCA_046538775.1 Candidatus Izemoplasmataceae bacterium
TGTTCAAGATGGTGAAGGATGACCTGATAGGGAAAATACGCGTCCTTACGGTCGACGCTTTCGATGGGAAAATCGGTCACGACGAGGTCGAACGGTTCAGAGTGGTAGGCAAGCGTGTCCTGATTCAACGTCTTATGTTCGACATCGAGGGCGTCAAGGAAATTGGCTGTGATCCTGGATAGTATCAAATCCGCCTCGATGGCCGTGAACGTCATGGGGCTTTCGTAATGGTTGTGCATTGTCGCAAGGAGGTTTCCAGTACCCGACAACGGGTCCAGAACACTGAGAGGTTCATCATCATCGTAAAGCTTCTTGAGCAGATAGGCGATGAACATCCCGATTGAATCGGGTGTCATCATCGCATTTGTGACTTCCAGCGCTTTGAATCCTTTAAGCAATGCGAGCTGGATGCCTTTACGGACTTCCTCTTTAGTGAATTCCGAGTGTTGTACTGACTTCTTGGCCTCTTGCACGGTTTTCTCGGTTTCAAGGTCGAGCGGAACCTCCATCGTATGGTCCAAAAGAAAATTGAGCGCTTCATTGATGCCTTCCAGATACGATACGGTCCCCTTTTCCTCAACCGTGGATGCTACGCGGTCAATGTATGCATACATTGTTTCTATACGGTTGTTCTCTTCCATATAATCACCATGGTTCATTGTATCAAAAGCGGACCGGTTTGTCTACTTGGAAAACCCATTGAAAACGCGCAAATATTGCGCAGGGTCCGGGGATTTGATATGATAGGCTCGGAGGCGGAAACATGAAAAAACTAATCATCCGCTGGATCGAATGGTACCAGCGCATATCAAGACACAAGTCCCCGACATGCCGGTATAAACCGACCTGCAGTCACTATGCCAAAGAAGCCTTTGAAACACGGAACTTTTTCTATGCCGCCCTGCTCAGCATCTGGCGCATCCTGAGATGCAATCCGTTTTCCAAAGGTGGCTACGACCCGGTTCCGAAACCGAAAGTTAAAAAGCGAAAAGATGATCGCTGACCATTGCGTTTTGAGCTTCGCTTCTATAAACTATACATAGTAAGCCAAATCAAAAGGACGTGTAACCATGACCCACAAACGCCTGTTCACATCAGAGTCTGTCACTGAAGGCCATCCCGATAAGATCTGCGACCAGATTTCAGATGCCATACTCGATGCCATATTGAAAGATGACAGAAACGCCCGCGTCGCAGTGGAGACTGCGGCGACCACAGGGTTGATCCTTGTGATGGGTGAAATTACAACGACCACCTACGTCGACATCCAGAAGATCGTGCGGCAGACCGTAAAGGAAATCGGCTACGACCGTGGAAAATACGGATTCGACGCAGAGAATCTCGGTGTGCTTGTAGCCATCGACCCCCAATCCCCCGACATCGCACAAGGCGTCAACAAGGATGACACCATCGGGGCCGGTGACCAGGGCATCATGTTCGGCTACGCCACCGATGAGACGGATGAATACATGCCCATCACCCACATGTACGCCCAGAAACTCGCTTTGCAGCTATCAAAGGCCCGAAAGGACAAGACCATCCCCTCACTGAGACCGGACGGCAAGACCCAGATCACCATCGAGTTCAACGAGGATGGGACACCCAAACGCGTCGACAACATCATCGTCTCTTCCCAGCACGCCCCGAACATCAAGCAGGACGCCTTGCATGCGGCCATTAAAAAGCACGTGATCGAACCCGTTATCCCAAACCACCTCATCGATCACGAGACGCGCTATTACATCAACCCTACAGGCAAATTCGTGGTCGGCGGCCCGCATGGCGATGCCGGCCTCACCGGACGCAAAGTCATCGTGGACACCTACGGTGGCGTCGCCCATCATGGCGGGGGCGCCTTCAGTGGGAAGGACCCCTCCAAAGTGGACCGGAGCGCCTCCTACATGGCACGCTATGTCGCCAAGAACCTTGTGGCTTCAGGCATTGCAAAAGAGATTGAACTGCAAATCGCCTACGCCATAGGCGTCAGCGAGCCCACAAGCATCCATGTGGACACCTTCGGCACTTCCAAATACTCCGATGAAACCATTCGTAAAGTCGTCGATGCGGTCTTCGACCTCACTCCGAAAGGCATCATCGAGACCTTGGAGCTGGACCGCCCCATCTATCGGCAAGTCGCCGCTTACGGACATTTCGGCCGCAGCGACCTCGACCTTCCCTGGGAACAGATCGACAAGGTCGATGCCATCCAAGCGGCGCTTGAATCACTGACATAATCCAGACAATCGAAAATGACGAAACTCCACATCGGAAGTTTCGTCATTTTTTTTGGCCGTCTTTACTTTTTCGAGTCTTGATGATCTTTTGCCGGATGAATTCTTCCCGGTCTTTTTCCTCCAAGGTCTCGGTGATGTATTTGATGTTTTCCTTGTACCTTGGAAGGACGATATTCTTGAGCGCGTTTTCACGTTTTCTTGCTTTCCTAATGGCGCTTGCGAGACGGTAGACGCCGTTGTCCACTTCAACCAGCAGGACGGTGAGGTCACGGGCCTTGTTGAAATTCTTGAAGGCATAGTCGAATTTCGTGTTCGTGCTCGCGATGCCGTATTTGAGCTTGTAAGCCGGTTGTTCATGGCTGACCTTCGGGATTTCCACCCCCATGACGCTTCGGTAGGTGATCGCGACATTCCGGTCAATGGGGATTTCTTTCGCGATGTCATTGACGATGCCGAGGGTGATGTTCGCCTCTTGAAGGGCCGCATAGGCCTTCCGGTAGGTCTCGCCGATCTCATCGCGGAGTTTCTTGACATCGTCGATCATGGTCATCATCTCACGGATGAGGATGTTGCGTTTTCTCGACATGAGGTCATGCCCCATCTGGGCGAGTTCTTTTGACCGCTTGAGTGCCATGAGATTGCCTTTGGTTGGAAAAACTTGCTCTTGAGCCATCATCACTCACCCTTTTGTCCGTATTGACGGACGATGGATTTCTTCTTGATATTGAAGCGGTCGACCGCTTCATCAGGGTCGTAATGACGATCGAGTGTCTCGCTGTCGACCCTGTCCAGATTCTCTTTGGGCAGTAGGGATAAAAGAAGCCATCCGAGGTCGAGCGTATCCTCGATGGAACGGTTGACACTCATGCCCTGGTTCACGAAGTGGTTCTCAAAAAGCGAACCGAACTGGATGTATTTCTTGTCGGTCTCGCTCAGTTCATCCTCACCGATGACCGAAGCCAGGCTGCGAGCTTCCTGGACATGGGAATACGATGCGAAGAGCTGGTCGGTCAAGGCTTTATGGTCCTCTCTTGTATAGCCGGCCCCGATGCCATCCTTCATGAGTCTGGAAAGGGAGGGCAGCGTCGCAACCGGTGGGTAGATGCCTTTTTGATGAAGGTCACGGCTTAAGACAATCTGGCCTTCGGTGATGTAGCCGGTCAAGTCAGGGATCGGGTGGGTGATATCATCGTTGGGCATGGAGAGGATTGGAATCTGGGTCACAGAACCATCCTTGCCTTCGACGAGGCCTGCGCGTTCGAAAAGCGAGGCCAGATCGGAGTAAAGGTAGCCTGGGAAGCCTTTACGGCCTGGAATCTCGCCTTTACTGGAAGAGAACTCCCGTAGAGCCTCGGCATAGAAGGTGATGTCGGTCATGATCACAAGCACATGCATGCCGTGTTCATAGGCGAGGTATTCCGCGGTTGTAAGGGCGGTCCTCGGCGTCAGGATCCTCTCGATGATGGGGTCGTTGGACAGGTTCAGATACATGACCACCTGGTCCAGGACACCTGCCTCTTCAAGGCTGCGGCGGAAATAGTTCGCCACGTCATTCTTGACGCCCATCGCCGCAAAGACGACGCAGAACTTGTCGCTTTCATCCTGGTCTTCGGCAATGCGTGCCTGCCTTACGATCTGCATGGCAAGCTCGTCATGCGGCATGCCGGCTCCGGAGAAGATCGGGAGCTTCTGGCCCCGGATCAGGGTTGTGAGCGCATCGATGCTGCTGATGCCCGTATTGATGTAGTTTCTGGGATAGACCCGGGCGACCGGATTCAATGGCAACCCGTTGATGTCTCGCTTCTCATCGATGAAAAGCGGTCCGAGCCCGTCCAGGGGTTCCCCGGTCCCAGTGAAGATCCTACCGAGGACCTCTTTGGAAAGACCGATCTCCATGGGGCGGCCTTTGAAAGCGGTCTTGGTGTTTTTAAGCGAGATGCCTTCCGTGCCTTCAAACACCTGGATGCCGACCCGGTCTCCAGCGATGTAGATGACCTGACCATGACGGACATCGTCGTGTGCGATTTCAATCTCGACGACTTCGCCATAGCCTACATCCTTGACACCGCTCAGAAAGATCAATGGATCGTTGACTTCTTCAAGTCCCATGTATTGTATATTCATGATGGTGCCCCCTATTCTATATCAGCTAGTGCGTTATCGATCATGTCGTAATACTTATCGAATTGGTCGAGATCATCGTTCGGGATATCGTATTTCATCTTGTTCATGTTGTTGAAAATGTCTGTTTGAGTAAGCATTCTGAAGGCGATGCCGCGATCGATCAGGACCTTGGCCTCGTCGTACAGATAAAGGATGACATCCATCATTTTCATCTGTTTCTCAAGCGTCACATAACTGTCAAAATCATGGAAAGCATTCTGCTGGAGGAAGCCTTTGCGGATGACACTCGAAATCTCAAGTACCAGTTTCTGGTCATCCGGAAGCAATGAGCTTCCGATAAGCTTGACAATTTCCTGAAGCTTGTTTTCCTCGTTCAGAAGACTGACAATTTTCTGACGATGGTCGATGAAGTCTTCATCGACATGCTTCATATACCAGTCCTTAAGCGGTTCAATGTATTCAGAATAGCTCTGGTTCCAGTTGATTGCAGGGTAATGCCGCTCGTATGCGAGTTGCTTGTCAAGGGCCCAGAATGAGTGAATGAACCGTTTCGTGTTCTGGGTGACGGGTTCTGAGAAGTCCGCTCCTTGAGGTGACACGGCGCCGACGATTGTAATGGAGCCGTTTTGATTGTTCAAGGTCTCGTAATAACCGGCCCGTTCATAGAACTTCGAAAGCCGTGAAGACAGGTACGGGGGGAATCCTTCTTCGGCAGGCATCTCCTCGAGCCTTCCGCTGATCTCGCGGAGAGCCTCGGCCCAACGCGAGGTCGAATCGGCGAGCATGGCGACATGGTAGCCCATGTCACGGTAGTACTCGGCGATGGTGATGCCGGTATAGATGCTGGCTTCACGCGCCGCAACAGGCATGTTCGAAGTGTTTGCGATCAGCACCGTCCTGTCTGTCAGGGGTTTTCCGCTTTTAGGGTCGGTCAGCTCGCTGAACTCATCCAACGCCTGGGTCATCTCATTCCCACGTTCACCGCATCCCACGAATACGATGATGTCGGCGTCGCACCATTTGGCCAGCTGGTGCTGGGTCATGGTCTTTCCGCTTCCGAAGCCTCCGGGAATGGCGGCCGCGCCTCCTTTGGTGATCGGAAAGAGGGTGTCAATCACCCGTTGTCCGGTCACCAGCGGCATGGATAGATCAAGCCGCTTGGATACGGGCCTCGGTGTCTTGATCGGCCAGCGCTGGACCATGGTGAGGGGATGGATGTTTCCGTCCTCGCCCTTGATTTTTATCAGGGTGTCCTTGCATGTATAATCCCCGTCATCCACGACATCGACGATGGTGCCTTCCAGGCCTCTTGGGACCATGAGCCGGTGTTCGATGATGGACGTCTCATCAATGGTTGCGAAGATATCCCCGTGCTTGACGGTGTCTTCCCGCTGTACTTTCATCCGGACCGTCCAGGTCTTGTCCTCATCAAAGGTTTCAACATCGCTACCCGGCGTGATGAAAGCTCCGGATTGTTCTTTGATGGCTTTGAGGGGACGCCCGATTCCATCGAAGATGTTTCTGAGGATTCCAGGACCGAGTTCGATGGACATGGACTTGCCGGTGGACGTGACGGGTTCACCCGGTTTGAGGCCGTCGGTGGACTCGTAGACCTGAATCGTCGTCGTATCTTTCGACATCGACACCACTTCGCCAAGAAGTCTGTTCTTGCCGACATACACCATCTCCATAAGCGAGAAGGTGGAAGTGTTCCTGACTGTGATTACAGGTCCGTTGATCGAATATATTGCATCGGTTTCCATAAAGTCACCTCTTAATTAATCCGTGTCATATCAATGACGGATGAAGAGATTCGAATTGGCATAGAACCATTCTTTCTGCTCTTCTAGTTTCCTTGTGAAGGTCTCATCCGTTTCAAGGCCTTTTTCGACACTCTTGGCCTTGAACCCGCCAAACCGGATGCTTGAATCGGTCTCGATGGTGTACGCATCATCAAAATCGTGCTTCAGTACATCGTGAACCACCTTGTCGTCTTCTTTAACAGTGAAGACGATGTCCTTGGCATCAAGAAAATCGATGGCCTTTTGGATCCGGTTCACCATCAGCGGGCGGTAATCGTCGCTTTGAACAAATGTTTTCAGCTTGTCTTCAGCCTCTTTGAAGACCTCCTGAAGCAAGCCTTTGCGCTTGTCCATGAGCTTCCGATGGTTTTCATTATGAATACGGTTGATCTCAGAAGAAAAATCCGTATTCAGGCTTTTGAGCTCACGGTCAAGGTATTTACGCATCTTCTGTTCAATCTGATCGTTGATCCGCTTAAGTTCACGATGTTTCTTTTCATCCATCTCTTTTCGGAGCGCTTCGATCTGTTGTTCACCGATCCGCTCGATCTCATGGGTGAAATAATTGTATAGGTCCTGGTCTGTCTTGTATTCCATGGTTCACACCTCACATGTCGACGCCAATGGCTTCACTGACATAGTGATTGATCGCCTCACCGACATTCGAGGATCCGTGTCTGTCAGGTATTTCCACAATCAGTGGCCGGGTCAGATTCAGTTTCAGTTCGCTGATCACTTCCGGGGCAAGCTCGACGAGTTTCGTCGTCATGAGCACGATGCCGATGGACTCGTCATCGATGCATGCCTCAAGCGCCTTGAGCATCGCCTCGCGTTCGTGGATGACGCTTCCTTCAATCCCGGTGAGACGCATGCCTACCTGGGTATCGACGTTGTCGCTTAATAGATAGAATTTCATAGGATTACCACGTGGTCCATGGTGGTGGACACGTCTCCTTTCTGCGTATTCGGAAAAGTTTTCCACAATTGTGGAAAACAGGTTTCGGCCTCTTACCTAAAGGCTTATTAGAGGCTGTTGATGATGAGAATCGAGATGAGAAGCCCGTAGATGGCAACCCCTTCGCCAAGGGCGACGAAAATAAGGGCCTTACCGAAGTTCTTCTCGTTTTCACTGAAAGCCCCAATCGCAGCCGGCGCTGCAGCCGCGACCGCGATCCCGGCGCCGAGGGCGCTCATGCCGGTCGCTAGCGCCGCACTGATGAAGCCAAGCCCCTGGGCCAGGGTGCCGGTAATGGCGTCCGAGCCGTTGGTGTCTTCAGCCGCTACAAGGGCGCTTCCTCCGGATAAGGCGACTGCGAAGATGGCGATCGCTACGACGACGAAAAGGGAGACGTGGATCAACAGACGCCTTCTTGCCGTTTTCTTGTTGACTTGGTTCTTGAAGACCTTGATAAGGGGTAAAGAGATGAACACAATGAGAATCAAAGGTAATAGAACGGTTAGTGCTTTCATGACGCTTCCTCCTAATGGTTAATTGAATTTGGGTCTGGATGATGCTATAAAGCTTCTTCGAGCGGACGGAACCGGATTCCGTTACCCTCGTAATACCGTGAGAACATTTCATAAAACTCAAGCCTGAGCACCTGGATGCCGACAATCATGCCCTCAAGGGCCATGACGAAGAGGTTTCCGATGATGAAGATGAGCGATGTCGCAACAAAGCCTCCGCCCATGTCCATGAGCGTGAATACGACAAGCATCATTCCGGCATGGGACAGGACGAACCCTGCCACACGCATGAACGACATGGTGTTGGTCGTATAGGAAAGGACGACTTCGAAAAGTTCAAAGAACCCTTCGGTGATGAAGCCTCCTACCCCGCTTGGAAACAGCCGTCCGCCATGGACTTTGCGTTCAATCGGTTCCTTGAAGAGAACCATGAGCAAGGGGGCAACCGCAAAGGGAATGACGGTCGCGAGCGTCATCACTTCGTAGCCCATACCGATCTGGAGGGCGAGCCCTCCAACGACAAACAAGTAAAACACGAGTCCGGCAATGCCGTTATGCGAAAGCGCCATCTCGATATAGTGCTTGTTCTTGGCATTGAGACCAATATTGATCAGCATGGACATGATGATCAGGATGGACCCGAGGCCCACAGCCGTTATCAACAGGGGCATGGTATAATCCGGAGACATGACGTGGATCGGCATGCCTTCGAACCCGATCCATTCCCGCCAGACGGGGTTGAGCAATTCCTCATTGCCGAAGACCGAACCGTAAATGAATCCGAAGATCATGGAGAAAAGTCCGATCCGGATGCCGATCTGTCCGAGCACCATGCCTTTATACCGGTATAAGAGCCAGCCTAAGACCATGAACAGAAGGCCTTGCCCGACATCGCCGAACATGATGCCAAAGAGCAGGGCATAGGTGTAGGCGACGAAGGGGGTGGGGTCGATGTCCTTGACACTCGGCATGCCATACATCTCCACAAGCATGCCGAACGGTCTTGAAAACCAGCCGTTCTTGAGCTTGGTGGGTGGTTTGAGACGTTTGTCATGGTCGGGTGGCAGTATCTCAACCTCAACCTCGTCCATGTCCGCATAGACCTCTTTGATTCCGTCCTCATAATTCTCTTCGACAAAGCCGGTGATGGTGAACTTGTTCCCAAGCCCGACGATGTAATCCTTGGCTTCGTTCAGTTTGTCGACATAAAGCAGCTCGCCTTTGAACACGGCGAGGTCGTCGTAGGAATCATGCAGCACACCGTTGATCTGCTCTTGCAGGTCGGTGAGTTTCTTCTGAAGCGAAGCGATTTCCCTTTTCAGAGTGAGCTGGGCATTCTCTGGGGTTCCTTTGACAAAATCCGGAATGTAGATTCTCTCAAAGAAAAGGGATGAGAAAATGTTGTCGACTTCACGTTTGTAGCGGTTCGTCGTGAGGTACATGCACCAGCTGTAATGGCTGTCTTCCGTGAACGACCGGAAGATGAAGGGTCTGGACCTATGGAACCGGAGCTTTTCAATGCTGTCGTTTGGAAGTCTTCCGACACGCGCATAAACATATTCGCAATGGAAGATCTCATCCAGAGCGATATCCAGGGATTCGATGTTTTGGACCTGGATCAAGGCATCCTCATACTTCTGGATGGATTCATCGATCTTTTTCTTCCGCTCCATGAGCGATTTCAACCGGCCGTGGATGGAATGGATCAGGTCGCACACCTTGTCGACAGAATAATCGTAATTTTCCGGTTCAACGGGGTCGATGGCCACATTGAACTCTTTTTCGATGTCCTCAAGTTCCTGGAGGCTCAGGTTACACGGGCTTTCTGTATGGAAGGTCTGCGATCCATGAACCTGACCGGCAATCTTCCCGGCATCCACAGGATGAAAGTGTTCGAGCTCCACAAAGCGCTGAAGCGTGGGATTCATGTAATCTATGTGTGCCGTGATGCGCACAAGATTGGTTTTTACAATTGACATAGTCCTGTCTCCTTAGTTTTTCTAGTAGATGAGCATGTTTCGGATTTCATCTTCCCCCAGGTCATAACGGATGCCTTCTATGATATGGAAGAGGTTGCTTCTTTCGATTTCAAGAAGAATGAGAAACGCCGAGTACACCTTGGGAGCGTTCTTTGAGAAATAGATGTATTGTTTGGCGAGGTTGAACTTGATCTTCTCGGCATAATATTCGACATAGACATACTCATCGCCGCGTTCCACCGTCTGGGAGAAACCTGAACGTTCAAGGTAATAGAAGATGAGGTCCGCTTCGGGTAAGGCAATCAGTTCTTCAAGGCGCCTCCGGCTCATCTTGGAGTGTTTCAGGATCAAAGATTCCATGATGGTTTCCTTATCCGCGTTGTAAAACTTCTTCAACCGGTAGACCTTGATGATGTTCTCAAGTTCGATTTTGGTCTTGAATATCTCTTCAAGCTCCTCTTTTTCATTGCCTTTGTAGAGATTGTCAATCCTTTTGAAGACTTCATCGTAATAAAGCTTGTCCATCTGGTGCTCGATCTTGGCATAGTCGATGTCTTCATTCCTGTTGACATTGAAGGGTTTCAACACCGGATGATACCGTGTGCCCTCCAGTTTCTTCAGCACCTCGGGAAAGCTTTCGGACTTCGTCAGGTCAAAGACATCGAAACTCGCATGCTTTGTGAAGAAAGTGGGGTAGTCGGAGTAGGCCTTGTCCTGGTCCTCGCTGATCAGGAACCTGAGCACCGACAGGACCACGTCGATTTCACGTTGGACCATGTTGAGCTCAAAGAATTTGCTGTCCTTGGTTTCCACGAACTTGACAAGTTTCATCGTATGACCGAAATGCGCTTTCTTGATCAGCTCCTCAAGCTGTCCACGGTGGATCTCTTCATCCCTGACATCCTGGAGGAACTCGCGGTAATTGACTTTATTCTTAAGATATGTCACGATTTCAGGGACGGTGCGCACTTTCAATAAGTACTCATAGTCCTCTTCTTTGAGACGGTTCCCATAGATTGACTTGGCTTTGGAGATGATGGCGTTGCCGGTTAATGAGCCCATAGGTCACACTCCTAAGCGTCTTCAGAGATACAATACCGGTAAATGGAATCGATCCATTCATCCTTCTTGTCCTGATATGTATCGTCCATCTGTTTTTTATTCTTCTGATAGGATTCATACGCCGCTTTCTTACGGCTTTCAAGATCCTCTTGGATTTCTTTCTTACGCCGTTCGATCTGAGCATTGGCTTCCTTGCGCTTTTCTTTCTCTAGCCGTTTTTTCTCTTCGTCAATAAACGTATCGAGTTGCTCGCTCTCCTTACGGACCGCTTCAACCGCATCACGGGTCTTCTTATCAAAATCAATCACATCACGGATCAATTTCGGCATACTATCTCTCCTTGTATAATAGGTGTAGATTCAGCAACGAACCTTGAGGTTTGTCTATAAACCCGCAAAAACACAGGTCTAGTAGGACCTGCGCAGTGTCTTATATGTCATACAATTTGCTATAACATATCTATAGTAATACATTTAAGCACCCATGTCAAATGCGACCAGCCTTCAAAAGGGCTTTGTGAAGGCGAAAAACCATCATTAATTTCGGGCACAAACTATGTACGGGCATACCGTGCCGGTTTCATAAAAACAGA
>JBKHIE010000042.1:0-11233 GCA_046538775.1 Candidatus Izemoplasmataceae bacterium
CCACGTCCAGGAAGGGCCGTCGATGAGAGGGGACGTTTCCTCCAGGGCCGCGACCGGGACGCTCTTTCTTGGAAACCGTATGGCGATCGGTCCGCCCTGGTGCTTATCAAGCGCGTAGTCGATCGTCGCTTTCAAGGCCACGGGCGATTCGGGATGGGCGATGGTCATGTTCGGGACATGCGCAAGCATGGGGATGTCGAAGATACCCTGATGCGTCTCGCCGTCGCCGCCGACAAGCCCTGAGCGGTCGATGCCGATCACGACATTCGCGCCGAGGCGCGCCATGTCGTGGACCACCTGGTCATACGCCCGCTGAAGGAACGTCGAATAGATGGTCAGAAAGACTTTGGCCCCCTCTTCCGCGAGGTAGGTCGATACCAGGGCGGCGGTGGATTCCGCGATGCCCGTATCGATCAGTTGGGAAGGGAGGTGCTGGTCGAAATCGTAGAGTTCGGCGCCGCCTTTCATCGCGGGTGTGACGACGTAGAAATCCGGATGGCTCCGGGCGTAGGATTCAAGATGGTCGGCGACGATCTTGCTGTAGGTGCGGGTATGGTTGACCTTGTCTTCGTGGAAGACCCCCGTCTCGACATCGAAGGGCTTGGCGCCATGCCATTTGCCGATGGTGTCCTTCTCGGCGTGCGCATACCCTTTCCCTTTTTGGGTCCGGACATGGATGACCGTGGGACTTTTGTTGTTCTTCGCGGTGTGCATCGCTTTCATGAGTTGCTTGAAGTCATGGCCGTCAAGCGGCCCATAGTATTGGAAGCCAAGGGACTCGAAATAGGTCGTGCCCGTCAGGAAACCCTTCACGCGGCTTTCGACTTTCGAAGTGAACGGACGGAGTTTTCTCGGGATGAGCTTGGTCGTCTTCCGTTTCAAGGAGCGGTATGAGTTTTTCATCCGGATTTTCGTGAGCATCCTGGAAAGGTGACCGACATTCTGGGAGATGCTCATCTCGTTGTCGTTCAGGATGATGATCGGGTTCTTGGACGTGTAGTGCCCGAGGAAGTTGAGGCTTTCAAGGGCGACGCCGCTTGCGAGGGCGCCATCGCCGATCAGGGCGACGACATGGCCCATCTCGGACTTGTGCTCTTTCGCAAAGAGCATTCCGGCGGCCGCGCCGATCGATGTCGAGGAATGACCGGCTTCAAAGACATCATGGGGACTCTCTTTCTTTTTCACAAATCCTGAAAGCCCGTCGAGCTGCCTTAGCGTACTGAATTCCGAGGCCCTTCCAGTCAGGATCTTATGGACATAGCACTGGTGGCCGACATCGAAAAGAATCCGGTCTTTCGGCGAGTCGAAGACCTTGTGCATGGCCAAGGTGAGTTCGACCACACCCATGTTGGAAGAAAGGTGCCCCCCGGTCTCGCTCAGATGCTCGACCAAAAAAGCGCGTATCGCCTTCGAGAGCGCCTCTAGTTCCTTGATGGACAGGTCTTTTAGGAACCCGGGGTTCTGGATGCGGTTGAAATCCACTTGCAATCAGCTCTTTCTACTTCTTCTCATTCTCTTCGTCGATGTCGAAGTCGGTTTCCCCTTCGTCGGTCATTTTCTTGGTCAGGACTTTCTCGGCATGTTCAAGCTTGCTGTGGCAGGCCTTGGAGAGCTTCATGCCCGCTTCGTATTTCTTGACGGCGTCCTCCAGGGGAAGCTCACCGCTCTCAAGTGCCCGGACCACTTCTTCAAGTGAATCCATGAGTTCTTCGAAACTTTTTTCTTCGAGTGTGTCTTTCTCTTTTTTCTCAGCCATTAGAATTCCTCCTTGTCAAGGACCTTGACAGATATTGAACCGTCCTTGAAACGCATGGACAGGGTATCGCCTTCCCTTACATCCCGGACGGATTTTATGATGACGCCATCTTTCTTCGCAAGGGTGTAACCCTCTTCCAAAAGACGCAGGGGGTTGGTATAGGATAAGGATTGATCGTGTTGATCAAGGGTGTTCGCCTTGATCTCCATCAACCGTTTGGCCGCTCTTTCGATGCGGGCATCAAGCTCATGGATCTTCTCAGTCTGGTGTTTGATCCGTTCCATCGGATGGAGGCTTTTCAGTCGCTTGTGCAGGCTTTCCAGACGGGTTTCCATCGGCGAGAGGATGCGCACAGGGTCCTTGAAGAGGTAACGGTCCTCCGCATGGTTGAGTCGGCGCCTATCGTCTGAAAGTCGCCGTTTGAGCGCATCGCCAAGACGGCTCTTCTGTTGGTCGATCTCGCGCCTTAGGACGAGCTGGTCCGGCACGGCGATCTCGGCGGCCCCGGAAGGGGTCGGTGCCCGTCTGTCCGCCACAAAATCGGAAATCGTGAAATCGGTCTCGTGCCCGACGGCGGAGATGATCGGAACGCCGCATGCGTAGATGGCATCGGCGACCGCCTCTTCGTTGAAGGCCCATAAGTCCTCGATCGACCCTCCGCCACGCCCTAGGATGATGAGGTCGTTGTCGGGGTTGTTTTCGGCGGCCCTGATGTTGTCGACGATCTCTCCGACCGCATATTCGCCTTGGACCGTGGTCGGGTAGACAAGGATCTTCACCAGGGGATAGCGACGGTTGATGATGTGGATGATGTCACGGACCGCAGCGCCGGTCCCGCTTGTAAGGACGGCGATCTGTTTGGGGTAGCGGGGAAGGGGCTTCTTATGGTCCGCTTCGAAATACCCTTTTTTCTCCAGATCCTTCTTCAATTGCAAATAGGCCTGGTAAAGGTTGCCGAGGCCGGTCTTTTCCATGCTTTCGGTGTAGATCTGATAGCTTCCCGCCATTTCAAAGACGCTCACGTACCCTCTGACGATGATGTTCATGCCGTCTTCGGGCCGGAACTTCACCATGCGCGCCTTGTGCTGGAACATGATGCAGCTGATCTGGGTCTTTTCATCTTTCAACGTGAAATAGAAATGCCCCCTGGTGTTGTGTTTGAAGTTGGAGATCTCCCCTTCGACAAGCACGTCCTTAAGGTGTTGGTCGTGGTCGAACTTGTACTTGATGTATTTCGTGAGTGCGGTGACGCTGAGCGGTTTTTTCTCCATCGTCTCACGCCTTCTCCAAAGCTTTTTTCACCGTGTCAAGGACACGGTTGTTAAAGGAGACGTGTTTCCTGTCCCCTTCATCGGAATAACGTTTGGTGAGTTCCAGGGCTTCGTCGATGGCGATCTCCTTGCCGGTATCGGTGAAACGCATCTCATAGACGGCAAGACGGAGGATGGCCCGGTCGACAAAAGAAAGGCGGCGAAGGGACCAGCCTTTCAGGTTTTCTGAGATGAGTGAATCAAGGGCGTCCATCTCGGCGATGACGCCATCGAGTGTGTGGTTTATGAATGGTTCGGCGTACGCTTCATACGAATACTCACCGTGGATGTCCATCCGGTAGAGCTCCTCGACGATCCGTCCGCGCATGGCGCTTCGTGTCATGGTTTTTTCAGGGTTTTTCTGCATGGCCTTCACCTACTCTGTGTTCATGGTAAATTCTACCACACTATGCTTGAAAGTGAAAGGAAAAAAGGTGGCGCGAAAAGAAAAGACGCATGAGAAAATCATACGTCTTTTAGCGCTTTACGCTCTATTTTTGCATCGGACATGACTTCATGCGACTGCGCATCATGCCAGGTGAGGTCGATGGCGTCCTTGGTGAATGTCATGACGAGGTAGGATTCGTTCTGCGCGCTTCTTGTCGACCCTACCGAGCCGGGATTGATCATGTAGCGTCCCTGACAATGTTCGAACACGATTTTATGAAGATGGCCGAAAAGCGAGAGATGCGCCTCATCTTTCACCATCCGGTGATAGAGCCTGTCCAGTCCGTTTTGGACCTTTAGCCTGTGACCGTGGGTGAGCAGTGTGCGCACGCCGTCCAGATTCATGACGTGTTCATAGGTGAAGCCGCCATCGAATGGGTAGTTCCCTTTGATCGCGATGATGTCGTGCTTTTCCATGAACGAACGTTTCATCTCCGAATCACCGAGCGAAATGGTCGCATCCGCGTCGTGGTGGGTCTTGAGGATATCGAGCATGCGGCGCTTGGCGCCATGCACATCACTGATTACGAGGACTTTCATCGGGAGACCCTCCTTGTCGGGTGGCGACATCCATCTGGATGTTTCCGTCTTCAAGCTGAATGATCCTGTCCGCCTTTTCAGCGACCCGTCGGTCGTGGGTGATGACGATGAACGTCGTCCCGTAGGTCCTGTTGATCGTGCGAAGCAGGTCGTAGACCTTGTCGGTGGTGGTGCTGTCGAGCGAACCCGTCGGTTCGTCGGCGAGGACGACACTGGGCCTGTTCAGGAGTGCCCGGGCGATGGCGGTCCTTTGCTGTTGACCGCCCGACATTTCAAAGGCGGGGTTGTTGGCGACATTCGATATGCCGACCACATCCATGAGCTCCTCTGCGTAGGCCTCGACGTCTTTTGGCACTTTGGCCTTACGGATCTGGTAAGGCATGAGGATGTTTTCCTTGGCCGTGAACTCCGGCAAGAGGTAGTGGTATTGGAAGACAAAGCCGATGGTCTCGTTACGAAGATTCGCAAGCGCCTTCTTATCCATCGTCCTTGTGTTCACCCCTTTGATGATCACGCTTCCTTTTGTCGGGACATCAAGGGTGCCCATGATGTTCATGAGCGTGCTCTTGCCGCTTCCGCTCTGGCCGATGATCGCATTGAAGGAGTGGGGGGCGAACTTGAGGGATACCCCATGCAGCACCTTGGTCTTGATCCTGGTGCCATAGACTTTCTCGATGTGCTTGAGTTCAAGGATGGATTCAGCCATTGCGGATCACCTCGATGACAGAGAGTCGTGCACTCTTGCGGGCGGGTATCAAGGCCGCAACGACACTGGCGGTGACCGCGATGAGTGCGGAGACGGCAATGAATGTGGGATTGATGTAAAGGGCGACGACGGGGGTGCCGTCAGGGTTCAGGGCAAACTGGGTGAACATGAACGCAAGGAAGAGTCCGAAAAGAACGCCGAGAAGCGCGCCCATGAGACCAAGGATCAGCCCTTCGAACAAGAAGATGAGGCTTGCCTTGCCGTCGGTGATCCCCATCGCTTTCAAGATGCCGAGCTGTCTTGATTTCTGAAGCACGGTGATGGCAAGGACGCTTGCAATGCCGAGCACCACCGATACCATGACGAAGACCTGGATCATCGCCGAGGAGACGCTCTGGCCTTCGAGCCCGGAAAGAAGGTCCTGGTTCTGAGCCTGCCACTCTTCGATTCTGACATCCGGGAATTCCGCGCTCAAGGATTCGGCGATCGCCTTGCTCTTGAAGACATCGTCGACCTGCATCTCATAGGCCGTGATCCCCTCCGTATCAAAGAATGTCTTGACGTTTGAAAGGGATGAAATCGCCCACGATTCATTGACCTGGGCGGTCCCGAGGTCAAACGCGCCGACGATGGTCACATCCCGCTCGGTACCGCCGGGCGGGTTCGCAAACAAGGGGGTCGTATCCCCGACTTCAAGGTCTTCTTCTTCAAGCAACGCCTCACCCAGGATGATTTCATCATCGTCGGTCGGGAGCCTGCCCTCAGTCAGACTGTCCTCGATTTCATAAAGGGCTTCGGCCTCATCGAAATTGAATCCTCTGATCAGCACCTGGGCGCTAAGGCCCTCCGTCTCATCGGTCGTAAGGTTCCCCGGGCCCTCCAGGACCCTGCTGACGACGGTGATTTCGGAATCGAAGCCGACAAGGGACTGATAACGGGCATCCTCATCCTCCAGATAATCGTTCTTCTCTTCCGCCCGCATGGTTATCTGCGAGCGGTTCCCGATGGTCGAATCGATCAGGTCGTTTTGAAGCCCCTGGATCAGGGAACCGATGAAGACCTGGACGCTTACACCGATGGCGATGCCGACGGTGATCAGCACTGTTTGCATCTTGGAGGTGAAAAGGAATCGTCTGGCAATCTTGAATGCGATCATGAAAGCCCCTCCTCTTCGATCAAGGCTTCAATGGATTCGCGGTCTTCGAATATATAGGCCACTTGCCCCTTGAAGGCCTCCGCATGATGGATGAACCCTTGGCCGGAGCCGATGATGGTCAAGGAGGGAAAACGCGATGCGACGGTCCGGATGGCGCCATGGACTTCAAACAGGTGAAAGGCATTGGACACACTCAGGACCAGATAATCCACGTCCAATGCCTCAAGCGCGCTGATCAGCGTCTCTACAGGCGTATTCGCGCCGACATACGTGGTCTTGAATCCATAGTAGGCAAGCATGTTCGCGCCCATGACGGCGCCGAGTTCATGGTATTCCTCACGGGGACAGACTACCAGGACATGGCGGTTCAGGGACTTTCGGCCATGCTTCAGGACATAAAGATAGCTCATCTCGATCAGGGTCCTTGCGATCGAAGTCATCTGATGTTCGAGCCAGATGCACTCAAAATCGTCGTTGTCGCAGTCGATGGCATGCATGATCGGTGTCAGGATATCTTCATAGAAGTCGATCGGGTCAAGCCCTTCTTCGAGCGCGTCCCTGACGATCGCTACCGCTTCTTGCTTTTTGTTTTCGCGCATGGCGCGATCCAGTGTTTTTCTGATTGAGTTCATAATCATCCCCCTGTCGTTTCCTTGAATCATACTGTTTCATTCTTGAGAAATTCCACGACCTGCCTTAATGCCCGGCGTCTGTGGGAAATCTCGTTTTTGACCTTCATGCCGAGTGTTGCGAGTGTCTTTGAATGGCCGACCGGAATGAAGACACTGTCATAGCCGAATCCCTCACTGCCTTCCATCACGGTATGGATGTAGCCGTGAAGGGTGCCTTCAAACGCGTATTCCTTGTCATCCTTGGTGATCAGGACCATGATGGTCTTGAATGCGGCGGCGCGGTTCTCCTTGTTCGCCATCTTCTTCAGGAGCAGTTCGTTGTTGTCATGGTCGCGCGCACTGTCTGAAAAACGCTTTGAATGCACACCCGGCGCGCCCTTCAAGGCTTCGACCTCAAGCCCCGAATCATCCGCAAGGACACTGTAATCGGTGACTTTGCGGATGGTGCGCGCCTTGATCAGGGCGTTTTCCCTGAGCGTCCTTCCGGTCTCCTCGATGTCCGGCATGTCATAATCCAGAAGCGAGTAGACTTCATATCCAAGCTGGGTCAACGCGGGTCTGATCTCATTGAGCTTGCCTTCGTTCTTCGTAGCCACAACGATTCGTTTCATAGTGTCGCCTCCCGGCCGTTCGCCTTACTTACAACCATTTTATCATTATTTTTCCATCATACAAACAATTCGTGCCCTGCATAAGGGTTTTTGTTTAACATGCGAGTCCCTTGTGGTATAATATCTTTCAAAGGAAGGTGAGCCCGATGACGTTAAAAAAACTCTTCGACCCTATGGAAAAAGGGATCTTGGTCATCTATGTCCTGACATTTCTTCTCGTGCCCATTATCCAGGTGGGCGCGATGTTGCTCTTCCCCGACATATTCGAAGACAACGCGGCGTTGACGACTTTTTCCGCCGGATTGAACCTGTTTTGGTATCTGGTCCTGACAATCCTCTTGTTCCGGTTTGCCAGGATTTATCTCTTCAAGAACCAATGGCTCTATTTCAAGGACAACCCGAGACGTTCCCTTTTGCTTGTATTGCTCGGGTTTTTCCTGATGATTTCGATGAACATGTTCATCAATACGGGTTTCACAATCTTCGGCGAAGAAGTCGGAAGCGAGAACCAGGCGGCCCTTGAAGAGCTCATCACCGGCCGGACATTCGACATGGTCGCCATTGTGATATTCGCAGGCATCCTGGCGCCGGTCGCCGAGGAGATCGTCTTTAGAAAAGGGCTTTATGGCGTCATCTACAAAAGGTTCGGAAATGCGGCGGCGATACTTGGAAGCGGACTTCTTTTCGGCTTGATCCACATGACCGGGGAACTGACCAATGTCATCGGCATGATCCCCTATTTCGGACTTGGCATCATCCTGTCCTATATCTATTATTTCTCATCCAAGATGATCTTTGTGCCAATCGCGGTGCACGCCGTGATGAACATCCTGTCCATCCTCGCCCTGTTTGCGATGTAGCCAAGTGAATAAGTAAAACGCTCCCTGAATGAAAGATCAGGGAGCGTTTTTTATCATGGTCTTGATGGTTTCGTCATTGAACAGGTCGGCGTAATAGGAAGCGTCATGATGAAAACAGTCGATGTCCTCAAGCGAAGCCCCCTGTCCGATCAACCGCTCAATGAGACGGTAATCGCCATAGATCAGGGCATAGAAAATGGGGCGGTTCTCATAGTAGTCCTTAGCATCGAGGGAATCCCGCTTGTGGATGTAGACTTCCGCCTCATCGAAGCGTCTGAGCCTTAACAGCTTCGCAAGGGGCTGTTTTTTCATTTCCTGTTCGATTTCAAGGTTGTTCTCATAACGGGTGAAGAGCATCTCGATCTCACCGGATGCCTTGCCGTATGACCTCGGCGTGCTTCCGAACGCATCCTCCTCTTTCGAGGTGAGGCCGAAATCAAGGTAGGCCTTCACAAGCTCGCTTTTCCCCTTGGCGGCGGCCCTATGAAGCGGGGTCTCGTAATACCTTGTGCGGATGTAGGGCGAGACCTTGAGCGCCTTGATGAATTTGAACATGCGCAGGTTCGCATGCTGGGCGCAGACATGGTGAAGGGATTCGAACTGATGGGAGAGCACATCGGGGGAGGCTCCGGCGTCGACGAGGATCTGCATGGTCTTTGGGTTGTTGCTCATGACGGCATGGAACAGTGCGTTTCGGCCGTTCTTGTCACGCGCGTTCACATCCGCACCGTATCGAATCAACCGCTCGATCGATTCGATGTTCCCTTTCTGGGCGGCCACCATGAGCGGAGTGACCTGGTTGCCATCGGCCGTATCAGGATAGGCGCCCCATTGATACAATGTCTCGATCTCGAGGGCCGCGCCGATCGAGGCCGCATGGAAAAGCGGGGTCTCGTGGTTCCGGTTGGTGATGTTCGGGTCAAGCTTCTCTTTCAGAAGATGCGTGAGGACTTTGTTGGCCTTGAACCGGACGGCATAAAAAAGAAGGCTTTGTTCCTTCTCATCGTACATGGAAAGCATGGAACGGCTGATTTTGACGGGATTGTCTTCCTTCACAGCATGGACGGCTTCGTTTGTGATCTCTTGTCTTTTTGGCATCAACATCACCTACAAGTAAAGCGTACCACACTCCAAAAAAAAATGCCATATGACATGGCATTTTTTATGAATCGTCTGGTTATCTTACAGCCTCTTTGAGGACTTTTCCTGCTTTGAATGCTGGAGATTTTTGAGCAGGAATGGAGATTGAAGCACCTGTTCTTGGGTTGTGACCGACGCGCGGTTTTCTTTCGCGGACTTCGAACGTTCCGAAACCGGTTAGTACAACCTTGTCGCCTTTTTCAAGAGATTCTTGGATGGCATTGAGAGTTGCGCTCAATGCTGCTTCCGCATCTTTTTTTGTCAGTCCTGAAGCATCTGCTACTTTTGCTACGAGTTCTGTCTTGTTCATGAATGAAAACCCTCCTTATTTATTTGAACTATGCCTATTATATCAAGTAAAAAGGGTCATTGCAAGAAAAAACGGCTATTTAAAGGGGATTATCGGTATTTTTGATATAATTATGGTCTTTTTTCCTCTTTTGAGTCCCTGTTAAGCAAGCGCGCAAAGACGGTCTTGGGCGGGATCCGGTTAAAAACAACGTCATAGACCGCGTTGATGATCGGGGTGTCGATCCCCCGTTCTTTCGCAAGCAGATGCGCCGCTTCGGCGGTCCTTATGCCCTCTACCACCATCGTCATGGAGTCAAGGGCGGCGTTCAGATCCTTGCCTTTGCCGATCTTGTAGCCGGCCTGGAAGTTCCTGGAGTGCTCGGACGTGCATGTCACAATGAGGTCACCGACACCGGACAAGCCCATCAGTGTATCCTTGGAAGCGCCCAGGGCTTCATAGATCCTGCCCATTTCGATCAGTCCGCGTGTCATGAGGGCGGCGATCGCATTGTCGCCGAGGCCTTGACCGCGGACAATGCCCGAGGCTAGCGCAAAGATGTTCTTGAGCGACCCGCCGAGTTCGACCCCTTCGACATCGGTGGAGGAATAGACCCGGAAATACGATTGGTTGTGAAGGAGGTCCTGGACGAATTCCGCAGCTTCCCTGTCTTTTGACGCGCTGGTGATGAGCGTGGTCATCCCCTTGATGACCTCTTCTGCGTGCGAGGGTCCGGATAAGGCGACGAAAGCCTTGAGATATTCCTTGGGAACCATGGTTTCAAAGATCTGGGAGATCCTTAGAAAGGTCTCCGGTTCGATCCCCTTGGCCGCATTGACAAACGTCTTGGGATTTTGGATATGGGGGATCACGTCTTTGATCGCGGGTCTTAGGACCTTGGTCGGGACGACGAACAGGAGCACATCGCTATGGTTGACCGCCTTTTTGATGTCGGTCGTCGCCTTGATGGCTTTTGGTATGTATTCGTTCAGTTGAATGCAGACATGAAGGGTGTTGATCTTGTTGACGATGGTCTCGTTGACATCGTAGACCAGGACATCATGACCGTTGTCTGAAAGCACCTTGGATAGGGCGAGTCCCCAGGACCCGCCACCAATGACCGTCACATTCATATCAGTCACGTCTCCTTAGGACAATATGGATGGGGCATCCTTCAAACCCGAAGGCTTGACGGATCTGGTTTTGAAGGTAGCGTTTATAGGAGAAATGCATCCACTCCACATTGTTCACAAAAAGTATGAAAGTCGGTGGACGCGTATCGGTCTGGGTGCCGTAATAAACCTTGACCACTCCGCCGTTATGGCTCTTCGGGGGATTAAGGTGGAGGGCGTCGTTCAGGACATCGTTGAGCACGCTTGTCTGAACGCGTTTGGTGTAGTGCGAGAAGACATTCCTGATGACGGGGAACAGGGTCGTGACCCGCTGCTTGGTGAGAGCTGAGAGGTAGATGATCGGGGCGTAGGTCAAAAACTGGAAATGGGCACGGATTTCAGCCTCCCAGTTGTTCATGGTCCGGTTGTCCTTTTCGATCGCATCCCATTTGTTGACCACGATGATCACCGCTTTTCCCGCCTCATGGGCATACCCGGCGACCTTCTTGTCCTGTTCGATGATGCCGACTTCGGCATCGATGAGGACGAGGGCGATATCCGAACGTTCAATCGCGCTCATCGCCCGAAGGACACTGTATTTCTCCGCCTTTTCATAGACCTTGCCCCGTTTTCGCAAACCGGCGGTATCGATGATGGCGTAGGTCTGGTCGTCC
>JBKHIE010000043.1:0-11020 GCA_046538775.1 Candidatus Izemoplasmataceae bacterium
ACCGATCTAGAAACCGGCGGAATGGAAGTGGGCGGTACGACGGTTGAAACCCTTGAGATCTCGGAGGCTTTCACCTTCTACTATGGCCCTGAGCTGATTGGGGAGATTGTGTCTCTCTATGCGATCAAGGCGAACAGTGCGACCCAGGAGGTAAGCCTCCAGCTTACGGAGCGTCTCCACATCGATGCGCTCGGCGGGATGGCCCTGTCCCTGAACGACACCCATGGAATGGATGACCGGCCGTTCTATGAGACGGATTTCACCATAGATTTTGTGTCGGCTCCCGTCCTCGAAGCGGTATTCTTGAGGGTCATGGATGATAGGCACGCCTTGATTGACACCATTGAAGTGGATCTGGACGACCCGGAGGATGTGACCATCGATGAAGGGGCCTATGCAATACTGGAAGAGCACCACGAAGATTCGGTTGAGAGGACGCTTGTCGAGGATGATGCCATTCACAACCTTCGAATCATCAATGCCTCCGGTTATGCGGATAGCGTTCCTTTCAGCATTAAAATGAACTGATCCCTAAACGGCCCATCTTCTTTCCATGCACACAGAAACCGTCTCATGGCATGTTACGCCTGATTTTCCTGACATTAAAAAACCTCTCAAGGCCAAGGGCTGCAACTGGGTTGCTGCAGCGTCTGCCTTGAGAGGACTTTTTTGAGCAACCATGCTTGCTTAGAGGGGGATCATTGAATACCTTTTTAATGCGCGTCGCATTCAGTCATGCGATTATGCATTATCGTTTGAGCGGCATCCCTCATCGAAATAAAAACGTCAATGCGGCAGATAAAGAAATAAATATTAAACGCCTGCCCTGATGCGATTCCTTGTTCACTCATGTGTTTATCCGTTCATAAATCATAGATGGATTTCTTTGCGATGACCGACTTCTATCGGAAACATAAGCAATGCCTCATCGTCCATGTTCGCTAAAATCCTCAAGTTTCCGAGACGATAACGCCCGATACCCTTTTTTTCATGCGATAAGCCTTGGCCTTTCTTTCTTGGATCATCCGTACCTTCGATGTTTTTTCAATCCAGGCCACTATCATCCGAGCAACCTCTTATCCCATTTCTGTAAAGATTTTAAAGCTTGAGTTGAGATTCTAACATGGACCATTATTCAATATCCAGTATTTCTTTGGCTTCGGCGATGGTATACGTTTTTGAATGTCTCTCATAGTCTTTCATCGCTTTTTCATAAAGAAAGCTATCGAATTCATCTTCAATTTTCTCTAGAATCGCCGGACGCATCACCTCAGAGACGGTCTGTCCATTCAGTTCAGCGTATTTTTTATCCATTCGGAGCCTTCTTGTTCACCCTGATCGATATCATGATGATCCCCTCGTCATACTATGTACACAAAAAAACATTGCAATCTATTGCAATGCGCTGAGGTGTTCAATTAAGAAAATGGCGGAGGAGGAGGGATTCGAACCCCCGCGCCGGGTACACCCGACCTTCTCGATTTCGAGTCGAGCCCCTTCAGCCAGACTTGGGTACTCCTCCGTGTAGGCATCTGCTTCTTCAAGCTTATCATAGATTGAAGGGTTTGTGTATGCCTTGCCCATGATTCATGCATTCATCTTAACATATAAAAGCGTAGAAGGGTGCCTGTCTCACTAAAAAACATTGAGCGGATCGCTCAGATTTTGAACCGGTGGGTCAGGTACCCTCTTAAATGCCTGCAGGCATAATAGAGGGCATGCAGGCTCATAGCCGTGTACAAGACGGAGAAGACGATGTCGGTCACGAAATGCTCCCCCATCCGGATCCGCGCATACCCTTGCACGGCGATCCAAAAAAAGACCGGGACCGCGACTTTCCATGCGGGAATCCTTGTCCGGGGAATGACCATCACGACCAAAACGACCCATAAGGCCACCGCGACGAATGTCATGTGTCCGGAAGGCATCGAATAGAAATCCCGATGGATCGCCCGTTCCTGGATTTCATACCAGTCCGTGAAAAGGGTCTCATCGACGCTTACGAGGTAATACCGCGCCCGTCCGAAAAACCGCTTGAGCTGGGTCACCGAGAAATAGAGATAGACGATCAGTCCCATGCCGAGCGCTGCGAGATAGTCAAACTCGAAAAGCCGTTTGTGAAAGACATGCCGGCTCGCATAATAGGCCCCGACAAGCAGACTAAGAATCATGAACGGTGAAAGCATCAGATAATAGGGAAGAAAGCGCATCGAAAAGACAAACATGTACGATAGCGAAACCACCCCGATGAGGGCGCCGGCGTAGACCAGGTAGCGAAACCATGCGGGGACCTTAGGGTTACTGAAACGCCACACATAGTACCCGACGCCGAAATAACCGATGAAGAACGGGGGGAGATACCCCATTTCAGACACGATATGAAACACGCCGTCGGCGTTTCCGACCAACGCATCCGTCAATGCCAGATCAAACGGTGTGACAAGCAAAAGAAGACCGCTCAGCACTCCATACAACACAAAATAAAACCGTTTCATTCCTTCCACTCCCAACGAGGTATACACCCTAGTGATTGAGTATGGCCCTGCATTTTCCAATGGATTTTTTGCAAAGCTTTCGATAAGCGTTTGAGTTCGTCAACTGGGTGTATTCCCCTAGACGTTTCTCAGGGCGCCGGTGTAGAGTTCGTAGTAGGTGCCCTTCTGGTCGATCAAAGAGTCATGGCTTCCCCGTTCGATGATCCTTCCATGGTCCATGACCATGATGGCGTCGCTGCTTTTGACCGTCGACAGCCGGTGGGCGATGACGAAGACCGTGCGGCCTTCCATGAGCTTGTTCATGCCCTCTTGGACGAGGGCCTCGGTGCGGGTGTCGATCGAAGACGTCGCTTCATCGAGGATGAGGACCGGCGCGTTCGCGCATGCGGCGCGGGCGATTGAGAGAAGCTGTCTCTGCCCTTGTGAGAGGTTCTCGCCGTTCGCGGATAGCTCGGTGTCAAACCCTTTGGGGAGATGCCGGATGAAGTCGTAGGCATTCGCGGTCTTGGCCGCCTCGATGACTTCCTCTTCGCTTGCGTCCATCCGCCCGTAACGGATGTTGTCGCGGACGGTGCCGGTGAAGAGGTTCGTGTCCTGAAGGACCATGCCGAGGGAACGGCGGAGGTCGGGTTTCCTGATCTTCTGGATGTTGATGCCGTCGTAGCGGATCTTCCCTTTCCTGATCTCATAGAAACGGTTGATCAGGTTGGTGATGGTGGTCTTTCCGGCCCCCGTGTGGCCGACAAGGGCGATGGTCTCGCCCGGCCGGGCGTAGATCGAGACGTCGTTGAGGACCGGGGTGCCCGGGACGTATTCGAAATCGACATTCTCAAGGACGATGTCGCCCTTTAGTTCATGGTAGGTGATGGTGCCATCCCCGTGAGGGTATTTCCAGGCCCAAAGGCCGGTCTCTTCTTCGGTTTCAACCAGATGACCGTCCGGGGCCTTTTTCGCGTGGACAAGGCGGACATACCCGCTGTCCTTCTCCTCTTCCAAGCCGAGGAAATCATAGACGCGGCTCGCCCCGCCGAGCGCCATCCCGACCATCGGCGCCTGTTGGGAGACGATGCGGATGTTCTGGGCGAACTGCCGGGAAAGCGATAGGAAGGAGACGACGATGCCGATGCGGGCGGTCGAGAACGGATAGATGCCACTGAAACCGACGTTGGTGACACCGTAGTAGATGAGGACGCTTCCGATGATGGCCAGAAGCACATACATGAGGTTGCCGATGTTGTGAAGGATCGGCATCAGGATGTTGCCGTAGTGGCGGGCGTTCTTGGAGTCTTCGTACCACACTTCGTTGTGCGCGTCGAAGTCCTTTTTCGCCCGTTCTTCACGGACGAAGGTCTTGACGACCTTCTGTCCGTGCATCATCTCTTCGATGTAGCCTTCGACTTTCCCCATGGACTGTTGCTGGGCACGGAAGTATTCGACCGATTTTCCGCCGATGACCTTGGTCAGCTTGAACATGATCGCACCGCCGATTGCCACGAAGAGCGTCAGGAAGAAACTGTAATAGAGCATGGTGCCAATGACGAAGACCATGGTGAAAAGCGTCATCGCGAACTGGATGAGGGTCTGGGTCACGAATTGGCGCAAGGTATCGACGTCGTTGGTGTAATAGGACATGATGTCACCGTGGGAGCGCGCATCGAAGAAACCGATCGGCAGCGACTCCATTTTCTCGAACATCGCTTTACGGATGTCATCAAGGTAATGCTGGCCGACCTTGGCCATGATCTGGGTGTAGACGGTCGTCCCGATGAGGGCGAGCGTATAGACAATGACCATGGCGATCACTATGGGCAGAAGCGCATCAAAGGCCGCATTCCAGCCTTCGCCGAGCGAAGGCGTGATGGCACTGTCGATGATCATCTGGATGAAGACCGAGATGGACATGATGCCGGCGGAAGCGAAAACGAGGGCGATGAAGACAGAAACCATCGCCTTCTTGTCGGTCAGAAACAGTCCTTTGATAAGACGCTTGAGAGTTTTTAGTTTATTATGTGGCATCGAAATCACCATCCTGCAAGGCTTGCATGGAGTGAATGTCCTGATAGATTTCACTCTCATCGAGAAGTTCTTCGTGGGTACCCTTGTTGACGATACGGCCTGAATCAAGGACGATGACCTGGTCGGCGTCCTCTACTGAAGAGACGCGCTGCGATATGATCAGCTTGGTCATCGAGGGCAGGCTCTCCTTTAATTCACGACGGATGTCGGCCTCGGTCTTCGTATCGACCGCGCTGGTCGAATCGTCGAGGATGAGCACCTTGGGGTTCTTAAGCAGGGCACGGGCGATGCAAAGGCGCTGCTTCTGTCCGCCGGAGACGTTGCTGCCGCCCTGTTCGATGAAGGTTTCATAACCTTCGGAAAACTCCATGATGAAATCATGGGCGCTTGCGAGCTTCGCGACGCGGATGACCTCTTCATCGCTCGCATTCTCATTCCCCCACCGGATGTTCTCGGCGATGGTGCCGGAGAAGAGGACATTGCTCTGAAGCACGACCGCGACCTCCCTCCTAAGGGTATCGAGGTCGTAATCGCGCACATCGGTGCCGCCGACCTTGAGAGCACCCCGGTCGACATCGTAAAGGCGGCTCACGAGATTGACGAGGCTGCTTTTCCCGGTACCGGTCGCACCGATGATGCCGATGGTGTCCCCGGCGTCAATCTTGAGGTCGATGGCTTCGAGCACCCACGCCTCGGCGTCGGGTGTGTATTTGAAGTAGACATCCTCAAAGTCGATCCGACCGTCTTTTACTTGATAGACGGGATTTTCAGGATTCTTGAGGTCGCTTTCCTCTTCAAGGACATCGGTGATCCGTTTCGCGGAAGCGCTGAAGATGGTGAGCATCACGAAGATCATCGCAAGCATCATCAGGCTTGCGAGGATCTGCATGCCATAGATGATGAGGCTTGATAGGCTACCGGTGGAAAGCTCGCCCCAGACGGGGTCGCCCGACGCATCGAAACCACCGAAGGTGGTGACGATGAGGTAGGCCCCGACAATGGATACCGAGGCCATGACAACGTAGAGGATGAACTGGAAGGCGGGCTGGTTCAAGGCGACCAGGCGCTCGCCTTTGACGAAGTCGTCGCGGATGTCCTCACTGCGGGTTTTGAAGCGTGTCTTTTCAAAGTCTTCCTTGACAAACGTCTTGACGACGCGGATGCCCTTGATGTTTTCCTGGACGTAGGCGTTCAGAGTGTCGTATTTGCCGAAGACGCGCCGGAAGATGGGGATGGCGGTCTTGAAGATGAAGAACAGGAGCACGGCGAGAATGGGGAGGGAGGCTAGGAAGATCCAGCTTAAGGTCACATTGATCGAAAACGCCATGGCGATCGAGAAGACAAGCATGAACGGCACCCGGATGGCGATCCGGATGAGCATGCCGTAGGCGTTTTGGACATTGGTGGTGTCGGTGGTCATACGGGTCACAAAACCGCTCTTGCTGTAGCGGTCGATGTTTGAAAAGGACAGGGTCTGGACATTGTAGAAGATGTCCTTCCGGATGTTCTTGGCAAATCCCGAAGCGGCGATGGCGCTGTATTTCCCGCTCAGGTAGCCGAAATAAAGCGCAAGCATTGAAAGCAGCACAAGCAGGCTGCCCTGAAGCAGAAGATCCGTGATGTCGCGGGCGATGATCCGGTCGATCAAAACGGCCATGATGAGCGGCAACAGTATTTCACACAGCACTTCAAGGGCCACAAAGACGGGAGAGAGGATGCTTTCCTTCTTGTATTCACGGATGGATTGGCTGAGGGTTTTCAACATGATGGATGCTCCTTATGACGGGTCTTTTTTTTCAAGGTTGTGCTTGATGGTCTCGATGGTTGAAAAGAACTGCTCGATCTCTTCTTCGCTCAGGCCTTGTTTCATCGTGTCTTCAAAGGCGTTGATCTCAACCATGATCTTCTTGTGGAGGTCTTTCGCCTCATCTGTCAGGACAATGCGCTTGAGCCGCTTGTCCCCAGGGACAAGGGTGCGTCGGATCAGGTTCTTGTTCTCCATGAGCGTGAGCACTTTCGAGGTGGTGGAGCGGGTGATCGAGAATTCTTTTTCGATGTCCTTCTGGTAGACCGGTTTCCCTTCTTCTTCCTTCTCCGCAAGATAATGGATGATATAGGTATTCTCACCGGTGAGACTTTTTGCGTAGTTGATGGTGCTCGCATTCTCAAAATAGCGCTTCATGATGTTGCCGAGCGCCTTCAGATGGGAACCGATGCGGTGGTCGTCCATGGCACACCTCCATGATTGTTTGATATTAAACAATTTTACATCAAACAGTGTCGAATTTCAAGTGCTTGTTCATTTTTTATGCCGGAACCTGGCGCAGCCTGGCCCATGAAAAATGGAAACCTGCAATCGTTTACAGTTTGACAAACTGACAGGACCCCTTTAAACTGAAGAAAATCGATGCGCAGAAGAGTAAGGCAGATCAAGCTTCAAAGAGACTTCGTGGTGGGTGAGAACGAAGAGGCCAGACTGTCTGAAATGGTCCTGCAAGTGGATGATTGAAAGTAGAGTATGTCATCCCGGGCACTCCCGTTACAGAGTTCGGACCCTTGGTCCGGTTGAGCACTCTTTTGAGTGGATGATGAGGTGGCACCGCGCTTACTGCGCCCTCTGCACGTTTCGTGCAGAGGGCTTTTTTTATAGTCAAAGGAGGATGATCGTCATGGGCTGAAAGAACCCGGGGACCATGCATGTAAGAAAAACTACTATTGATAAGGGGTTTATACCATGGAACATTTGAAAGAGAAATACGGAATCTTCGTGGCCATCGCCATGGTGGTCGGCATCGTGATCGGAAGCGGGGTCTTCTTCAAGGCGGATGATGTCCTCATCGCCACCGGAGGCAGCCTTCCCCTGGCGATACTCGCCTGGTTCATCGGCGGGATGATCATGGTCATCAGCGCCTATTCCTTCAGCATCGCTGCGGGAAGGGTGTCGAAATCGAACGGCATCGTCGACTATATTGAAGCCGGGTACGGGAAACGGGCCGGGTTTTACACCGGCTACTTCCTCGCCTACATCTATTATCCGGCCCTGACGGGCGTGCTTGCCTATGTCGCGGCGCTCTACACGTCCATCTTGTTCGGGATTGAAGGGTACGGTCTTTGGGGGATCGCCTTGATCTACCTCGGCGCCATTGTCGCGCTGAACTACGTTTCACCGATCCTGAGCGGTAAATTCCAGGTGAGTGCGACCGTGATCAAACTGATCCCCCTCGGTCTCGTCGCCCTGGTCGGACTTGTGGTCGGACTGACCAACGGGACCACCGTCACCAATTTCACGAACACCGCTTCGGTCGCTACCGGTGGGGGCGGGCTTGCGACCGCGGTGCTCGCGACCGCTTTCGCCTATGAGGGCTGGATTGTCGCCACCTCGATCAACGGCGAGCTCAAGGATGCGAAAAAGACACTCCCCAAGGCCTTGGTCATCGGGTCCCTCATTGTCATGGCCGTCTATATCCTCTATTATCTCGGACTGGCCGGTACGCTTGATAACCAGGTGTTCGCCGATGAAGGCGACAATGCGGTGAACATCGCGGTCTCGACCTTGTTCGGCGCCTTCGCCGGAACAACGCTTACGGTCTTCGTGATTGTCTCGTGCCTCGGGACCTTGAACGGGCTCATGCTCGGGACCTCCCGCAGCATCTACAGCCTCGCCTTTCGCAATCAGGCCTTCAGGCCGGATTACTTCAAGGAAGTGTCCCCGAAGAACAATGCGCCCAAACGCGCGATTTTGTTCGCGGTCCCTGTGATGCTTGCGTGGGGCCTTATATGGTTTGGGAACTTCGAGGGATGGTTCAACGGATTCATCGATACCTCCGAACTTCCCGTCGCCTTCCTCTACGCCATCTACATCGCCGTCTACGTCTGGATCATGCGGACATACAAAGAAGGCAATGTCTTCAAGCGTTTCATCGCACCGCTGCTTTCGACCGCAGGCAGCATCTACATCATGTTCGCAGCGGTGCAGAAGGACATGTTCTTGATTTTCGTCATGATTGTGGCCGTCGTCTTGCTTATCGGCCTTGCCACCGAACGTACCAATAGCCGGCGTTTAAGACTTCAAGAAGATGCCTGATCCAATTCCCACCCAAACACACTGGTTCTCCCAGTGTGTTTTTTTATTGGTTTCAACGCCTGGAGCGCCACACATGGTTTATCTTGAAAGACAATAAGGGCTTCCGATGGACGCACATGGTTTTAATTGCTCTATGAAAGCTGGTACAATACATCTATAATAACGATGGAGTTCCATTTCAAATGGTGCTTCAATCCAAAAAATGGGGTGTGACGTATGAAACGGTTATTGATTGGTCTTTCACTCGGTGCCTTGCTTGGCGTCGTATGCATCGTGGGGGCGACTCTCAGAAGCGAGGAGGCTTTGGAACCCGTCTATCTTACCGCGTTTTGGTACAACCGCGTCATCATCGGGCTCGCCCTCGGGATAGCGGTCCCTTTGCTCGATATCAGGAAGGCCTTGTTGAGAGGCGCTCTCATCGGCTTAGCGGTCTCCTTCGCCTTTTACCTTACAACAGACTTCAATGACTTCACAGGATTCTTCGCCGGGATCGTATACGGTGTCATCATTGCGTATGTGCTTCAGCTCTACGATGGGAAGACAGCCTGACCATCTTCATAAAAACGGTGCAGGAGACCGTGCCGGATACGGTCCTTTGAGACTGGACACTGCAATAAAAAAGTTGCATTAATAAGTTAGAGACGTTTCTTGTCCCCTTGGTGGATCAAGGCGTATAAACCCGTCCATCCAAGTCTATTCTTTTATTTCATTATCGTTATCCACCCACAGAAATATCTATAGGTCCTAAACCCGGGTAATAAAAAAGCCATCGCCTTGGAAGAGGGGATGGCTTTTATGTACGGTTCAGCTTAAAGGGGATCGCTTTTCTGAAAAGCGTGAGTTCACGGGCGATGAGCGGTGGAAGCATCAAAGTAAGCAGGAAGCTTCCGAAGTTCACGGCCCCAAGCCCGATGCCGCCGGTAAGTCCGATGATGGCCCCCAAAGTGATGGCCGAGAATTCAAGGCCGAGGCGGGCAAGCAAAAACGAATCGCTCTTGAAGATTTTCATGACGATGAGCGTGAGCTCATCGAAGACCATGACCGGGTAATCGGAGAGAAGTGTCATCGCGATGCCCGAAGTGAGCACCACACTGCCGCCGAGGAACCAGAACACCTGCATAGGGACACTTCCGGGCTCGTAATCACCGAAGACGATGATGTCCCAGAAGTCGATCGATGAGGCGATGATCGCGATCGGGATGACGGTGATGAAGTATTTTGGGTTTTTGTGGTAAAGCACGAGGATCATCATGATCGACCCGTTCACGACCAGGCTCCCCGTGCCGATGGTGATATCGCTCACGACGCTGAAGTTGGTGGTGAGGGTGTTGAGGGCGACCGCTCCGAGTCCGCTTCTTAGGACCATGACGATGCCTAAGGCGGAGAGGAGGAACCCGACCAGATAAAGCGTCAGTCTTAGAATGGTATGTTTCAAGGTCATAGGCATCCCTTCTTCCGTTTCCCACTATAGCACACCCTTGCAGCGATTTCATCCGTTTTGGACACTTAAGCGGTTACAGTGAAGCGTATCGTTTGAAAGTGTTTCGAATTCGAAATATAATGTCCATAGAGGTGATTGCCATGCGTGAACTGAAAGGGCTCCACCACGTCACCGCCATTGCGAGTGACGCCAGGAAAATATACGATTTCTTCACCGGAGTCCTCGGCCTCCGGCTGGTCAAGAAGACCGTGAACCAGGACGACATCGAAACCTACCATCTCTTCTTTGCGGATGACAAGGGCAGCGCCGGCACCGACATGACGTTCTTCGATTTCCCGGGCGCAGTGCCGGGAAAAAGAGGCACCGATGCCATCGACCGGGTCGGCTTCAGGGTCAAGGATGATGCATCCCTCGAATACTGGAAAAAGCGCTTTGACCATTACGGTATCGCTTATGAACCCACTCTGCTTTTCGGACGGAAAGCCATCGAATTCAACGATTTCGATGGTTCGCGGTATGCTCTATTCTCCGACCAGGGCATCGGCGGGGTCAAGGGTGGCATTCCGTGGAAAAACGGACCCGTCCCTGATGAGCATGCGATCATCGGGCTTGGTCCCATCTTCCTTAGAGTCCGCGATGTCGCCCGGATGGAACAGAGCCTCACCAAGCATATGGGCATGCGCACCGTTGACACAAAAGGCGACAGCACCCTTTATGAAATGGGGGAAGGTGGAAACGGAGCGAGTGTCATCGTGATCACCGATGAAAAATCACCGATCGCCATGCAGGGGTATGGGTCGGTCCATCACGTCGCCTTCAGGATCGAGGACAAGCCCGAACTCTTCGAATGGATCGAGCACCTCAATAAAATCGGGGCCCGGCATTCGGGGTATGTCGACCGCTTCTATTTCAAGAGCCTCTATTCAAGGCTCTACCCCTACATCCTCTTCGAGTTCGCGACCGAAGGCCCCGGCTTCATCGATG
>JBKHIE010000044.1:0-10648 GCA_046538775.1 Candidatus Izemoplasmataceae bacterium
GAAGATGCAGCAGAACCAGGTTGGATGGATGAGCAAACTGGGGATTTCCCTGAAGATACAACCAGTAATTAATCTCTTTGTTTAGCATTAGAACATCAGTAATTGTAGAGCATCTCCTTTAATGGAGGTGCTCTTTTATGTATTTAGGAATGATAGCATAAAACATATTTTCAATTGAAACTACTAAAACTGTTTAGAATATTGTAAAATGCAATCAGGTGATGACAATGCCCTACACATATCTCTACACAATCTATTTTTTCTTTTTAGGTACTATTTTATCCTCTTTTTTATTGTTGGTTGGGGACCGCATTCCTATTGGTAAGACCATAAACGGTCGAAGCCAGTGTGACGCTTGTGGCAAGACCATTCCTTGGTATGCCCTTATTCCCATTGTCGGTTATTTCATCGTAAGAGGAAAATGCGTGCACTGTGGAACCAAGGTGAGTCCGTTCTACCCTTTGATGGAGTTCATCACAGGGCTATTATTCGCGGGTGGATATTTATATTTGTCCGATAATATGGTAGAATATCTAATAATGATGCTTTTTGTCATGCTTATGACCGCAGTGAGCGCAAGCGACGCCAAGCATCAGCTGGTACCGGACAAGATCCTTCTGTTTTTCGGACCGGTCCTTTTCATACTCAGGATGATTTACCCACTAACCACTTGGTATTATAGTTTACTGGGTGGTATCGCCGCATTCCTATTCATGTGGTTCATGGCCTGGTATGGAAAGAAGCGTTTCAAACAGGACGCCCTTGGTGGTGGGGATATCAAGCTTTATGCCATCATCGGGATTGTCCTGGAGATCCATCTGGTATTCTTATCGCTCTTTTTCGCCGCCATACTTGGTTTATTTGGTGGGAAACTTTTAATGAAACGCATCAATCCGATTCCATTCGTACCGTTCATCTATGCCGGTAGCATCCTTGCCTATCTGTTTGGACCGACGCTACTTGGATGGTACATCGGATTCTTATAAGAGGGGGAACAACTATGGCTAGGTCGTCACTCAACATCTTCTTCACAGACCGGGAAGTCTCTTTCATCGAGAAGCCGGACGGCTACACGATGAAGAAACTGAAGTACAGCGCTGTGGAACTCGAACCTGGCATCATCGAAAACGGGGTCATCTACAGGGAAGAGAAGCTCTTAAAGACCTTGAAGGACACCTTCAAGCTTTTTAAGATTCATGCTCGTAAAGTGAACCTGGTGGTGCACGAGGAGCTGTTCACGTTCAGGAAGATCTCCGTGCCCATCATCTACAAGCCGAATGAGATCGGCGAATACATCAAGCAACAGATGTCGAAGATGATCATGGTGCCGTTTGAAAACATGAAGATGGACTATGTCATCCACAAGAAGAACGAGGACAACTACGAAGTCATCATGTTCTATGCGCCGATCCAGGAATTAAAAAGCTATGTCTCGCTTTTCTACCGCATGAATATGCAGGTCATCCGGACCGACATTCCGCCTCTCGCCCTTCATAGGCTTTATTATTATCGGATTCATGAAGACCCAGAGATCGAGTTCGAACACGACATCATGTTCGTGTCGGTCTTCGATACCACCTATTCCCTCTACATCTTCGATGAGGAGATCCCTCTTTTCTCGCTGATTCAAAACGCCGGGACCAAGGTCCAGGAGGAATCCAAGTATCTGGAACTGATCGACAGTGAAATCTCGAAGATTGCGAACTACTATAAATACAACCTTCACGGCGGTGACCGTGAGATCCAAAAGGTCATCATCTACAACATGACCTCGAAGTTCTCCGATGAAGCGCTTGAGGAATACTTCATCGAAGAAGGCAGTGTGATGCACACTGAAATCTTCAAGATGGACAAGGTCTCGAAGATTGTCGACACCCTGATCGACCGTGACTGCTACATCCCGCTCGCAGCGTCGCTGCTCAAGGAAAAGGGGTGGTTCTAGATGGCAAACAGGCATTATACCGGCGATGAAGACCAGAACGCCTTTATCGAGGTCGACCTCCTACCGCAGATGCGGAGGCCGAGACAGTTCAACGTCAATGTGCTCCTCGTCGTCCTCGTTGCGGTATTCGCAAGCTGGCTCCTCATCTATCTTCCCCTGAATGGCCGTCAAGATGCGCTTGATGACACCTTAGAGACCAACAACGACCTTACGAACGAAGAAGTCTTCATCAATGAGACCATCGAATCCTACGGCATCGAAAAGGAACGGATCGATTTCCAGGCTCACCTTGAAAATGCAAAAGGTCTTCAGACTAATTATGCAGAGCAGCTTGAAGGCATTGAAAACGCCATCAGCGCAGTCGAACCGGACGGGCGTTTCCTAAGCGTCTCCTATGACGCGGTGAACGAGGAGTTCTATATCGGGGTGACCCTCAACCGTCAGATTTCATTTCAAAACGTCAACATCGAAATCCTGGAACTCGATTTCGTGAACAGTGCTTCCTATTCATCCCCAGAATCCATCAAAGGGTCTTCCTGGTACAGGGCCCGGTTTACGATCGAGGTGGATCCCGATGCTTTCTAAACGCGGCAGTGACCTACTCTTCCTGGGCGTCATCGTCCTGATGCTTGCCGGCATCGTGACCGGACGCTTCATGATCCTATCGACCATGGACGACCGGATTGAAGAAGTCGAAAGCGAGAACGCGACGCTTGAGACTGAAATCCGGGAGCTTGAAAACCTGGTCGCCGACCACCAGCAGGAACAACTCCCCACCATGGCGGAGATGCATCGCGAGATTCCGGCCTATTACGACAGGGACCAGCTGTCGTCGTATGTGTATACCCAGCTCGAACTCGAGGGCATCTCAAGTTCGGAATCAAGAAATCTCAGTGTTGACGTTTCCGAGGCTTCGAACTTCCCTGAAGACAGTACCTTCAGAGAACTTTCGGAACAGCTGGATGCGTACCGCATACAAGTCGAGTTCAATTCGGACACCCCATCGGAAGTCTCGAACTTCACCGATCGCATGCAGTCCCAGGACCAGCTTTTCATCCTTGAAAGCGTCCGCTACGACCAACCGAAGGATGAACCCATGCCGATCCGACTCAATTTCATCACGTTCTATTATCCGAGCGAAGAATAAACAAGGTGCCCTCATGAGGGCACCTTGTTATTTTTGATAGGATTCGATGGCTTCAATCAGCGCATCGTAGAGTTCGTCCTGAGGGACCTTCTTCACAATCTCCCCGTTCACGAAGAGCAGTCCGCTTTGTTTCCCTCCGGCCACCCCGATGTCCGCATCGCGCGCTTCACCGGGACCGTTCACCGCGCAGCCCATGACCGCAATCTTGAGATTGGAAGGATGTTTTTCGAGGTACGCTTCAATCTTTTTGACAAGGGCGTCCATGTCATAGGCGAGCCGTCCGCAGGTCGGACAGCTGATGAGGGTCGGGGCATCGTAAAGGCCGAAGCTCGAAAGCAGGGTCTTGCAGGCCTTGAGTTCTTTCAGGCGGTCGGCGGAAAGGGAGATCCGGATGGTGTCCCCCACACCGTGGTAAAGCAGGGTCCCAAGCCCGGCGGCACTCTTGATGGTGCCCTGGTAGGCGGGACCGGCTTCGGTGATGCCGATGTGCAGGGGATAGGAAAACGTCTTCGCCGCAAGCAGGTTCGCATCGATGGTGAGGCGCACATCCGAAGCCTTGAGGCTCAGGATGATGTCCTGGAAGTCAAGCGCTTCAAGCATGGCCACATGGCGCTTCGCGCTTTCGACCATGGCTTCGGCTGTGTGTCCGTATCGTTCAAGCAGGTCCTTTTCAAGGCTGCCGGCGTTGATGCCGATACGGATCGGAATCCCTTTTTCCTTGCAGGCTTCGACGACGGCTTTCACCTTGGTCTCATCGCCGATGTTCCCCGGATTGATACGGATTTTGGCCACCCCGGCCGCCGCGGCCTTGAGGGCGTAGGTGTGGTTGAAGTGGATGTCGGCGACGACGGGTACGCTTGTACCCTCGACGACGGTCCTGATTGCGTCCGCGTCCGCATCGTCAAAAACCGCAACCCGGACAATCTCGGCGCCGCTCGTTGCGTAAGTGTTGATCTCCCGGATCACTTCATCGGTGTGTTCGGTCTTGGTGCGGGCCATCGTCTGGATGACGACCTTGTCCTGATGGCCGATCTGGACGTTGCCGACCATGACCTTTTTGGTATCTTTGCGTGTATGCATAGTATCACCATCATCATTATACTGAAATCGGGGATAAATTGCGAGGGTTGTCCTTGATTTTTAAAGCCGATGATGGTATTATTTCAATGACATTTGTGAGGAGGCCAGACCATGCGAGTAGAATTTACCCTGCAGTGTACAGAGTGCAAACACGAAAACTACCGGTACACCAAAAACAAACAGACTCAAAGCGGGCGCGTAGAAGTCAAGAAGTACTGCCCGAACTGCAACAAGCACACAATGCACAAAGAGAAAAAATAAAAAAAACTTCTTGTTTAGAAGTTTTTTTCTATTGGAGGCCAAGCCTATGGAATCATACATCTATGCCATCGACGTCGGGGGCACGACGATCAAGCTTGCCCGCTTCACCGCGGATGGCACCCTCGAAGAGACCTTCTCCATCAAGACGAACCATGCGGACGGAGGCGACCACGTCTTTGACGACCTCGCCAAGGCGATCCGAAAGAAGACCCCTGATTTGAAAAGCGTCCTAGGCATCGGCATGGGCGTGCCCGGTCCTGTCAAGGACGCGACCGTTTACACCGCGGTCAATGTCGGCTGGGGCGAGGTCGATATCGCGAAGCGGATGAAAGAAGCCCTGAACGCGGATATCCCGGTGTACGTCGAGAACGATGTCAACCTGGCCGCGATCGGCGAATTCCATGAACATAAATCCATCCGGTCGATGGTGCTCATCGCCCTTGGCACCGGCATCGGTGGCGGTGTCATCATCAACGGCGAGATCCACGCCGGGCACAACGGCGCCGCGGGTGAATTCGGCCACATGAAGCTCAGGACCGACGGTCCCAAGTGCAACTGCGGCAACATCGGCTGTTTTGAGACGCTTGCAAGTGCGAAAGCCATCCGCACCAAGGCGGAAGCGCACATCCGAAAAGGTCGGAAGACCATCATGAAGAAATCCGGCACCATGAACGCGAAAGTCGTCTTTGATGCGGCGAAATCGGGCGATGAACTGGCGCTTGAGATTGTCGACAAGGCGTGCTACTACATCGCGCGCGCCATCCAGATCATCACGACCGCCTACGACCCTGAGGCCATATACATCGGCGGCGGGATGTCGAAGGCCGGCGACTTCCTGATCGGCAGGATCATCAGGCATTACAAGAAGATCGCCTTCAAGAACCTTGCGGACACCCCGATCCATCAGGCGACTTTGGTTGAGCGCGCCAACATCTATGGCGGTTACGCGCTCGTGAAGTACCATGGTTGAGGCATTCTTCAACGAATTCGCGGAGAACTCCTATCTCCTCTACGATGACGGCGAGGCGTTCATCATCGACCCCGGCTCCAATACGGGCGCCCTCAAGGAGACCGTGGATGCCCTCGGTGTCAAGGTCAAGGGCATCCTGCTCACCCATGGCCACTTCGACCACATCAACGGGGTGAACATCCTGCTTGATACCTACGATGTGCCCGTATACATCCATGAAAAGGACCGTGACTTCCTCTTCGACCCGGGGCTCAACCTTTCCATCCACATGGGCGGAGCGGCGGCACGCTTCAAACTGAAGGACAAGGCCAAGCTCGTGACGTTCACGGAGAAGGACACCTTCCCGCTCGGTCCCTCGGAAATCACCGTGACCCACACCCCGGGGCACACCCGTGGTGGTGTCCTCTTTCATTACCGGGATGTCATCTTCACCGGCGACACCCTCTTCAAGGAGACCATCGGACGCACGGACCTCCCTACCGGAGACGAACACGCGCTCCTTGCATCGGTGAGGCGGATGGGCCGGATGATCGACCTTAACACCGTCCTCTACCCGGGCCATGGTCCAAGGACCACGATGGCCCATGAGAAACTGCACAACTTTGCCTTGAAAGCCGCATGAGCACGCGGCTTTTTTTACGGATTTCACTTTTTAGCACTCAACCCTTGACAGTGCTAACCCTATCCGTTATAATACATTTAGCATTCGGATATCAAGAGTGCTAACGAGGTGAAAGCATGCTAACGAACAGGCAGAAAAACGTCCTAAGACTCATCGTCGAAACCTTTGTGAGAACCGCTGAACCGGTCGGTTCACGGTCCCTCTCCAAGGAACTCGGCTATTCACCGGCCACCATCCGCAACGAGATGGCGGACCTTGAAGAAGCGGGCTATCTTGAGAAGACACACTCCTCAAGCGGCCGCGTGCCAAGCGAGCGGGGGTACCATTATTACGTGGAGACCCTGATGCAAGAAGGCACCGGGACCGAGATCGACATGACGTTGATCGACGACCTCTTCGACAAGGACATGGCCCGTGATGAGATGATCGAGCGGGCGATCCAACTGCTTTCACAACTCACGAACTACACATCCATCGCACTCGGCCCGGATGCGGGCAACTCACGCGTCAAGAAAATCGAGATCATCCCCTTGTCGGGAAGCTCAAGCGTACTCCTGGTGGTCACCAACCTCGGTCACGTCGAAAGCAAGAACATCACCCTGCCACCGAAGACCGACATGGATGAGCTTGCCCATATCATGCGGATCCTGAACGACATCCTCTACGATGTCCCGATATCCCAGGTGTCGCAGAAGCTCACCTACGATATCAACCAGAAGAAGATCAAGGAGTTGCTCGCCTACAACAAGGAGATCATCGACGCCTTCCTTGATGCGTTCACCCGTTTCACCCAGTCGAAGTTCTACCTCTCGGGCCAGTCGAACATGCTCTATCAGCCCGAGTTCAAGGATCTCGACCGCGTGCGGGAACTGATGAACTTCTTTGAGAAGAACGACATCCTGAAACTGATCGACCATTCCGATTCCAACGGCATCACGGTCCGGATCGGTCGTGAGAACCAGATCAGCGCGATGAAGGACTGCTCGGTGATCATGGTCCCCTATGAAGTCGAAGAAGGCGACAAGGGCACCATCGCCGTCGTCGGTCCGACCCGGATGGAATACCGCAAGGTCATTCCGCTCCTACAATACATCGCCCAACACCTATCCAAGCTTTAGAGGAGGCACCTTATGGACAAGAAGAAGCAAGAAGCGGAAGAAAAAGCCGTGAATGAAGAAGCAGAGACCAAAGAAGTGAAGCCCGGGGAAACCAATGACAGCGAAGCGACAAAGCCCGAAGAAGAAGGCACCTTCAAAGACGGCAAGGACCCCCTGGAAGAAAAAGAAGACAAGATCAAGACGCTTGAAGAGGAGGTCCGCAGCCTGAAAGAACAACTGCTTCGGAACCAGGCCGAACTCCAGAACTTCAAGCGCCGGATGACCGAAGAGAAGATCAAGGAACGGAAGTTCGCCAACGTCGAACTCGTGAAGGCCCTTCTCCCTGTCATCGACAACCTTGAGATCGCCCTTGAAAAAGAAAAGGACAACAAGGCCATCAAGAAAAGCCTCAAAGGCTTCGAGATGATCCGGCGCGACCTCATGAAGGCGCTCAAGAATTCAGGACTGAAAGAGATCGAGGCATTGAACCAACCCTTCGACCCGAATTACCACCAAGCGGTCATGAAGGAGAAGAAAGAGGATGTCGAAAGCGACATCGTCATTGAAGAATTCCAAAAAGGCTATTTGTTCAAGGACCGTCTGGTCCGTCCCGCAATGGTCAAAGTAAGCGAATAATTAAAGGAGAGTGTTATCAATGGGAAAAATGATCGGAATCGATCTAGGAACCACCAACTCATGCGTCGCAGTCATGGAAGGCGGCGAAGCGAAAGTCATACCCAATCCCGAAGGCGGACGCACCACACCGAGCGTGGTCGCGTTCAAGAACGATGAAATCCAGGTCGGCGAAGTGGCCAAGCGCCAAGTCGTCACCAACCCCGAGACCGTCACTTCGGTCAAAAGGAAAATGGGCACCAAAGAAAAGATCCATGTCAACGACAAGGACTACACCCCACAAGAAATCAGCGCGATGATTCTTCAGGACCTGAAAGACAGCGCCGAACAATACCTCGGTGAAAAAGTCACCGAAGCCGTCATCACCGTGCCGGCCTATTTCAACGACGCCGAACGCCAAGCGACCAAGGACGCCGGCAAGATCGCCGGTCTTGAAGTCAAGCGCATCATCAACGAACCGACCGCCGCAAGCCTGGCCTACGGCATCGACAAACAGGAAAACGACCAGACCATCCTGGTCTATGACCTCGGTGGAGGCACCTTCGACGTCTCCATCCTCGAACTGTCGGAAGGCACCTTCGAAGTGGTCGCAACCGCCGGCAACAACCGCCTCGGCGGCGATGACTTCGACCAGCGCCTCATCGACCATCTTGTCGCCGAGTTCAAAAAGGATAACGGCGTCGACCTCTCAAAAGACAAGATGGCCCTCCAGCGCGTCAAGGACGCGGCCGAAAAGGCCAAGAAGGAACTCTCGAACGTCAAGACCACCAACATCTCCCTGCCCTACATCACCGCAGGGTCCGATGGCCCGATGCATATGGACATCACCCTCACCCGCGCCAAATTCAACGAACTGACCGACGACCTCGTTGAAAAGACCCGCGGTCCGCTCAAGCAGGCGATGAAAGACGCCAAGATGAGCAACAGCGACATCGACCAGGTCATCCTCGTCGGCGGATCCACCCGGATTCCAGCCGTCCAGGAGATGCTTAAGAAGGAACTCGGCAAAGACCCCCACAAAGGCGTCAACCCCGACGAAGTCGTGGCCATGGGCGCCGCCATCCAGGCCGGCGTGCTCCAAGGCGACGTCAAGGACGTCCTCCTGCTCGATGTCACGCCGCTCTCACTCGGTATCGAGACCCTCGGCGGCGTCTTCACCAAGCTGATCGAGCGCAACACCACCATCCCGACCAGCAAGTCCCAGGTCTTCTCGACCGCCCAGGACAACCAGCCGGCCGTGGACATCCATGTCCTCCAAGGCGAACGTCCGATGGCCAACCAGAACAAGACCCTCGGCAAGTTCCAGCTGACCGACATCCCACCCGCACCACGCGGTGTCCCTCAGATCGAGGTCACCTTTGACATCGACGCGAACGGCATCGTCCACGTGACCGCGAAGGACCTCGGCACCGGCAAGAGCCAGAACATCACCATCAAGAACAACGAAGGCCTGACCGAAGAAGACATCGACCGCATGGTCAAAGAGGCCGAGGAAAACAAGGAAAAAGATGAAAAAATGAAAGAAGAGGCTGAAACCAGAAACGAAGCCGACCAGCTCATCTTCCAGACTGAAAAAGCCATCAAGGACCTTGGCGACGAAGTCGACCAAAGCCAGAAAGACGACGCGGAAAGCAAGATCAAAGACCTCCGCGAAGCCTTGAAAGGCGAAGACATGGACGACATCAAAGCCAAGAAAGAAGCGCTTGAATCCGTCGCCCAGCAGCTTGCGAGCAAGGCCTATGAAAAAGCCCAGCAAGCCCAGCAACAACAGCAAGCCCAAAGCGAAGCAGGCGACGAGGCAGGCGATGATGGCGAGGACGACGATGTAGTCGACGCCGATTATGAAGAAGTCGACGAAGACGACAACAAGTAAGCAAATGACGGAAGCAGCCTCGGCTGCTTCCTATCATTTGAACTGAGGTGAAAGCATGAGCAAAAGAGACTACTATGAAGTCTTGGGCGTCGACAAGAACGCGTCACAGGATGAGATCAAGAAAGCTTACCGAAAACTCGCAAAACAATACCACCCCGATGTCAGCAAGGAAGAGGATGCGGAGAAGAAGTTCAAAGAGGTCCGCGAAGCCTATGAGACACTCTCGGACCCCAAGAAGCGCTCCCAGTATGACCGCTTCGGTCATTCCGCGAACCAGCAGGGAGCCGGCGGCTTCGAAGGATTCGGCGGGGCCCAGGGATTCGGCGACTTCGATTTCGAGGACATCTTCTCGCAATTCTTCGGTGGCGGCGGCGGACGCAGCCGCGCCCAAAGCGCGAACCGTCCCCGTAAAGGCCAGGACATCCAGCGGCGCATGCGCGTGACGTTCGAGGAAGCCGTGCATGGCGCCAAGAAGAAGATCCGCACGACCGTCTACGAGGAATGCCCGACCTGTCATGGCTCCGGCGCACAGTCCAAAGACGATGTCGAGACCTGCGACCAGTGCCACGGAACCGGCACGGTGACCATGGAGCAACAGACCCTCTTCGGTCGCACCCGGACGCAGACGACCTGCCCCAAATGCGGCGGCACCGGCCAGAGAATCAAGAACAAGTGCAAGACCTGCGGCGGCGAAGGCGTGGTCGGCAAGGAGAAGACCGTCACCGTCAACGTCCCTGAAGGCGTGGACACGAACAACCAGCTCCGGATGCCCGGATTCGGCCATAAAGGCCAAAACGGAGGCCCTCCTGGCGACCTTTACATCGTCTTCGAGGTCGAAGAGAGCAAGACCTTCGAACGTCACGGCGACGATTTGGTCGTCGAGGTCCCGATCACCTTCGCGCAAGCCGCGCTCGGTGATGAGATCCGGGTCCCGACCCCCTATGGCGATGTGAAACTGAAGATCCCAGCCGGCACCCAGTCGCACAAGACCTTCCGTCTGCGCGGCAAGGGCATGCCCAATCT
>JBKHIE010000045.1:0-10610 GCA_046538775.1 Candidatus Izemoplasmataceae bacterium
AAATAGTCAAATTATAAGACTAATTAGAATTATTATGTTTTTCCTTAACATATGATGGACTTTGTGATAAAGTGCTAAATGTAAGGTAATTGTATAAATTTTAAAAAATAGGTGGTGAGATGAAATGAAATTATCGGATGGACTAGAAGGACACACCTATCAAGTCGTTGAACTTTTGGGCTCCAAGGAGACCAATCGTTTTTTTTCTAATCTCGGCTTAGTAAGCGGCGAGGACGTGACCGTCATTTCGCATCTGGCCGGCAACATCGTGGTCAATATCAAGGATGGTCGATACGGCATGGCATCGGATCTTGCCGATAAGGTCAGGGTCAAGGGCAAATGATTAAAATAGCCCTTGCCGGCAATCCCAACAGTGGAAAGACGACGGTGTTCAACGCGCTCACAGGCAAACTCGAGCGTGTGGGAAACTGGTCGGGTGTTACGGTTGCGAAAAAAGAAGCGTTTCTCAAGCAACGGTATAATCCGACTGGTGAACCTGTTCTCATCGTCGACCTTCCAGGTGCTTACAGTTTGGATGCTTACACGAAGGACGAACAACAAGCGGTTGATGTCATCCAGAAGGAAAACATCGATGTGATCATCAACATCGTCGATGCGTCGAATCTTGAGCGGAGTCTGTATCTGACCACCGAGCTCAAGAAACTCGGCATTCCGATGGTCATCGCACTCAACAAGTCCGACATCGTCGAACGTAGAAAGACTATGATTGATCCGAGTGTCCTTGAAGAACATCTCGAATGCAGCATCGTCTTCACCCGGGCCCGAAAGAAAATGGGACTTGGGAACCTCATCTTAACCGCACTGGAAAAAGGAGAGAACATTCATCGTGGAACAGCAAGAAAGAAACAGGGTAAAAGATCTCGTCGAAAAGGCCACAAAAACCGTCCATCGTCCGGCTGCCACTAGACGTACGGACAAACTCGACCGATTTCTCGCCCATAAAGTCTATGGTTTAATCGTATTCGCCCTTATTCTCTGGGGGGTATTCACCACCTCTCAGAATTGGGCCGGACCCATGCTTGCGGAATATCTGAACCAGTTTATCAATCTGGTATCCGGCTGGGTCGAATCAGGCCTTGAATCACTCAATGTCCATGCCATCCTCCAGGGTCTTATCCTGGATGGGATCATTGGAGGTTTCGGAGCGGTGGTCGGTTTCTTGCCGCTCATCATGGTGCTTTTCTTCCTGCTGTACCTGCTTGAGGACAGCGGCTACATGGCACGGGTCGCATTGCTCATGGACCGTTATTTCAAGAAGATCGGGCTGGCGGGGAAATCCATCATCCCGATGTATGTCGGGACCGCCTGCTCGATTCCTGCGATCATGTCGGCCCGGACGATCAAGAACACCCGTCAGCGGAGAATGACCATCCTGCTCACGCCCTTCATCCCCTGCGGGGCGAAACTGCCGGTCATCGCGCTCTTGCTCGGGGTGTTCTTCACGACGAGCGCCTTCATGACCGCACTGGCCTATCTCGGGGCCATATTCATCATATTCCTGGCGGGCTGGATCATCAAGCGGCTCGTCAATCCCTTCCAAAGCAGCGAAGAGGACAGCTTCCTGATGGTCGAGCTTCCGGACTATCAGCTGCCAAGCCCCAAGAAAGCCTTCTTCGTGATGCTTCAAAGGGCGAAGGCCTTCATCATCAAGGCCGGGACCATCATCGTGCTCATGAACATCGTCATATGGTTCCTCACCAATTTTGACTTCTCCCTCTCCCAGGTCGCCGATACCGAAGCCAGCATGCTTCGCTACATCGCCACCCCCATGGCCTGGATTCTGACCCCGATCGGCATCGCCTCATGGGGTCTCGCCGCGGCGGCCGTGCTGGGCTTTGTCGCAAAAGAGGAAGTGGTCGGTGCGCTTGCGGTGATCTTCTCCCTGAGTGTCGGGGATGACTTCGGCGTGGTGGATCCCGAAGCCACGCGCGCACTGCTTTCAAGCGCGGCCGGCATGACCGCCGTATCCGCGATCGCCTACCTTTCTTTCAACCTCTTCACTCCGCCTTGCTTCGCCGCCATCGGGGCGATGAATACGGAGTTTGAAAGCAGGAAATGGACGGTTTTCGCGGTCTTCCTCCAACTCTTCATCGGATTCATCACCGCGCTTTTCATCTACCAGGTCGGAACGCTTGTTGTTACAGGCAGCTTCGGCATGGGCTTCCCTGCGGCTGTTGCCGTGGTCGTAATCTCTGCGATAGCATTCCTATATCTCAGCCGTTTATCCAAACGTGGAAAGGGGCTTGCGAAACTTGGGTAATATCCTAGTCGGTTTACTTCTTATCCTAGGCGTTGGTGCCATCGTGCATAAGTTATGGAAAGCCCACCGAGATAGCTCCCAATGCAGCATCGCCTGTACGTCTTGTCCCGTTGTCAAGCAGTGTGCCAAGGACCCTGCGACCATCAAGCAGGAGATGCAACAGGAAATGAAACTCCATTCCTAACCCCGGCGAGCCGGGGTTTTCTTTTGTTTTCACATGCCTCGCTTACATGACGGACCATGTATGCTATAATAGAGTCGTTGAAATAAAGGAGGCATGCATATGGGTTTCCTATCATGGATTGCATTCGGCGGTCTTGCCGGTTGGCTTGCAAGCAAGCTCACCGGGGACGATGAACACATGGGCTTGATTGAAAACATCGCAGTCGGTCTCGTCGGGGCCTTTCTTGGCGGTTACATCGCCACAAGGCTCGGCATGGGCACCATCAGCGGCTTCAACCTCCAAAGCTTCATCATCGCCGTCATCGGCGCAACCGTGTTCCTGGTCATCCTTGGATGGCTCCAGCGACACTGATACATCACTTAAAAGGAGTGCATTATGAGCGTATCGACAGACGTGACATTAAGAGACGCATTCATCTATCAGGTGTTTGTAAGAAACCACACCGAAGAAGGCACTTTCAAAGCCCTTGAAAAAGACCTTGACCGCATCCGCGGCCTGGGTGTGGACATTGTATACCTCCTTCCGGTGCATCCGATCGGGGAGTTAAGACGCAAAGGGACGCTCGGGAGTCCTTATTCCATCAAGGATTACCGGTCCATCAATGAATCCCTAGGTACAAAAGAGGACTTCGAGGATCTGATTGAAGCGGTCCACCGAAGAGGCATGAAGATCATGATGGACATCGTCTTCAACCATACCGCCTACGATTCCGTGCTCTTCAAAACCCATCCCGAATGGTTCTATCAGGAAAACGGCCGATACACGAACCGTGTCGGGGACTGGTGGGACATCGTCGACTTTGATTATGAGAAGGCGGACGGCCTTGAAGCCGCCCTCATAAGGGTCCTTGAGGACTACACGAAAATGGGTGTCGACGGCTTTCGCTTCGATGTGGCCAGCTTTCTCCCCCTTGGATTTCTGGAAAGGGCCCATCAGGCGGTCAAGGCCATCGACCCTGACACCATCTGGCTTTCAGAGTCCGTCCACGGCGATTTTCTGAGGGCGTTTCGCAATGAAGGGTTTGAAGGGCTTAGCGAAGGGGAAATCTACCGTGTTTTCGACATGGCCTACGATTACGACACCCAGCCCGCCATGGAAGCGTTCATGAAGGGCGAGGGTCCGCTTCAGGATTACATCGGATGGCTGCGACGCCAAGAAGCGATCTATCCGAAGAACTATGTCAAGCTCAGGAACCTTGAGAACCACGATTTCGGCCGCGTCGCCACGCTCCTTGATAACGATGCGACGAAACTCGTGAACTGGCACGCGTTCAGCTTCTATAGCAAGGGCGCGACCATGATCTATGCGGGGGGCGAGACCCTGACGGACCACCACCCCGACCTTTTCAACAAGGACCCCTTAAAAAAAGGGCCGAAAGACATTTCACCGCTGATCAGGACGCTCAGTGGCATCACCAGGGGCCCGCTTTACACCCATGGCGTCTATGACGTTTTGAAACCCGACGGCCAAGACGTGATAGCGGCCCATTACACATGGGAGGACACGCTCTCGTTCGGCCTTTTCAACATCCAGGGCCTGAAGGGCGAAACCCCTGTCCCCCTCAAGGATGGCGACTATGAGAACCTGCTTGATGGAAAGCCGGTGAAGGTCCATAACGGACGCATCCATCTGGAGCAAGCCCCCTTGATCGTCCATGCGCCAAACGACAGGTTGAAACGGGAAGCGACCGGGGTATGAGCCTGCTCACAGTCGAAGGGCTTGCGTTCGACCACGGGGAGGGCACCCTTTTAAACGATGTCTCGCTCAGGCTTTTCGAACGCGAACATGCCGTGCTCGTCGGACCCAACGGCACCGGGAAATCCACCCTCATGAAGCTTCTCGCGAAGCGTCTGATTCCGGATTCAGGCACAATCGAGTGGATGCACAACAAGCAAGTCGGCTACCTCGACCAGTACGCCTCGCTCGATGAGCATCTGACCTTGAAGACGTATCTGCACGGTGTCTTTGAAGACCTCTTTCAAAAGGAGAGCCTGATGGAACGCCTGTATGAGGATGTAGGGAAGACCACCGACCCGGACAGGCAGACCCGTCTTTTGAACCGGGCGAGCGCCATCGGCGAGGAACTACTTGAAAACGACTTCTATTCCATCAAGTCACGGATCGGCAAGGTCATCGGCGGCCTCGGGCTGGAAAGTGAATGGCTTGAGCGTCCCCTGGGTGTCCTGTCCGGCGGGATGCGGGCGAAAGCCATACTCGCCAAGCTTCTCCTTGAAGAATCGGATGTGCTCCTGCTGGATGAACCGACCAACTTCCTCGATGTCGAGCACATCGAATGGCTTGCGAGCTTCCTAAACGCCTATGACAAAGCGTTCATTGTCGTCTCACACGATGAAGGGTTTTTAAGAAAGATTGCAAAGACCGTCTTTGCGCTTGAATACGGCAAGGTCGAACGCTACAAGGGCGATTACGCCTACTACGAGACCGAACGCGCACTCAGGCACGCCCAGCATGAAAGGGCGTTTGAATCCCAGCAGAAGCACATCAGGAAAACCGAGGCCTTCATCCAGAAGAACATCACCCGGGCCTCGACCTCCAACCGGGCCAAAAGCCGCCGCAAGCAGCTCAAGAAACTCAAGCGGATCGAACGGCCGAAAGAGAATCCCGCATACCGTTTCGCCTTCCCTTTCTCAAAACCCACCGGGCGGGACGTGCTCACCATCGATCAGCTCGAGATCGGCTACGACGAGCCGCTCACCGACCCGCTCAGCTTCATCATCCGAAGGGGTGAGAAAGTCGCCATCACCGGGGAGAACGGCATCGGGAAATCCACCTTCATCAAGACCGTACTGGGTGAAGTGGATGCGCTGGGCGGCCACTACGTCTGGATCGATACCGCGTCCATCGCCTACTTTGAACAGGCGGCAACCCTCGACTCTTCCCTGACCCCGTTTCAGATCGTGCATGAACACTATCCCGCCTTCACCAAACAGGATGTGATGAGCCTGCTCGGCCATCACGGCATCGACTACACGAAAGCGACCCGGACCCTTGGCACCCTCTCCGGAGGCGAGAGCACCAAGGTGCGCCTGGCCCTGCTTTACCACAAGCGGGGGAACGTCCTCATTCTCGACGAACCCACCAACCACCTCGACCAGGGCGCCAAGAGCGCCCTCAAGGACGCCCTTGTGAACTACAAGGGCACGTTGATCCTCGTCTCCCATGAAAAAGCATTCTATGAAGACATCTGCGACATCGAGTACACACTCTACGGTTAATCCCAAGCGAAAGGAAGATCCAAATGCCTAAAAAATCCATCGGTCAATCGTTCCTTGACAACACGAAACCCGACACCATGCCGAGACCCCCTCAAAAAGAAGGCGCCCCCCAGCCACACCTTGAGCTTCCCTACGATGAAAGCGACGGTGAAATCATCCCTTTGAAAGCTGAACGCAAGATCAACCTTGACGCCAAGGACCTCCGTGAAGCGCTCATCGGCCGGAAGACCCACAGGACCTATGCCCATAAGCCGATTACGCTCGATGAGCTGACCTACGCCCTATACATGACCCAAGGGGTCAAGAAGGTCGTCAAGGACAAGGTCACCTTCCGCACCGTCCCCTCCGCCGGCGCCCGCCATGCCTTTGAGACCATCCTGCTTGTGAACAACGTCGACGGCCTTGAGCGCGGCCTTTACCGTTATCTGGCCCTCGAACACAAGCTTCAGAGGCTTGAGGCCTCTTTGGATATCACCCAGAAGGTAAGAAGGGCCTGCCTTAAGCAACCCCAGATCGAAGAAGCGGGCGTCGTTTTCCTCTGGATCGCGGACACCTACCGCATGACCTACCGCTACGGCGAACGCGGCTACCGCTACATCTTCCTTGATGCCGGTCATGTTGCTGAGAACCTTTATCTTGTCGCCGAGCAGATCGGCTGCGGGGTATGCGCCATCGCCGCCTACGACGACGACCGGCTGAACACGCTTCTGGGCCTTGATGGCGAAGCGCAGTTCACGGCGTATGTGGCCAGTCTCGGGAAACTTGAATAAGGGCCTATCAAGGCCCTTATTCACCTCAACATTTTTCTTGAAAATCCTTTCTTTTAGTGTTAATATTATTAAGGTATCAACAGCAATGCATAAATAAGTCGGGACGTAGCTTAGCTTGGTAGAGCGCTTGCATGGGGTGCAAGAGGTCGCAAGTTCAAATCTTGTCGTCCCGACCATTTTTTTTATACACGGAAAATCTAGGAAAAAAACGAGGCGAATCATGAAAAAATTTAAGAAAACCCTTATTGTGTTTTTAATGACCCTGACTGTTTTCACCCTTGCAGCCTGTGAAAGCGAGACCACGGTTCTCGTGCTCAACCCGTATGAGGATGTGGACTGGGAAGCGACCGACCAGGCGCTCACCAACCTTCACACCCACACAGAAAACTCCGACGGGAACGGGACACCGCATGACGTGGTGGATTATTACAAGGAATACGGCTACGACATCCTGGCGCTCACCGATCACGACAAGGTCACCTACCCATGGACCTTTTCCGAACTGAATGACGGTGAAGACGGTTGGGAGGACCGCGACCCGGAGGCGCTTGACATGCTTGCGATCGTGGGGAACGAACTCACGCAAAAACAAAGCGGTTGGTTTCCAGACACCCTGTCCCTATTCACGGACTATGAATACCGGCAACCGGCCTCGCTCGACAAGGATCCCCAGGCCTTCTACAATACGCTGGACGAGCTTTCAGACATCGAGGACTCCGTAGCGTTCATCGCCCATCCCGGTCGTGAATGGAAAGTGTATGAGGAGTATGAAGAAGGGGACATGTATTCAGTCGGCTGGTGGGCGGAGCTTTTCATGACCTATGAAGTCGACCAATTGCCGGGGTTTGAAGTCTATAATCGGCAAGACCAATACCCCAATGACCGTGGCCTATGGGACGCGGTGCTCAGCAAGACGATGCCAGAACGCCCGGTGTTCGGCATCGGCAATGATGACTATCACGGGGACGGCGGGAGGAAGATCCACCGGTCGTTCACACGGCAGCTCATCGCCGGTGACTTCACCGAGGATGCGTTGCGCAACGCCCTTCGCCAAGGACACTTCTTCACCTCGAACATCAAAAAAAGTGACGATGACGCGCCGAAGGTTTCCCGGATCACCGTGGATGATGAGGCGCGCACCATCACGATCGAGGGCAGCGGTTACGATGCGATTGAATGGTTCCATGGCACGGATGAATTCTACGTACCGACCCAGGTGGGTCAAGGGGAAACGTTTGAGTACGGGGCCTTCGACGGCAATTATGTGCGTGCCCGTCTGATCCGGGACGAAGACGGTCCTGATGAAGCCAAGACGCTCACGCAACCGTTCGGGTTCGTACAGGAAAACGACTAGCTAAACGATAACCGGGGCACAGAATTCTGTGCCCCGGTCTCATGTTATGCGTCCTATCTGAATCCATGTTATACTGTGGATAGACAGGAACACTGGGAGGGTCGACCATGAGACACCGGTTGAATACATTCCTGAACATTCTGAAAACAAATTACAAGACCCTGTTGCTATTTGAAGTGGCCTACCGCGTCTTCGGGCTTGTGGCTGTTTTTCCACTCGTACAGACCCTTATGAGCTGGTCGGTATCGTTAAGCGGGTACGGCTACATCACGAATGCCTTGATCATTGATTATCTGAAAACGCCGACGACCATCCTTATCTTGATGCTCATAGGCTTGATTTTAGGGCTTTACATCGCTTTCGAACTGATCACGCTCTCCATCATCTTTCGGTTTTCGCATCACAAGATGAAACTTGGTATGCGCCCCCTGGTCCGCCTTGCGCTGGAACGCATCCGGACGGTCTTTCTAAGCCGTAAAATCCTGATCATCTTTCCGGCCGGGCTGTTCTTCCTGTTCATCGAGCTGGCCCAGGTCGTCGGGGTTGTGGCGACCATTTCCATTCCCGAATACATCCTGGATGAGATTCACCAGGTAAGGAACTGGTGGCTTACGTTCTATGGGCTGATGCTATTCCTTTTCATCCTGTTCTTCGAGACCGTTCTTTTGAACAGTGTCTTCTCTATCAGGAACAGCACGCTCAAGGATTCCTGGCGTGAGCGCAGCATCGCCATGAAAGGCAAGCGTCTTCGGATGCTGCTGGAATTTGTGAGTCTGAACACCATCCTGAACGGCATGCTTTATCTTTTCTATTTCCTTCTGGTCGCAGCCATCGCTGGCATCGTCACTTTGATCAGGGGTCAGGATATGGCCCTGGGTCTAACCCTGACGGTCGTCTATGCGATCTATACCGTCGTAATCACGTTCGCATCGATGATCCTGGTCCCCATCAACTACGCCCTGGTCACGACCTGGCACCAACAAGGCAAGCCAAAAGACTTCCTCTCCGACCAAATGAAGTATGAAGCGTCCTCGAAGAAGCGCATACCGCTCACGCGTAAACGGATGCGCCGCATCGCCATCCTTATAATCCTGGGGTTGATCGCCATTAATGTGACAAATGTTTTCACGGTTTTGGCACGGTCCAAAAACCAGTCCGAATTCTTCAACCATCCTGAGATTGTCGCCCACCGGGGCGCATCCTGGGATGCACCCGAGAACACATTGTCCGCAGTGGAAACCGCGCTTGAACAGGAAGCCGACAGCATTGAAATCGATGTCCGCATGACCGCGGACGGCCATGTCGTACTCATGCATGACGACACACTGATCCGTACGACCGATGACACATCCGGACAAAGGGTCCGGGACATGACCCTTGAAGAATTAAGAAGCCACGATGCAGGGTCATGGTTCGACAGCGAATTTGCCGGTGAAAAGGTTCCGACACTGGAAGAGGTCTTTGAAATGACCGGTCGCAGAGCGACCTTGTTCATCGAGATGAAGGAGGATGACACGGCCATCAACCAGAGGGTCGTGGAACTCATTGAAGAACACGACATGGAAAACCATGTCAAGATCATGGCCTTCTCGCAATCCCAGCTTCAGAACATCAAGAGTCTGAACGAGGATATCGAGACGGTGATGATTGTCTCGACGTTCTATGGTGACATGTCCCGACTCATCAACGACGACGCCCTCGACCATTTCGCGTTCAGTGTGGATTTGTTCCTGAACAACAGCGGATACGTCAACCGCATTCACCAATCCGAAAAGAAGGTCTATTCATGGACCATCAATACAGAAGACAGCATCCGAAGGGTGGCGAGACGGGACGTGGATGGCATCATCACGGACCGGCCGGTCTTCACGAGGGAAGAAGTCTATCTCAGAAACACCTCCGACACGGTCGGTGCCCTCTTGGACCTTCTCTTTGACGAATAAGGTCAAAGCGCCCCTGGATGAAAAATCCAGGGGCGCTTTTTTTTACTCGTTATGCCGCAGGGCTTCCACCGGATTCTTTTGGGCGGCGATCCTTGCGGGAATGAGACCGGCGATGAAGGTGAGGATGATGCTGGTGCCGATGAGCATGAGGGCGTGGTCGAACCTGAGGTTCACGACATCGTCGAATCCGCTCAGTAGGTTTGCGAATACCCGTTCAAGCGGGATGGAGAGGATCAGGGTGATCAGAATCCCCAAGGCCCCCGCGAAGAGGCCCACAATGAAGCTCTCGGCGTTGAAGACACGGGAGATGTCTTTCTTCCTGGCCCCAAGGCTTCTTAATATCCCGATCTCCTTGGTCCGCTCGAGGACGCTCACATAGGTGATGATGCCGATCATGATCGAAGAGACGACAAGGGATATGGCGGCGAAGGCGACCAGGATCAGCGATACGTTGTTGACAATGGAACCGAGCACACCGGAGATGGTCGCTGCCAGATCATCATAGAGGACCTTGTCGTTGTCTGGGCGGCCATCATTGTAGCCGTCGAGATAAAGCAGCACATCGTCCTTGTCCTCGAAAGAATCCGGATAGATCCGGATCAGGGCGGGGGAATCGTCACAACCGCTCGCACGTCTTTGGATTTCAAGGGTCTGACGCTGTTCATCGGTGAGCGCATCCTCTTCAAGGGCTCCATCCAGCATCGCACAGATTTCGGCCCCCTCATTCGCGGCAATGAACACCTCTTCAAGGCTGTCCTGATAGAAAATCCCTCTGTTTTCCGTCTCAAGACCGTCGGGCACCCCCTTAATCACGCCTGCAATCTCCAAGGGGATCCCGTTTT
>JBKHIE010000046.1:0-10603 GCA_046538775.1 Candidatus Izemoplasmataceae bacterium
TGATCGAGTCCATGTTCGCATCTTCCGTGAACTCAAGCATGACCATCGACATGTTTTCGCTCGAAGTCGTCTCCACCTGGGTCACGTTGGTCGTGGTCTGGAATGTCTGTTCAAGCGGTACGCTGACTTCCTGTTCGACTTCCTCGGGCGCCGCACCGGGATACGTCGTCACTACGACCGCGTAAGGAATGTTGATATCCGGAAAGAGGTCGCTCGTCAAACGGTTGAACGAGACCACACCGAATATTGTCACGGCAATTACAACCATCAGCACCGTGATGGCTTTATCGACTGAAAAACGGATAATACCCTTCATACAATCACTCTCTTCTATAGATGTAATGAACGAAATCGGCCAAAATAAAAACCCGACCGAACGTTCGGTCGGGTATAATATACCACACTGGTCTGAAAGATACAATCATTTGACTCGATTAGTCACGGACATGGGGCACGTCGATATCCGTACTGCCATTGGTGGTGTCGTATAAAAGGCTATCCAGGGTGAACGATGCGGCATCGTTGGAGTATGAAAGCGACCCGTTCGTGCTCTTCATGGACACGCGGTTCACATAGACATTTTCAAATTCTATGTTGCCATTGGTTGTCCGGGCTACGAGCACGGTATCGGTCGCAGATTCATCGTTGATGTCTTGCAAGACGACTTTACCGTTCGTGGTGGACGCATCGATATTGTCAAACTGCCCATTTCGGATATCGGCGTTTCCATTGGTACTTGAAACTTCCAAATCATAAGCCGAAGACGAACGGATGATGACATTCCCATTGGTCGTGAACGCACGTATTGGAGAGCTTGAGGTCATCGAATCAAGGCGTATGTCCCCATTGGTCGTGGAGAGGTTCAAACCCTCCACATCGTATCCGCTCAGTTCGATATCGCCGTTCACATGATCCATATCCACATTGTTGAGCGTCAGGTCTTCCGGAAGGTAGACATCGATGAATGTGTCGTTTGAAAAGGCTTGGATCCATTGGCCGATGTTGAGTGAGAAATAATTGATGTCCTGAGTCATGATGATGGTTTTGTCCGTCTTGTCGATCGTAATCTCCATATCCGAATCCTCAGGGACAACGCTCTCAATCCGGATGGAATCCTGGTCGTGCGTATGGAACGCGAGATCCCCATGGCCCAGATCGCCTCGTACTGCCCATCCCTCAAGGTCGGTGATGGCCTCCTCAGTGGTCTCAGTGGTCAGTTCCTCGGCGCCAAGGTTGAATCGCAGGGTATTGAAATTCACTATCTGATAGGCCCCGCCGATGAGCACAAGGAGCAAGGCGACAAATTTCAACTGGTTCTTGAGCTTGTTGGTTTTGGGCCGTCTTTTCAGGAAGGTCGAGGCCCTCAGGTTCCGAATGCGTCTGGGCCAATCGTTGACTTCAAGATTGAGCGCTTCCAGATGCCATTTTAAAAGCCACGCGATGAATGTCAACAGGATATCATAGAGCCATAACACCAGCAACACCCCGAAAAAGAGCAAGCCGGCGCCGACGAGAACCATGCCAAGCGACCCTTCCATACCGTTGAACGGAATCAGGACAAGGGAAAGCATCAGACCTCCCATACCCCCTAGAAAGCCGACAATGAGACTGAAGAGTGCAGGGACAAACCAACTGACAATGAACATGTCAAAGAGGACCACCCCGACCAGACTGCCTACCTTGAGACCGTCCCCCTGGGTCTTATAGGTACGTGAATCGAAGGGTTTCCCATACTCTTTTAACACATTGCGGGCAATCGCTTCCGGACTTTCAAGTTCCGAGACGATTTCAGCCTCGCTTTTCCCTTCGTAAAGTTTTCCGGTATAAAACCGTTCCTCATAAAAATCCAGGATTTCCCTTCGTTCCTCTTCACTGAGCGCTTGAAGATACATCTCAAGTTGATTCATAAAGCGTTCTTTCATTCGAATTCCCCCTTAATAAATGTGTTCACCGTCGACTCAAACGAGTGCCATGATTCAAGCAGGTCCTCATGATGGGCGTGGCCTTCTTTGGTCAGTGTGAAATACTTGCGTGCAGGTCCCAGCCCCGAAGGCTTGAGATAGGTATCCACATACCCTGCGGTGACCATGCGTCTCAATATGGGATAGATGGTCGATTCACTAATTCCTAAGGATGCGTTCAATCGTTGATAGATGATATACCCGTAGGCATCCATTGTTTTAAGGATGCTAAGAACCATCAAATCAAGGACACCTTTTTTCAGTTGAGCATCCATGGCATCACCTCGCGTTTCGTACTATATATAATATAGTAGCATACTAAGTATAAATTGCAAGCTTTTTTTGCACAAAAAAAAGACAAGGTTTTGCGCCTTGTCTTAGGAAGGGGGGGTGGTTCTTTGTGAGAGGGGGATCTGAAGGGGTTTCAATAAATGGGACGGATTATAGAAAAAGAGGAGGATGAAAAAATTCTATAGGAGGCTTGGTTTTAAGAGGGGGGAATGAAGAGTGTGTCCCATTTATTTGTTAATAATTGTAACCACCAATTATGGGATAATTATCAAATTCATGTTTGAAATGAAAAAAATGTCTCTCATATTTGCTTAACTAATTTGTGGGAATTTTATGTGATATTCCCATAAACACCGGATAATGGTGTACAATGGGGTATACGAGGTGGTTTATTATGGTGATATATCTTGTCGAAGACGATATCAATATCGCAACCATTCTGAAAAGTTACCTGGAAAATGAACATTACACCGTGAGGCATATCGAGTCTGAGGCGGAGGCCATGAAATACGTGGATTATCCTCCTCATCTCTGGATTCTTGATATCATGCTGGAGAAAGATACCTCAGGATTCAAAATTTATGACGCCATCAAGAATGCGGCGCCCACTCCGACCATCTTCATCAGCGCCCGCGACCAGGATTACGATAAGGTGCTGGGACTGGAACAGGGGGCGGATGACTACATCACCAAACCCTTTTCCCCCCGGGAAGTGGTCCTTCGTGTGAAAAAACTCATGAACCGCATCTATGGATCCAAAGAAGAGACGCTTGCATACAAAGACTACATCATCACCCCTGATTCCAGAGTCGTTTCGAAGAACGACGAGAAGATATCCCTTTCCACCAAGGAGTTCGACCTCCTTATGTATTTGCTGGCGAACAGGAAGATGGCTTTGTCCCGCGACAGCATCCTAAGCGCCGTCTGGGAGGAGAACTACTTCGGCAGTGACCGGGTTGTGGATGACCTTGTACGAAGACTTCGCTCAAGAATGCCGGATCTTGACATCACCACGCTATACGGATATGGGTACCGGTTAGAATGAACAGGATGAGACGCATCCCCCTTTTCGTACAGATCCTGGTTGTCAGCGTCTTTGTACTGGCATTGATGGCCATTCTTGGAAACCGACTGGTCTTCCCGGCACTCGAGGCGCCTTATCTGGACCAACAATATGAAGACCTGGAATACCGCTTGAATGATTACAAAGACCAAGGGATCATACGCAACGATCCGAGCTACATCTATCTGAAACGGAACGACGAGGACCTTATCAGCATTTCCGACAACACCCTCGAGATGGATCCGACCTTCATCGCCAGCTACCTCCGTCAACTCGAAGTGAACGATGATGACCCTCACCGGGGATCGTTCAACCTGCAAAGCGATGATACCAAGCGTTTCTATTTCGTCTATCAACAAGAAGGGGACGACGTCTATTTCACAGGCACCATCGCGGATATCCATCCTTTCTTCTCCAACCAGGTCATCACCAATCAGATGATCGGGATCATCCTCGTCGCATTCTTCGTACCGGTGGTCGCCATCATCATATGGAGTCTCACTGTCTCCAGGTCCATTCATTCGCTCAAGCGAATCTACAAGAGCGACACCGAAAGCCAAAACAAAAAAAGGCCCCTGATCCTGAGCCGGGAGATGGCAGACTTGGAATCGGCCCTGAACGATTATGAAGCGGCCGTCAAGACACACGACCAGCAAAAACAGAAGCTCTTCCAAAACATATCCCATGAACTGAGGACTCCAGTCACCACCATTCAATCCTATGCCGAGGCCATCGAAGATGGTGTCATCAAGGAACAAGACATTGTCGAGACCTCGAAGACCATCCAGGCTCAGACGAAAACCTTGATGAAGACCCTCAACCAGATCATGAACCTGAACAAGCTCGTCTATCAGGAGCAAAACCCATCCACGCACGACAAGACCAGCCGTGTAAACATCGGGGAAATCATGTTCGACCTCTTCAATGAATACCAGAAAAACCATGAAAAGCTGACCATCCACGCGAATCTGGATCCCATCGAATACCGTGGGGACCGCGACACCTGGCAGACAGTCCTGAAAAACATCCTGGACAACAACATCCGTCATGGCGCCAATACCATTACGGTCAAAGTGTCCAAACACATGATCGTCATCGATAACAACGGGGAGCCCATCCCTCCTGAACTCCTTGACAAGCTCTTCACCCCCTACACCCATGGATCCAAGGGGTCTTTCGGACTCGGACTCACCATCATTGAAAAATCCCTGAACCAGTTCGATTACGAGGTCAGCGTCGAAAACACAGAAGACGGTGTCCGTTATACCATCAAGGACATCAGGAAATAAAACAGTGCCGGCCACAAGGAATGATTGTGGCCGGCACTTTTCGTTTCGATTATTTGATGTCCATGATGCGAAGGCTGTTGGTCGTCGTACCAAGCGGGAAGCCCCCGGTGATGATGACCCGGCCTCCCGGTTCAAGCATGTTCTCCTTCTTGACATACTCAATGCTCCGTTTCACGAGCGATTCCGTATCGTAGCCCAGATGGAACTCGATGGCGTTGATACCATGGTGTAGCGCCAGGCTGCGCGCTTTCTCGTTCGATGGGACAAGCGCTAAGATCATCGTGTTGGGACGGTTTTTGGAAAGGAGGCGTGCCGTCATGCCGGAGACGGTCGGTGCAATCACCAAATCCGCCTGACCCTGAAGTACAGCGTGAGCCGCACTCATCGCGATGTTGCTTGGGATGTCTTTTGTGTTGGAGCGGTTCGCGCGAGCAATCATAAGGTCGCGCCTGAGCTCTTTTTCCATACGCAAGGCGATGTCGCACATCATCTTGACCGATTCGACCGGATAATTCCCGATCGCGCTCTCACCACTCAGCATGATCGCATCCGTTCCGTCAAGGATCGCATTGGCCACGTCGCTGACTTCCGCCCGTGTGGGCTTAGGGTGTTCTTGCATGCTTTCAAGCATCTGTGTCGCAGTGATTGATATCTTGCCGGCCGCATGGCAACGGCCGATGATATCCTTTTGGATGACCGGGACTTCCTCGGGCGGCACTTCAACCCCGAGATCTCCCCGGGCGATCATCACGCCATCCGATACCGCGATGATGTCATCGATGTTGTTGACGCCTTCCTGGTTCTCGATCTTCGCAATGATCTGGATGTATTTGTCGGTGTTTTTCTTGATGATTTCACGGATTTCCTCGACATCCTCTTTCCGCCGGACGAAACTGGCCGCAATGAAGTCAATGCCGTGTTCACAGGCCCAGAGGATATCCTGATGGTCCTTCTCTGAGACGAAATCCAGATTCAACATCATCCCCGGGACATTGATGCCCCGTTTATTGCGGATCGTATGGGTGTTGAAAGAGGTGGTCCTGATGACCCGGTTCGCTTCATCGATGTCTTCGACCTTGAGACTGAGGTAGCCATCATCGACGACAATGGTCCCTCCGATTTCGACATCCTTGTATAGGTCGGGGTATGAGACGGAGAAACGTGTCTCATCGCCTTCGATCTCATCCATGTGGATATCGACCTGGCTGCCTACGGTGATGTGGGCTTTTCCACCCTTGAAGCCGTGGGTTCTGATTTCAGGGCCTTTCGTGTCAAGCATGCTTGCCACATTGGTGTTGAGCTCAGCATTCAACTCGATCAATGTATTCAGTCTGACCTCATGTTCCTCGTAATTTGAATGCGAGAAATTGAGCCGCATGGTATCCATGCCGTTTTGAATGAGTTTACGCATCATCTCTTTGGATTCGGTTGCTGGTCCGATGGTGCATACGATCTTGGTCTGATTAAAAGGCACAATGGTCCCTCCTTAGTTTCTCAGTCTCCCGACTAAGCCATAGCGTTTGTTGGCTACGGTTTTTTTCATCTGCAATGCATCGTCAATCCTGAATGTCGCGATATCCTGTCCCCTGAGTCCGAGTATGTGGCCACCGGTCAACCCCTGATGGATGAGCTGGACCGAGCGTTCCGCCATGTCCGTTGCGAGTACACGGTCAAACGCCGCCGGCGTCCCACCTCTTTGGACGTGACCGAGCACCGTTGCCCTGGACGCATGGCCTGTCTTCTTCTCAATCTCTTTGGCAAGGGCGTTGACATCGGTCATCTTCTCTGTCACGACCACGATGGCGTGACGTTTTTTCCTGTCAAAGGATTCCTGTACACTCTGAATGGTCTTCTCTTTTAGGAAGCCTGTCTCGGGTGTGATGATGAACTCGCTTCCTACGGCGATGCCCGCGTAGAGCGCGAGATCCCCGCAATGCCTGCCCATCACCTCGACGACGCTACACCGTTGGTGGGAGAACGAAGTGTCACGGAGTTTGTCGATGGATTCGACCGCAGTGTCAAGCGCCGTGAAAAAGCCGATGCTGTAGTCTGTGGCGGCGATGTCATTGTCGATGGTGGCGGGCAGCCCGACGACAGTAAGGCCGAAGGGCACAAGGGCCTGAGCCCCTTTGAACGACCCATCGCCTCCGAGTACGATCAGCGCGGATATGTCTTTTTCCTTTAGGTTTCTGGCGCCCTGTTCCTGGACTGATTTCCCCTTGAACTCGGGGAATCTGGCACTTCCAAGGATGGTGCCACCGCGGTTGATGATCCGGGAGACATCCTGGCGTTCCATCTTGAAGATGTCATTTTCATAAAGCCCTTTGAAACCGTTGTTAATCCCATAGACATCAAAGCCGTAATGGAACCCGCTTCGCACCACGGCGCGAATCGCTGTGTTCATTCCGGGGGCATCGCCACCGGATGTCATGACTGCTATTTTTTTCATTGGATTCACCTTCTTGTCCTACTTGAATTATAGCATAAAGAAAGAGTGCCTTAAACGGACGGCTTCACAATATTTTCGATGACGAGCTGTCTTGCGTCATCCCGTAATCGGATGACCCCTTTGAAGAGCAAGACGTCCCCTTCGCTTGGCGGGGACTTCAAACGGCCGTATGCATTGGGGAAACACACGCCGTCCAAGGTGGTGATGCGGTCCTCCAATGTGATGAAAGCCATCGTGTCCCCTTTTTTCGTCTGGATCTCTTTCACATGGTTCACAACACCAAGCATGGTGATGTTCCTGTTGAGTGGCAGTGACTCCGAGTCCTTTGGAAGCCGGATGGCCTTTTGCTCCATCAGGGATTCATACGGCTTGAGACGGTCGAATTCGATGTTCAATCCGAGCGCTTGGAACTCCTGCCGCCTCAAGGTCTCATAATCATAGGGCTCGACCTCGCTCATCATGAAATCGTCGGAATCGATCGCGCTTTCGTATTTTGCGAACGTGATGACCGCATCAAGGTTTTCCACCATCATCCTGCGGTGCCCTTCAAAACCATCAAGGGCCCCGGCATGGATCAGGAACTCATAGTGTCTTCGGTTGAGACTGTGCACCGTTTTACGTACGAAATCCGTAAACGATGTGAACCCTTCTTTATTGCGTGCCTCCACGATCGCCTCGGCATCTTTCTTTCCGAGATTCTTGACCCCCGAAAGCGGATAATATAGCGTCCGTCTGACTTTGGTGAACCGGACTCCGCTGTAACGGACATCGGGTTTTGACACCTCAAGGTCGAGATCAAGCGCCTCCTGCATGTATTGCCTCATCTGGGAGGCGTTCGAAAGGGCGGTGTGCATGAGTTCAATGAGGAACTCGCCGGGATAATGGGCTTTGAGATACGCCATCCAGTAAGCCACAAGCCCGTAGGCGACGGAGTGGGATTTGTTGAAACCATAATCCGCAAAGCGGACAATGTAGTCGTAGATGGCATTCGCCAACCGCTTATCCTTGCCATTTCCCACTGATTTATCCACAAAGTTCAGCCGTTCTTTCTCAAGGGTGTCCCGGTCCTTCTTGGACACGGCCCGCCTCAGGATATCCGCCTCGTTGAGAGAGTACCCTGCGAACCTGGAGGCAAGCGCCATGATCTGTTCCTGATAAAGGAGGATGCCCTGGGTCGGCTTCAGTATCGGGTCAATCTCCGGTGCGAGAGACTTGATGCCTTCCTTGTTCTGCCTTCGCTTGAGAAAAGCCGGGATGCTTTCCATTGGTCCGGGCCGGTAAAGGGCCAGAGCCATCGCAATATCGTCGAAGGTTCTTGGTTGAAGCCTCCGTATGAGTGAGCGCATGCCCGCGGATTCCAGCTGAAAGAGCCCGGTCGTGCTCTTCTCCCTCAGGAGCCGGTATGTCTTGGGGTCATCCAAAGGGAGCTTGTGAAGGTTGATCGACCGTCCGTGGGCGCTCTCGATGTCTTGCAGGATGTTTTCAATCATCGTCAGGTTCCTTAGCCCTAGGAAGTCCATCTTCAAGAGGCCCATGGCTTCAAGGTCGCTTTGTTCGAACTGTGTCTGATAGACTTCATTCAATCCCGGTTGCAGCGGGGTATAGTCGATAAGCGGCCGATCGGAAAGGATGATGCCCGCGGCATGCGTCGATACGTGTCTCGGTATTCCTTCAATCTTGGCGGCCACATTAAGCCATTTCCCAACATTATCACTGGAATCCATACGGTTTTTAACATCCGGGTCGTTGTCGATCATGGCCTGGATGGAGTCGTAGTTCTTAACCGTTCTTACCACTTCATCGACGAGCGGTTTCTGGATATCGAAGATCCTTGCCGTATCTCTGAGGCTGCTCCTTTTCAGGAAGGTTCCAAAGGTGCAGATCAAGGACACATAGCGGTTACCGTACTTCTTCAGGGTGTATTGGATGACCTGGTCCCTTTTGTCATCGGGAAAATCGATATCGATATCCGGCATGTTGAGGCGCGCCTTGTTCAAGAAGCGCTCGAAGAGGAGTCCGTGACGTACCGGGTCCACCGAGGTGATGCCGAGCGCATACGCCACAAGGCTGCCCGGCGCACTGCCCCGTCCCGGTCCGACAAGGATTCCGGCCTGTTTTGCAAACCGGACAACATCCCAGACAATCAAGAAGTAATCATCGTAGCCCAAGGCGTTGATCGTTTCAAGCTCTTTGGTCAGCCTTTTCTTATAGACCTCTTCATTGAGCCGTTTCCCATCAATTCTTCGCTTTAATCCCTTGGTCGCCAGAGCCTTTAGATAACGGGAGGATGCAATCCCTTTCGGTGTTGGAAACCCCGGAAGGGATGCTTCGGGAAGGTCGAGGGTAAGTTTATGGGCATCAATGAATTTCAGGACCTTGTCCGGTGCTTTATAGAGGGCCTTCAGGTCTGATGGGGACTTGAAAGAAGCGTCGTTTCCGTCTTCGACCCTATTCTCTGTCTCATGGATCTTGCATAGCGCATCGAGTACCGTGTGTTCCTCATGCGTCAGATAAAGCGTACGGTCAAGGGGGAGAAGACGTTCATCCTTAGGGTCATCAAGTGCGGGGTCCACTCCGAGGTATGCATCCGTCTTCAACGAGAAAACCTCATGCGTAATGGTCTTCAATGCGGATTCCTGCGCTTCCTTTCTGAGTTCGGCCATCTCGCCTTCAAGGGTGTTGACGACCACGGAAGTATCTTGGATGTGTTCCGCAATGGCGGTGAGTTCCAGATTCCCATACACGGCATTCATGGTCGACAGCTTCATGAGATTGTCATAGCCATTCTTATTCTTGGCGTAGACGATCAGTTTGAGGGGGGTCTCCTTGAAAAAGGGTGCAGCATCGACCTGCACCCCTAAGACAGGTGTAATATTCGCTTTCTGGCAACGCTTATAGAACTTGTATGCCGCATGCATGCGCCGGTCCGTGAGTACAAGGGTCCTGGACCCTGTCTCCCGGGCATGTCCAAAGAGAGAATCCATTGTGATGTTGGAACCGTTAAAACTATAGGCTGTCTCTAAAAAAAGGCTTGCAACCACAATGTCCACCCCTCTTTCACAATGAAATTATAACACACTCGCATGCCTGTGCATACATTGGCTAACGCTTTCTTAAAAAGAAATACACCGTAACACCCGTGATCACAATGGCCACAGAAGCGATCGCAAGCTCAAATTTCGGGATGTTTTCAATCTTGGGCGCCTTGCCTTCCATAATCTCAAACGACACCTTTTCTTCATAATCGGAATGTCCGAGAATCTTCAAGGTATAGCTTCCGGGGTTCTTAAGCGTATGCCCCGAATCAATGGCTTCCTCGTTCAATACCCCTTCCCCGCTGAAGAAAAGGGTTTTGGAGTCCGTATAGACACCCCCCTCTTCAACCCCTTCAAGCCCGCTTTCAAGGGTGAAGTGGGCCGTATAAAGATAATCATTCGCCCCTTCGACCTTGAGCGTATGGTACCCGGGTTTCGCCACCAGCGTCCCATTGATGTAAAGATCATCGTTGAGCCAGGTCCTCCCGCCACTCACTTCAATCGCAGCCGGTGCG
>JBKHIE010000047.1:0-10423 GCA_046538775.1 Candidatus Izemoplasmataceae bacterium
TTGTTGAGTTGCCCAATGGTATGGTAACAGACATATATACTGATGAATCGGGCGATGTTTACTCTATTACTAATGACAATGATTTAATCAAATATGTTATGAGATTACAGGAAGCTTTTGCTTAAACAGCTTAAACAACAATACTAAGAATTATATATAATATGGTATATTGATTTCCCTTAAGGTAAGAACTACAGACTAAATGATTTGTAGCATCCTACTTTAAGGGTTTTCTTTTTTATTGGCCTTGTTTGTAAAAATACGCTTCGTTTTATAATCTCTGGTGCTATAATAAACTTGGAAGGGAAGGAATGGTATGGATCAAACAATCGCAGTCTCGAAAGAGCGTAGTGAAGTCTTTGCTCAAGGCCTTTGTTTTTACAAGCTTGCACTGATTTTTATCATCGGGTCGTTCGTAGGAACACTCTATGAAGAAATCGGTCATTTTCTTCATCGCGGCTTTTATGAAAGCAGGAGCGGTGTCATGTTCGGGCCATTCAACCCTATTTATGGGATTGGGTATGTCTTGATGTTGCTGGTGCTTTCAAGAGTCCGTAATCTTGGACTCTCGGTTCTGGTCGGTGCTTTTGTAGGCGGAGGCTTTGAATACCTGGCCAGTGCTGGCCAGGAGTTTTTTACAGGGCACCTCTCTTGGAACTATGAGGGTCAGTTTATGAACATCAATGGGCGGACAACCGTGCTCTATTCTTTATACTGGGGACTTCTAGGAACGTTCCTCGTTAGAGGGGTCTATCCGATTCTTTCAAACCTTGTTGAAAGGATGCCCCCACATACCGGTAAAATCGTCACACGGGCCCTTATTGTCTTTATACTCATCAACATGCTGATATCTTACGGGGCGCTTCTTAGGCAACATATGCGCCATTTAGAGATGGAACCTTACACGGTGGTCGGAGAATTCTTTGATCATTATTATCCGGATTCCAGAATCTATGAGGCGTTCCCTGATATGGAACGGTTGGAAGAATGACGAAGTCAGATAAATCCCCGCTGACTATCACCTTTGTGATCGACCAGTACGCCAACACTACGAACGGGACGACCATGACCGCGATGCGCAGCGCTGAAGCACTGCGGAGGCGCGGTCATACCGTCAAAATACTGAGCGGTAACGGTAAAGGCAAGGACGGCGTCTTCACAACCGGCATAAGGAAGACCCCCATCCTTTATCAGATTACGAAGTCCCAGGGCATGGAACTTGCCAAGGCGGATAAAAGAATCATGGAACCCGTCATCCGGGAATCGGATATCGTCCATATCCTCATGCCGTTCAAGTTCGGCCGCAAGGCGAAAGCCCTTGCGGATAGATGGGATGTCCCCTCAACGGGGGCCTTCCATGTCCAGCCCGAAAACATCACTTCGACCCTTTATCTCAGGTGGTGCAGACCGCTCAATACCATGATCTATAAAATCTTCAGGCGGTTTTACAACCGCTTTGAGCAAGTACACTGTCCGAGTAAGATGATCTGCGAACAGCTTGAAAAGCATGGTTACCGTTCAAAGCCCCACCGCATCTCAAACGGCATCTCGCGACACTTCATCGATGAAGCCAAGAGGGACCGACCTCAGAATAAGGAAATCTATCAGATTTTGATGATCGGACGCTTTTCCAGGGAGAAACGCCAGGATGTCCTCATCCGGGCGGTCCACAAATCAAAATACAAAGACAGAATAAAGCTTGTGCTTGCAGGGAAAGGCCCATGGAAAAGACACCTGATGAAGCTCTCACGAAAACTCGGTGTCTCCGCTGATTTAAAGTTCTTTTCACAGGATGAGCTCATAAGGATGATGCATGCGAGTGATGTCTATGTCCATGCGTCCGATATCGAGATCGAGGCGATCGCCTGCATTGAAGCGTTTGCGACCGGGCTTGTCCCCATCATTGCGGACGCGCCCTACAGCGCGACCAAGCAGTTCGCACTCACCGATCATAATCTTTTCAGCCACGGAAGACCTGATTCCCTTTCAAGCAAGATTGACTGGATGATTGACCATCCGGAAGAGAGGATGTCCCTATCCAGGCGTTACATTGAATACGCCAGAGGCTTCACGCTTGAAAGTACAGTGGACGCCCTTGAGACCATGTTCAAAGAGGCGATGGAAGGTTGAACCTGAAAAGAGCACGTGCCTTAGAATATCGGACATTCCAGGATTAGATTATAGATTCTTTTAACATACGATACTTTTATGAGGTGAGAAATGAGGAGGAAAAGAAGAGTGGTCCAAATCGTAGGGATCGTGCTCGCAAGCTTGCTAGGGATTGTGATTGTCATGGTGCTTTCTCTCATGGTCAATCACAATGTCAAGTTGCGTTCAGAAGCCGAAAAGTACCCGGCGCCGGGTATGCTTGTCACAGTGAACGACAAGACAATGCATGTCTACACAGAAGGGGATGGTGAGCAGACCCTGGTGTTCATGGCGGGTCATGGCACCAGCAATCCGACCCTGGATTTCAAACCCTTATGGTCCAGGCTGACCGATGATTATACCATTGCGGTTGTGGAGAAATCAGGCTACGGATGGAGCGATGCATCCAAGAGCTCAAGGGATATTGACGTCTTGCTGGAAGAGACCCGCATGGCACTGGATGAAGCCGGTCTTGAAGCACCCTATGTGCTTGTTCCCCATTCCATGTCGGGACTTGAAGCCATACGGTGGGCGCAACTTCATCCTGATGAAGTGAGTGCGATCATCGGGTTGGACCCCGCCGTCCCCGCCGCATACGACTTATTGGAAATACCGCCCAATATGCAGCTGAATATGGTCTATCTCATTTCGAGACTCGGCCTTTCACGATGGATGCCCGATGAAGAGCTGAACACCACATTGCCCTTGATGGCCTCTCAGGATCTATCAGAAGAGGAAAAGGACCAATACCGGGCGATATTTTACCGGAGTTCCCTTACGAGGGACATGTTGAATGAGCTTAAAGAAGTGAACGCGAACGCAAAAAAGGTCGCGGAAGATGGAATCCCTTCGGATATCCCCATGTATTTCTTCATATCCGAGGACCAAGACGTGCTCATTGAAGGGTGGAAGGATACGCTGATGGATTACCTTTCGGATGCCGAGACCAATAACCATAGGGCGCTTGACACAGGGCATTATGTCCATCACGAAAAGGGAAGGGAAATCGCGGATGAAATCCGGATTTTCATGGATGGACTTGAGCAGGAGTAGCGCAAAGGATAAAAGTCAGCGTAAAGCCCTACCTTTTATCCATGCTTTAAGGATTTTGAGCGGTAGGATCATGTATCTTTACGCTTCTTTTCAACTTCGTGGTAAAATGAGTTGAACCGACTTGAGGAGGGGACTTAGTGAAGCGAAGTCACAGCTTTTGGATTATTTTTGGGATTTACCTGTCGGCCTTCATTGTGGGGGTCGTGGTCTACCGTTTGCTTGCACTGGATTCAATGATTGCGCGGGTCATCATCGCCGACCTCGCCGCAACCGTCACTATCTTTCTATTCAGTACCGCCTTTAAGAACTCATCGGTCTACGATCCTTACTGGAGCGTCGCACCGATGGTCATCGTACCGTTCTTTGTGGAGACGTGGAACGTCGCAAGTGTGCTCATGGTGGTCGTGATCGGCTACTGGGGGATCCGCCTTACTTTGAACTGGGCGGTCACCTTCAAGGGGCTCGCCCATGAGGACTGGCGCTATCGGTATTTCAAGGCACGCTTTCCAAGGCTCTGGCCGCTTGTCAACCTCTTCGGCATCCACCTGATGCCCACGGTCGTGGTCATCCTGGTGATGTTGCCGGCGCTTTTGTATCTACAAAGCAGCCCTTATATCAATTTGATCACCCTGACCGGGGCGTTTCTCTCGATGCTTGCGACCACCATCCAGTGGCACAGCGACCATACGGTCCATCGGTTCCGCGAACACACCCCCGAATACACCTGCAAGGTGGGGTTGTGGAAGTATTCGAGACATCCGAACTATTTCGGTGAGATTCTCATGTGGTTCGGCGTCTTCCTCATGCTTTACGGGGTCAGACCAAGTTTTTATTTGAGCATCCTTGGCCCCTTGTTGAACATGGCCATGTTCATCGCCATCTCCATTCCGCTCATGGAGAAAAGGGAACTGAAACGCAAGAAGGATTACGAGGCTTATATCGAAAATACGAACATGCTTTTGCCGCTGCCTGATGTCAAGACACTTCGTGAAACTGTGCTCGGCCACAGGAAATAAAGGAAAGAAGGCTGGCCTATGGGTATCCTGATCGGCATTGTGATTGTATTGCTAATTGTCGCCTTTTTCAAACTAGACAACAGTTCGCATGATTCGTCTTCGGATGAACCGTACGACGCCTCCAGAATGGCCGATCTTGACGAAGAGGAGAAACGTTTCAATGACATCTTCTATGGTGATGATGACGTGTAGCAACAGGGTCACACGTTTGATTGCGGAATGGTTCAGCCCTTCCGGACAGTGGATGGAAAACGTCCGTCTTTTAGACCTTTCCCGGACAGTCCCTTTGAGAGCCCCTCGAGATGGGGATCGGTGGGGCCCTGTGTATTAGGGCGATGACCCGGAATGATCTTCAAGGATGACCCCGGTTTTCAAGTTGAGAAAGAAGCTTCTTCGGAAGGCCGTTTGGAACCATCGTCCAATCTGGACGCTTCTTGTTATTGCCCTTGCATCACAGTGCATGGGGTGAAGCCCCCTCCAGCGAAAATGGAGGGGGCTTTTTCATCGGGGTATGGGCCCTCATCCAATCGATGGTTCAAACCAACTTTTATCTTTACAAATCATTGAAAATGCGTTACGGTATAAATGTGCATATGCACATAGGAGCTGAGACTATGAAACGATACCGGAAGAAACGGTTTGCGCGCCGGCTGGACCAGGCGCGGAGTTACCGACCCGACCATGGCGATCAGATAAAGGCCGTTGTCATCACACTGGATGAATTCGAGGCGTTGAGGCTCTGCGATTATGAAGCGTTGAGCCAGATTGACGCCGCCCGGGACATGAATGTCTCCCGGGCCACGATCCAAAGGCTTCTGGAGAGTGGCCGGAAGAAGATGATCCAGGCGGTCCTTATGCATCAGGGGTTCAAGATCGAGAACACGATTGAACATATCAAACTTAAAGGAGAGAATCGAATGAGTATGGACACTAAGACGGCAAAGAAGATCGCTTTTCCAACGAGCGACAAAAAACATGTGGACCAGCACTTCGGGCATACGGAGGCGTTCTGCCTCTACACCGTTGAGGACAATCAAGTGAAGGATGTCTCGTATGTCACCCCGCCCCCGCACAAACCCGGGGCCCTGCCGCTTTTTTTGAGGGACCACGGGGTCGATGTCATCATCACCGGCGGCATGGGGAACCGTGCCGTAGAACTCTTCAAACACAATAAGATCGACGTCATCCTCGGGGCAGAGGGCTCCATCGAGAAGAACCTGAACGATTTTTTCGACGGCGATCTGGTCTCGACGGTGAGTCCCTGCGAGCATGACCATGGCGACCACGGGCATGAAAAGAGGCCGAACCAGGGCATGCGTTCGAACAACCGACACTGTCACAATCAAGAGGGGTAATAGCATGAAGATTGCCGTTTGTGCAACATCGGACCATGAAGAGGCGCAGGCTTCATCCCGGTATGCCCGGTCCGATTATTTTGCCATCTACGATACCGACACAAAGGCGTATGAATTTCTTGAAAACGAGGCCAAAAGAGAATCGAGCGGTGCCGCCAACAAGGCCACGAAGATCCTGGGGGACCGGGGCGCGAGCGTCCTTCTGGCCCCGAAAGTCGGACCTAAGGCGTTCGAGATGCTCGACGCCTTTGACATCGATGTGTACCAATACGATGCCGCAATGACAGTGAACGCCGCCCTGGAATCTTACTTTGAGGAGCGCCTATTGAAGATCACGGCGGCTTCCAAAGAAGGGCATGCATCATGAAAATTGCCATTCTCAGCGGAAAGGGCGGTACGGGGAAGACGACCCTTTCGACGAATCTGTTCACCCATCTTGAAGGTTACACCCTCATCGATACCGACATTGAAGAGCCGAATTCGCATTTGTTCCTGGATTATGTCTTGGAAGCAAAGAAGCCTGTTCATAAGGCTTATCCTGTCATCGAGGGGAACCGTTGCACGCTTTGCGGGAAATGCGGAGAACACTGCAATTTCAACGCCATCATCCCGACCCCCAAGAAGGTGATCGTATCTGAAGACCTATGCCATTCGTGCGGCTTTTGCAAGGCGGTCTGCCCTGAGAACGCCATCACCTACGCGCAAAAATCCATCGGGGATATCTACCAGACAAGCACGTCTTCACATAAGCCTTTCTATTACGGCCTTCTCAACACCGGTGAAGTCAGCGGGGTAAGACTCGTGGAATCGTTGAAAGCGATGACCGTCGATGTAAAGAACCTGCTGATCGACTGTCCGCCCGGTGCGGCCTGTACCACGGCCGCCTCCATTGAAGGCGTCGACAAGGCAATCGTTGTCAGTGAACCGACACCGTTCGGTGTCAGCGACATGAAAATCGTCGTCGAACTTCTGAGGGACGAAGGCATTGAGTTCGGCGTTGTCATCAATAAGGCGGGCAGCCAGGACAGGGCCATCCATGACTATCTGGAAAAAGAGCACATCCCGCTTTATGGGGAGATCCTCTATAAGGCCTCCCGCGCCCGGCACTATTCCAACGGCGAACTGCTCATCCATCACGATGAAGCGTTCAAAGAGACGATAAGGTCCATAGCGAACCGCGTGCTGGAAGGTGAAACCCATGCGTGAAATCGCGGTCATAAGCGGAAAGGGCGGCACCGGAAAGACGACCCTTGCCATGTCGCTCCTCCCCTATCTCAAGGACCCCGTCATCGCGGACTGCGATGTCGATGCCCCGGACATGAAAATCCTCCTGTCACAAGAAGAGATTCATAAGGAGCCCTTTTATGGGCTTCAGATTCCCGTATTCGATTATGAGAAGTGCATCCATTGCAACCTTTGCCAGAAGTCCTGCGCCTTCAACGCCATCAGTGATTCCATCGAACTCATCCCGGGCCGATGCGAGGGCTGCAGGTTCTGTGAATACGTCTGTCCGGTGGACGCCATCACCATGGAGAACCATGCCATCGGTCACCTTCATAAACACGAGACCGCCTACGGTCCGATGGTGGATGCGGCGCTTTTCCCGGGGCAGGAGTCCAGTGGCAAACTCGTGAGTGAAGTCAGGGAGCGAGCCATTGCAATGGCGAAGAAGACAAACCGGGAGACCATCCTCATCGATGGGTCGCCGGGCGTGGCCTGCAATGTGATCAGCACCATCACCGGAGTGGACGAGGTGCTGGTCGTCACCGAACCCACCCTGAGTGGGATCCACGACCTGAAACGCGTGGTCGATCTCATCAGGATCTTCAACATTCCGACCCACATCGTCATCAACAAGGCGACCATCAACGCCTCCAATGCAGAAGCGATCAAAGCCTATTGCCATGAAAACGGCCTGGATGTCCTCCTCGAGATTCCGTTCGATGAGGCCATCGTACACGATATATCCCAAAAAACAATCCCGAGTCTGGGATCAAGCACGTTCTTTGAAACGGACGCATGGAAGCATTTCGTCAAACAGATGCGTCAAACAAGGAGGTGACATCATGCCAAACAGGGATCACAGGGGCCCGGAGGGTCAAGGCCCCATGACAGGAAGAGGCCTCGGAGACTGCGGGGATAAGAAAAAGACCCCCCGGCTAGAAGGCAGGGGCCTTGCCAGGGGGCATGGACGGAATCAAAGCGGCTGCGGCCTAGGGAAGCGCCGTGGACGCGGTTTTGGACGAAGACAATAGCCTACCACGATACAATCCCATCATGAAAACGCCCGCTACCTAGTCGGTGGGCGTTTTCTCTTGCTTAAAGAATGCTCTTGGCTTTTGGAGGCTTGTAGTCCCTGACATCGTCCTTGAGCGCCTTCATGGTTTTGAAGGTGGATGGATGGAGCGCCTTGTCCAGTTTCAAGTTGTCTTCCATGTGGGACGTTCGGCTCGCCTTGACGACCGGCATGACCCCGAGTTCATAGACAAAACGGAGGGCGAGATTGGCGGGCGAACGGTCCTCTTTTTCCGCAAGGGCTTGGATCCAGTCCGTCTTTAAGAGCCGTCCCCGTGCCAGGGGCGAATGGCCCTGGACCACGATGCCCTCCTGCTTGCAGTACGCCCGCAAGGTATCAAGGGTGTGACCGGCGAATATGGCCACCTGATTGACATGGGGGATGATGGTCGCCGTTCTTTTTAGAGCCTCGATGTCTTCCTCGTTGAAGTTCGACACCCCGATCGCCCCGACGCTTTCCTCTTCGTACAAGGCTTCCATCGCGCTCCAGACGTCCTGGTTCTCCTTGGCATAGTCCTTGCCCTCTTCACCCCAGGGGACAGGGTTGTTGATGAGGAGCAGGTCAAGATGCTCGACCCCGAGTTTCTCCATGGTGCGCCTGACGACGCGCAGGGTTCCATCATGGGTCTTGATGTGGGGCGGCACCTTCGACGTGATGAAAAAGGCGTCGCGGTCGATGCCGCTTTTTCGGATGGCATCGCCGATGCCCTGTTCATTGAGATAGATCGGCGCAGTCTCGAAATGGCGGTATCCGAGGCTTATCGCCTCAAGGATGACCGTTTCTACATTTGCTTTACCAAGGGCGTAAGTGCCGAACGCCAGTTTCGGCATCGGGGTACCGCTCTTTAACGTAACCGTTTCATTGATTATTGCCATGCAATCACCTCTGGTATCATTCTACTAAAGGCAAGGGCAGATGGCTCTTAAGATGCTCAAAAAGAGGATTGGACGGTACGTATGAAAATGACCAAACGCTTGGGCCGACGGTTTTCGGAAGGGTTTCAAGCTTCTTCACGGTTTTTTATAAAAAGCCCGTTTGAAGCGGTTTATTACAAATAAGCATTGACTTTTATAAACAAATTGTATATCATAGTAGAAATTGCTTTTTCAGGATAATGACGGTTTAGAGAGCGGGTGAAGACATGCTTCGTTACATAATACGACGTGTGGCAATGCTTTTCGTGACTTTGTTCATTGTTTTCATGATGCTTTTCATCACCGCGAGGTTCGCCCAGTTGGAACGGCAGGAGCTGGAGAGCTTTACCGATGTTCTGTGGCTCGATAAGCTCAGGATCGCGTTTCAGGATTTCGTGCCTTATCTTAAAAACGTTGTGACCTCATGGGATTGGGGCGTCGACCGCGGCAATAATCCGGTGTGGCCCGAGTTGATGAAGCGGGCGGATCTCACCCTCAGACTGAACGCCCTGGCTTTTTTCTTCTATTTCGGTTTTGGAATCGTCTTTGGGACTTTAAGCGCCCTTTTCAGAGGCAACATTTTCGATCGTGTCATCCACACGGCCTTTTTGGTGGCCAGTTCCATCCCGCCTTACATCATGATCATGGTGCTTATTATGGTGCTCGGGTATTACATCCCTCTGTTCCCGCGACAGGAGCCCTATGCGTCCCATGGTCTCTGGCTTAACCTCAAGGGCCTTGTCATCCCCGTACTGGCGGTTTCAATCTACCCCATGGTACAGATCACCCGGTTGGTCCGGGGTGAGATGCTTGAAGCCTTTTATTCGGATTACCTGGCTTTGCTTAAAACCAAGGGCTTGAACAAGCGTCAGATCATTTTCCGGCATCTGCTCAAGGACAGTGTGGTTCCGATACTGCCCCAGATTGTACCGATCATGCTTTATGTGCTTGGAAGTTCATTCATCGTCGAGGTTGTGTACAACATAAACGGAGTTACCGATTGGCTGTTCCGATCGATGTTCCGACCCGCTTCGTTTGGCGTGTATTATGTTTCCATAACGTTGCCCCCCATGGTTCTGATCGGAACGTTTTTCACCGCCCTCATACTTTTTATCGGCCTGTTTATTGACATTGTCTATGGTCTGCTCGACCCCCGTGTCACCATGGGCGCGAAAAAGAACGGATTCAATTGACCGGTCGGGCGTTCTCAAAACGGGTGACGGTGTTTATCGGCCACCCGGACTTTGAATGGAAAAGTGTCGATGGAAAGCGTGTGGGATTATCTCTATGCACTTGGTAGCTCCTGCATTGTCGAGATGGTCTAGAAGACCAAAGGGGTGGCCGATTGCCGCTTCAAGTCGCTGTTCCTCAAGATTCCGGCTTCAAAGCTCTATTGTGTACTTTGGTGTTGCAGCCGGTGGTGATGGTAGGGATTATTTCTACGGCCATTGTGCTTTTCATCGGTCTGTTGATCAATATCATCCCTAGCCTTTTGGACCCCCGGCTCACCATGGGGTCCGATAAAAAAGAACCGAATGCTTGATTATGTTCACACCATTCATTAAAAATGCACCGCATCCTTCCTGTTGGACGGATGCGGTTTTATTATGCTTGGCCAAAGTCGGTGCAGGGATTCTGACT
>JBKHIE010000048.1:0-10223 GCA_046538775.1 Candidatus Izemoplasmataceae bacterium
TGGCATCCTCGGCCGCACAGGCAGCGGCAAGACCAGCATCGTCGATCTTTTGCTCCGGCTTTACAACCTTGAAGAGAACCAACTGTTGATCGACGGGCAGGACATCATGAACCTTCCGATCAAGCAGGTGAGGGAAGCCATCGGCTATGTCCCGCAGGACGGTTTCCTCTTCTCCGATACCATCAAGAACAACATCGCCCTCGGCATCGACAAGGAATCCCCCTCATACGAGGACGAACGGATCCAGGAGATGGCCAAGTTGAGCGACGTCCATGACAACATCGCCGAATTCAAAGAGGGCTACAACACCGTCATCGGCGAACGCGGCGTGACTTTGTCGGGCGGTCAGAAACAACGCCTCTCCATCGCCCGCGCCCTGGCCAAGGAACCTCCGATCCTCATCCTGGACGACTCGGTGAGCGCCGTCGACACCTCCACCGAGGAGAAAATACTAAAGAACCTCCGTGAAATCCGGGATGACAAGACCACCATCCTGATCGCACACAGGATCTCCACCATCAAAAACGCGGACAAGATCATCGTCATCGACGATGGTGAAGTCCTTGATATCGGCACCCACGACGAACTCTATGAGCGCTGTGAATTCTACCATGACCTCGTAGAACGCCAACGGCTCGAAGACGAACAGGAGGTGGCCTAGATGTACGATATCGATACGGACCAAAGACAATACACCTACTCTGACAAGACCATCCTGAGACGTCTGGCCTCCTACGCCAAGCCTTTTTACAAATGGTTCATCCTCATCTTCATCCTGGTCATCCTCTCGGTCGGTTTCGCCCTGGTCGAGCCCTATGTGATCGGGGTGTCGATCGACCTTCTGACCGAAGACACCATCGATGTCGAACGGCTCAGCCTTGTCCTGGTCATCTTTGTCGTCTCGATCATCCTTGCAGGTCTCTTTGAGTACATGCAGACGATGATCCTCCAGAAGACGGGCCAGCAGATTGTCTACAACATGCGCGAAGAGATCTTCACCCATGTTGAGACCCAGGACATCGATTACTTCAACAAGGTGCCTACCGGCAAGCTTGTCACCCGTGTGACCAACGATACCAACCGCTTGAATGAGATGTACACCGATGTGGTCGCGAACGTGCTTCGCAACCTCTTCATGATCTTCGGCATCATGGGGGCGCTTCTTTATCTCAACCTGCGCCTCGCCCTCCTGGTGCTCACCATCATGCCGTTCATCATCGTCTTCTCATTCGTTTTCAGGCGTTTTTCAAGAAAGGCCTACCGTGTGGTCAGGACCAACATGTCCCGTATGAACGGCTTCCTGGCCGAACACTTATCGGGCATGAAGGTCGTGCAGATCTTCAACAAGGAACCCGATAAGAAACAGGAGTTCGACGACCAGAACGAGGAACTCAAAGAGAGCGAACTCAAAGAGCTCCTGGTCTTTGCGATCTACCGTCCGACCATGTACATGCTCTTCATGCTCGCGACCATCATCATCTTCTATTACGGCGGACACCAGGTCGTCGCCGGGACCCTGACCGTAGGGACCCTCGTCGCCTTCTACAACTACCTCCGCCGGTTCTTCCAGCCGATCCAGCAACTGGCCGAACAGTTCAACCTCGTCCAAAGCGCCTTCGCCTCAAGCGAACGCATCTTTGCGATCCTTGACAATCAACCCGAAGTGCTTGACGACCCGGAAGCGATCGAACTAACCGAAGTGAAAGGCGAGATCGAGTTCAAGAACGTCTGGTTCCAATACATCGAAGACGAATGGGTCCTAAAAGACGTAAGCTTCCATGTGAACCCGAAAGAAGCGGTGGCGTTCGTCGGGGCCACCGGTGCCGGGAAGACCACCATCCTCTCACTGATCACCCGCGATTACGACATCCAGCATGGCCAGATCCTTCTCGATGGCATCGACATCACGAAAATCAAGATCCGTTCACTCCGGGCCTTTATCGGCCAGATGCTGCAGGATGTCTTCATGTTCAGCGGAACCATCGAATCGAACATCACCTTAAGGGACCCGAACATCACGATGGACGAAGTGAAACAGGCCTGCAAATACGTCGGTGCCGACAAGTTCATCGAGCGGCTCCCGAAAAAGTATCAGGAACCGGTCCTGGAACGCGGCAACAACTTCTCCGCCGGACAGCGCCAGCTGATCAGCTTCGCCCGGACACTTGTCCATAGGCCTTCGGTGATGATCCTCGATGAGGCGACCGCGAACATCGACACCGAGACCGAAGAGCTCATCCAGGCATCGCTCAAGAAGATGATGGACATCGGCACGATGCTCATCGTCGCCCACAGGCTTTCGACCATCCAGGATGTCGACAGGATCATCGTCCTCGACCACGGAGAAATCATTGAACAGGGCTCGCATCAGGAACTTCTCAAAGAAAAAGGGCATTATTTCTATCTTTATAAACTCCAGTACAAGGATCAATAACCGAATCATTCAAGACCCCTGAGGCCTTCGGACCCGAGTCCGATTTGCCTCAGGGTCTTTCTTTACGTTGCGCTGGACAGGGGTCTCATGTATAATTGAACTATAGAGAGGGGGTAGGTTATGAGCATCCTGATCTTTCTTCTGGTCATGCTGGTTATGATTGACCATGTTTTGAAATACCGGCCGGAACGCCTGGTTTTCTACAAGAACAATCACCGCTACTCTGTCATCATCGCCTTGCTTGAAGAACCGCCACACCTGGATGAATTCATCGACATGACCCAGAAGAACCCTCATGAGTTTGTTTTTGTGAATGTCAACCAGGCGGTCGACGCCACTTTTTACCCCGAAGTCACCATGGTCGACCTTGACGTCGACGCCTCCACCCACCCTTCCTCCGTACCCGTCCTTCACCAGGCCTACCTTGCAGGGTATAAGAAAGCGACCAACCAATTCCTGCTTTTCATGAACGGGGCCCTACGCTTCAATGAGACCAAGTTCCTGACCCACATGGCCAACAACCTCGTTGAGCATCAGCTCTATACTGTCAAGGAAGCCCTTCCGGAAAGGGATGCGAGGGAAGGCTTCAAGCTTTTCTTCGATTTGTTCGACGACATGGAAAGCACGGCCGACAAGGTCAACTTCAACTTCTTCAGCATCAAGCGTGAGACGTTCGAACTCGCGGGCTGTCATGAATATGTCCTGGACAGTGCCGAGACCTTCGAACACCTGCTGCAACTGCGGAACATCAACATCCTCTATATCGCACACAACAACACAGTCAAGCGCGTTGAAAGGCATAAGACGTTCAAACCCTATATCCACGAATGGTTCACCCTTTACAACCACAAGGCGACCCATGGCGGACTCAAACGCATGGCGCTTTTCTTACTGGCCTTCCATCTCTTCTATCTGTTCGTGGTCCTTGATTTCAGGGTCGTGGTCCTTGTCTTCGTCCCCCTCATTCACTTCGCCTTCTATCTTGTGACCGTCCGCAGGGCCCATCACAAGACACTTTCGTTTGTGTTGATCCCTTTTTATATGCTGTTTTTCGATGTTGTGCTCCTAGTCGGCATCTTCAAACGCATCCTGCACCGAAAAAGACAATCCAAATCGAACGTTTCATCATGAAACGTCCCGATGAATATGTTAAAATATTGACAAGGAGATGATACCATGCCCATGGAACACACTTTGAACAACGGCGTCAAAATACCCGCCGTCGGTCTAGGAACGTTCAGAGCCAAGGAGAACGAGGCGTATGAGGCCGTGCTTCACGCGCTTAAGAACGGATACCGCCACATCGATACGGCGGCCATCTACGGCAACGAGGAACAGGTCGGGAAAGCCATCAGGGATTCCGGCGTGCCAAGGGACGAGCTTTTCATCACCACCAAACTCTGGAACAACGACCAGGGCTATCTCAGGACCAAGGAGGCGATGAAGGAATCGCTCGAACGCCTCGGGCTTGAATATGTCGACCTCTACCTCATCCATTGGCCGAGCGATTACGCCTTGATCGCGGACACGTGGCTGGCCATGGAAGAACTCTATCTCGACGGTTTCACCCGTGCGATCGGTGTCAGCAACTTCAACTTCCATCACCTCGAGCATCTTCTAAAGACCGCGGAGATCATCCCGCAGGTCAACCAGGTCGAGACCAACGTCCATGTCCAGAACTACAAGCTTCAGGAGTTCTGCATGAAAAACGGCATCCATCTGGAAGCCTACGCCCCCCTCATGAGCCATCACATCAAGGACCTCCTTGAAATCAAGGAATTGAAGAAGATCGCCAAGAAACACGGCAAGACCATCCCCCAGGTCGCATTACGCTTCCTCCTGCAGCGCGCGATCATCATCATCCCGAAATCGGTGACCCCGAAAAGGATCGACGAGAACCTCGACCTTTTCGATTTCGAACTCGACAAAGAGGACATGAAGACCATTTTCACCCTCAACAAAGGGAAGAAGAACTTCCCGGACCCAGACAACATCGGTTTTTAATCGACGATAGACCACGAGGTGCCCTATGGCTTCAATCATCCAATTCATGACCCGACTCATCCCTGATCTCTCAGGACGGACCTGGTTCATCTTAGTGGGGGCGCTCATCATCGCCCTCATTTTGGTGTTTGTCTTCACATGGATGCGAACACGGAAAATAAGAATGTATCAGGACATGCTGTTCAAGGATGCGCTCACGGGTCTCAAGACAAGCCAATACCTGGAACGCCACTTCAACGACATCGTCGTCGGCTTCGACCGCGATGTCGCCCTTTACTATGTCAACATCGACAACTTCAAGAACTACAACGACATCTTCGGCCATCACATCGCCGATGAGCTTTTGAAGGCGTTCGCCTCGCGCATTTACGACGCGACCGCCCCCGAGCATACGGTCTACCGTGTCCATTCCGACCGGTTCATCATCATCCGGCCGCTGGAGAACGAGGAGGACGGTTTCAGCACCACCCTCCTGAAGACCCTCAAGCATCCGTTCTATCTCAAGGACCACTCGATCAAGCTCACCGTCTCGATCGGCCGCTACGATGTGAACCATACGCCCCCGAGGTATTTCAACAGCGTCCTAAGAAGCGAACTCGCCCTCGAAGAGGCGAAACATTCCGGCAAAGACCAGGTGGTCGTCTATTCCAATGCCCTGAAACAGCGCAGCAAGAAAGCCTTTGACATGTTTCATTTCATCAAGGACGCCCTCAACGAAGACAAGTTCATCCTGGAATTCCAGCCCATCATCGAGACGAAGAGCGAGACGATTGTCGGGCTAGAAAGTCTGCTCAGGGTCAAGGATTCAACCGGCATGATCTTCCCCGACGCCCTGATCGAATACGCCGAGAAATTCAACATGATCGAGGACATCGACCGGATGGTATCCCAGAAGGCCCTCAAGCACTTCAAGGCGTTCAAGGATGCCTCGATCCCCCTCGAATTCCTCTCCATCAACATCTCGAGCAAGGAAATCCACAACCTCGAGTTCATCGACTATCTGGAATCCCTCACGAAGAAATACCGTATCAAGCCCGAAGAGGTCATCATCGAATTCACCGAGACCGTCGACCCTGAAAGCATCCAGGATGAAGGGAAGTTCATCCGGTCGCTCAAGACCCGTGGGTTCAAGGTCGCCATCGACGATTTCGGAAGCGGCTATTCTTCGATGATGCGTCTTTCCACGAACGTCCTTGACCGGATCAAGATCGACCGTAACTTCGTGATGAACATCGCCAACTCCAAGGCGAACCAGCATATTGTCGAAGCGATGGTCCGCCTGGCTGCATCCTTTGAACTCGATGTCATCGTCGAAGGCGTCGAGAACAAAGAGGACATGGAAATCATCCGCTCCCTCGACATCACCTACATCCAGGGCTACTATTACTACCGGCCCCTGACGCCTGAACAGTTCGAGGCGCTTTACACCGACCGTTCATGATGCCACAATAGTAGGGAATGCGTTGCTTTTTTAAAATTACTGTGCTATCATTTTCATGAAAATGATTTGCATTACTATCTTTAGAAAAGAGGGATACAATGGGTATTTTGTCCAAGCTTTTCGGACGTAAGAAAAAAGAAGAGGAAGCGCCTAAGAGCGAGAAGACCGTGAAAGCTTCCGAACCGTCCGACGAAGTGAGTCTTGAAGAAGTGAACGAATCGCTCGAGGAGGTCAACACCATCCAGAAGGATGCGTCGGAGGAACCCAAGGAAGCGAAGCCGAAAAAGGCTCCGGCACCATCCGAGGAAGCTCCAGAGGCGAAACCGGAAGAGAAGACCGAAGCGAAGAAGCCGGTCTATGACATCAAGAAACATCCCGATGGCTGGCAAGTCATCAAAGAAGGCGCGAAGCAGGCCTATCGCGTGTTCGCCTATCAAAAGGAAGCCGTTGACTTCGCCAAGTCCGAGGACCTTGAATACCGGGTCTACAAATCGGATGGCACCTTGAGAAAATAAAGCCTACGTTGTAGGTTTTATTTTTTCCAAGCCTCCAATCCATCATTGACGAAGGGTGATCCCATGCCTAAAAGTACGTTCCACCATCTGCCGCCTGAAAAGAAAGAACGGATTCTGAGTGCCGCAAGGGCGGTCTATGCCAAAGTCCCTTTCAAGGATCTGACCATCAGCATGGTCGTTGAGAAGGCGGACATCGCACGGGGCAGTTTCTATCAATACTTCGAGGGCCTTGAGGACCTTTACCGTGCCCTTTTTGAAGATGCCCTTGAGAATTTCGAGCATCATGAGGCCGAACTCATCGACCGTCTCGGCAATGTCGATCCCTTCACGTTCTTCAAAGAAAGCTTCCCCTATGACCATGCCTACATGAAAGACACCAAGGAGCATACCCTGTTCAGGAAGTTCTTCAAGGAACGCCACCTGTTCGGTGTCGCCTTTGACTTCCTCCAGCAAAGACACAACGAATCCTACCGCCGCCTCATGCGCCGTCTCGACATGCGTCCGCTTGAACACATGGACGCCCACGACCAGCTTCGGACCTACCGGTTATGCAATCACCTCAAGTTCCAGCTCCTCAATAAGATCCTCGAGAACCAGGCGCCTTATGAGGATGCCTACGATGACTTTCTCTTCTATCTCTCCCTCCTTGAAAAAGGCGCCAAAGTCCAAGCTTGATACACCAGCCAAGGGATTCCCGCGGGAATCCCTTCTTCTTTGAAATGCTTTTCAAACAAATTCGATTTTTTTCTTTACATACGCCTGGACGTGTGGTACTATTTTTTTGTATGAAAGCCTGACTCCCTCAGAAAGAACGGTGGTCCCGATGATCCAAGACACCGCGATGCCCAAAACCGAATTGACCCATTGTACTCGACTGCCACGCAGAGGCCATGTTTGAGGGACTTTTTGATGGTTCCTGAAATGACATGTACGCCGTCTCTTCGCATGCAGCGGAGGCGGCGTTTTTATTTTGACCGAGGTGATACGACATGAAACGGCTCAGACAATTCACACAATGGATGCATGGACACATGCATCTTTATATACTAGGAATGCTCCTGCTTTTCTTCCTGCAATACATGCGAACGCTGATTCCGCTTTTTTTGCAGCATACCGTCGATACGGTGTTCGGGGACGACCCTTCGGCCCTCCCGGGCGTCATCGTCCGTCTGCTCGAGGCTTCAAGCATCCAGACCGAGCTCCTCCTTGTCGCGGTCTGGTCGGTCGGGTTCTCCTTCGTCCGCCTGGCCCTGGTCTTCGTCCAGCACGCGCTCTTCGCGGTCTTCACGGAACGTACCGCCTACAAGCTCAGGAACCGTCTTTACGAGCATCTTCAGAACCTCCCTTTCGCCTTCCATTCCAAAAGCGACACGGGCGACCTCATCCAGAGGACGTCGAACGATGTCGAGACCTACCGCCGTTTTGTCGGTGAACAGATCGTCATGGTCCTGAGGCTCTTCGGCCTTACAGGCTTCGCCATCTACCAGATGATGCGCATGAACCCGAGGATGACTTTCATCAGTCTTTTGAGCGCACCGGTCATCTTCTTTTCCGCCCTCATCTACTTCAAGTACGTGAAGAAAGTGTTCAAGGAAGTGGAAGAGGCGGAAGGCCTCATGACCAACACGGTCCAGGAGAACGTCACAGGCAACCGTGTCGTCAAGGCCTTCGGGAACGAGACCCATGAGATCGATAAGTTCAGGGAACGCTCACAGGACTACCTTGACAAGGACATGAGGCTGACACGCCTCATGGCGATGTTCTGGTCTATGACCGACATGATCATCTTCGCGCAATACGCGCTGACGGCCTCGTTTGGCATCTACTACACGGTCCTCGGCGACATGAAGGCGGGTCAGTTCCTCGCGTTCCTCTCACTTCTTGGCATGATCGTCTGGCCGCTTCGCCAGCTCGGACGCATCATCGGTGATTTCGGCAAGACCACGGTCGCCCTCGACCGGATCGATGAGATCATGCATGAAAAGAGCGAGCATGAGGACGACCGGGGCATCAAACCTGAAATCAAGGGGCATGTCGAATTCAAGCATGTCGGCTTCCATTTCGACGATGAGACGACCCCGCTCCTAAAAGACGTCTCCTTCACCGTCTCACCCGGGGAGACCGTCGCCGTCATCGGCAAGACCGGCAGCGGCAAGAGCACGCTCATGAACCTGCTCATCCGCCTCCTTGAAAACCAGGAGGGCGTGATCGAGTTCGACGGGCACCCGATCCATGAAATCAACAAGAAATGGCTTAGACGCCATGTCGGCATCATCCTCCAGGAGCCCTTCCTCTATTCCAAGACCGTCTATGAGAACATCGCGATCATGAATCCGGGAGCCCCCGAGGACGCCATCATGAAAGCCGCCTCGATCGCGAGTGTCCATGACGACATCAAGCACTTCGAACAAGGGTACAAGACGAAGGTGGGTGAACGCGGCGTCACGCTCTCAGGCGGACAGAAACAACGCCTTGCCATCGCGCGGATGCTGCTTGACAACAAGCCCATCCTGGTCTTTGACGACTCCCTGAGCGCCGTCGACACCAAGACCGACATCCAGATCCGCCGCGCCCTCACCCATTACTGGAAAGACACCACCGTCTTCATCATCACCCACCGCATCACCTCCGCGATGGAGGCCGACAAGATCATCGTGCTTGAAGACGGCCGCATCACGGCCCAGGGCACGCATGCGACCCTGATGCAGGAAGACGGCTTCTATGCCGCCCTCTATAAGCAGCAGACCGACCTGGAAGAAGCCTTCAAAAAACGAAAGAAAGGGGGTGAGCGCTATGCAGGCATTTGATGAAGAGAGTTTTCAGGACGTCAGTTTCAATACCGGGACCTGGAAACGCATATTCAGACTCATGGGGCCCCTCAAGCTCAACGTCATCTTTGTCGTCGCCCTCGCCATGCTCGCGGCCCTCATGGACGCGGCCTATCCGCTCATCAACCGCTACGGCATCGACACCATCATCGAGACCGGCGACATCGGTCTCCTCCCCTGGTTCATCGGTGCCTACGTCGTCTACATGGTCGTGATCGGCGCCCTCATCTTCGCGTTCATCTATTTCGCGGAGAAGATCAGGAACCACACCGCCTACCTCATCCGCAGGCACGCCTTCGAGAAACTCCAGGAACTCCCGTTCTCCTATTACGACCGGACCCCTGCAGGGTGGATCATGGCCCGGATGACAAGCGATTCGAGACAACTCTCGGAGCTCCTCTCATGGGGGCTTTTCGACCTCACCTGGGGCGGACTCATGATGATCACGCTGCTTGTGGTGATGTTCATCCTGAACGTCGAGCTCGCGCTCATCACCATAAGCGTCCTGCCGGTTTTGATCGGCCTCAGCATCTATTTCAGGAAACGCATCCTGAAGACCTACCGGAAAATCCGGAAGCAGAACTCCAGGATCACCGGCGCCTTCTCCGAAGGCATCAGCGGTGCCAAGACCACGAAGACACTCGTCCTGGAAGAAAGCAACTACCGCGATTTCGACCGCCTGACCTCGGATATGAAACACCATTCCATCAAGGCGGCCCTCTTTGCGGGGCTCTACCTCCCCTCCATCCTCTTCATCGCCTCCATCGCGACCGGCCTCATCTATTATTTCGGCGGGCTCCGCGTGGCCGACGAGGTCATCACCATCGGGCTCCTTTACGTCTTTGCAAGCTACGTCATGCAGTTCTTCGAACCCGTCATGCAGCTTGCGAACGTCCTTGCGAGGATCCAGCAGGCCCAGGCGAGCGCCGAGAGGGTCGTGAGCCTCATCGACGCCGTCCCCGAGATCAAGGATTCCAGCGAGGTGGAAGCCGTCTACGGCA
>JBKHIE010000049.1:0-10159 GCA_046538775.1 Candidatus Izemoplasmataceae bacterium
CCGGATATGTGGCCATCCTGAAAAGCCCGAGTGTGTTGATCAGTGACTACCTTCATATCGGTGGTTTCGGTGCGACCATGTTCAACGTCTCCACCATCATGCTCATCAACATCGTCATGCTGAACCGTCTCAAGATGAAGATGACCGGTCCGATGTTTGCGGGGCTTCTGACCATTGCCGGCTTCTCATTCTTCGGCAAGAACGTCTTCAACACCATTCCGATCTACATCGGGATCTATCTCTTTGCACGAAGGCAAGGGCTTGAGTTCAAGTCCTTCATGATCGTGGTGCTTTTCTCGACAGGCATCTCACCGATTGTGAGTTTCATGATATTCGGCACGGGCTGGCCCCTATTCATCGGCATTCCCGCCGGGATGGCCGTCGGTGTGCTTACAGGGTATGTCCTTCCTCCCCTGACGGCGCATACGGTCCGTTTCCACAAAGGCTACAACCTCTACAACATCGGGTTTGCGATGGGCATCCTCTCGATGGTGTATTCGGCGATCTTAAGGGCCTTCGAGTTCGATTTTTTCCTCGGTGGCCCCACCAGCGAAGCGTACCATGATGAACTCTTCTTTTTGACGGTGCTCATGAGTCTCATCTTCATCGGGAGCGCCTTCTTGGAAGACCGGCATGTGCTCAGACGCTACCCGGCCTTGTTAAAGGATACGGGAAGGCTTGTCTCGGATTTCATCCGGGACCACGGCCGGGCGACGACGATGCTCAATGTCGGATTCATGGGTCTTTTGTCCTTGGCGGTGCTCACGGTCTTGAGGATTGAGATCAACGGACCGGTGATGGGCGGGATCCTCACGGTGATGGGCTTCGGTGCGTTTGGGAAACACCCGAGGAACGCCGTCCCGGTGATGACCGGGGCGCTCATCGGCGCCTTGGCTTCCCCGCATTACTCCCTTGATGAGGTCGGCATGGCCATCGCCATCCTCTTCGTGACGGCGCTTTCGCCCATCGCGGGCCGTTACGGGTTTTTCATCGGGGTCGTCGCAGGGTTCATCCATATCATCATCACCCCGATTGCGTATGAGTTCCAAGGGGGCTTCGACCTTTACAACAACGGGTTCGCGGCAGGGTTTGTCGCGGCGACCCTCATTCCCATCATTCAAGCCATCAGCAAGAATGGCGATAAGGAGGCGACCGCATGAATACGACCGAAAAACGCATCACCAGCAAGATCATCCGCGAGCTGGCCCTGTTCTTGATGTTCCATAAAATTAATGATTTCACCATCACCACGCGCATCAATGAAGAGAAGACCGAACTGATCACGAAGACAAAGCGCCTGGATGATAAGACCATCGCTTTCATCAAGGCGCGCTTAGAGCAGGGACGCAAACTTGAGATCGAGACCTACGGCTGGGAGCTTGTGGGCGACCTTGACAGCGAAAGCGAGCTGGAGATCGTCGGGAGCTTGATCGACGGGCTTACCATTGAACATGATGAGACTTCGACCACGCTCGTCCTGACACGAAAGAACCGTTACCGTAGATAGAAGAAACCTGAGCCCATCATCACGGTTCATCATGGCTGATCCAGGGCCATGCGTTAAAGCCAATGAAGAAAAGAGCCATCTCTCCCGAGATCGCTCTTTTTATTTCGGCCACGTTTTTTTCTTGGCATCTTCCCCGTGTCATCCGCTTGATACCATCCGGCGTCCCACTGGACATGACATCGCGTGGACGCAGCTGCCACCGGTGATGTCAAAGGGGTCGTGATTTTTCAGTGCGTTGCAATGAATGGTTTGTCCATTCGGAGGATGTAGTGATACAATGAAGGTGAAAGGAAGTGCTACGATGGGTGTCTTAATAGTGAAGGTTCTAATCGGTCTTGTGTATGTTTTCATGGTTGGGATGAACACCCTTGCGAATGCGTTGCCCTTTTTCGGACGGACGACCGGAGAGGTCTCCGAAGCCTTTCCGAATCCCCTCACCCCCTCGGGCTTCGCCTTTTCCATCTGGGGGCTCATCTATGTGCTTCTTGGCATCATGGTCATCCGGCTTCTGATGATGGACGGGGAGGATCTCAGCACCCCTTCGACGCGGCTTTTCATCACCGCTTTCATCGCCTCCTCGATCTTCAACGGACTATGGTTGCTTGCGTGGCACAGTCTCATTTCTTGGCTTTCACTCCTGGTCATGGTCGGATTGCTTGCGAGCCTGGTCCTGGCGTATCTGAATGTGCCTCAGAACGAATGGTGGATGAAAGTGGCCATCAGCATCTATCTCGGATGGATCAGTGTCGCCACGCTTCTTAATGTCACGATTGTCCTGACGACGACCGATTTCTTTGTGAATGTTTCAGAAACCCTTTATTTCATTGCCATTATCATCCTTGGAATCGGCATCGCCTTCGCCCTGCTCAGGCAAGGGGATGTCCCTTATGCCCTTGTCTTCACATGGGCCTACTTCGCCATCTTCATCCGTCATCTTCAGGAAGACAATCTGCTTTTTTACACCACGGCCGGCACGGCGGGGATACTCATTTTGCTGATGGTCCTTTTCACGGTCTATCTAAACGGGTATGGCCTTTACCCTGATTGAGAAGGCTTCACGTAAGTTGTTCCATGAAAAAGCATCTCGCTTGGAGATGCTTTTTGAATGGTTTGAAAAGGGCATTCATGCCTTGCCTCCGGGTTATCTTGAGAAGGCCTTCTTGAAATACGATTTGATGCGTTTGATGAACTTCGTCTCTTCATAGGAGAGTATCGCTACCCGGTACACCGGACTGATGATGTACATGAACAGGATGACGCTCACGATCAGTATCAAGGCCGAAAGCAGCACTTCAAACAGGCTCAAAATCCCCGAGGCATACGCGATGGGGGCGACCAGGGTTGAAAAGAACGGGATGAAGGATGCGACCTTCACGATGGTCTCAAACCCCAGCATCGGAAGGAATATGGCGATGTAATACCCGCCAAGGATGAGGAAAATGATCGGGGCCTGGAATTGCTGGTAGTCTTCCTGAGTCGTGGCGACCGCCGCAATCAGGGCGGCAAGCGTCAGGAAGAAGAGGGTGCCGAACACCAGGAAGAAAAGCGTCATCGTGAGGACACCCGGCCAGTTCGGCATCCTTTCCGCCAGTTCACCAAGCAGCGACAAGGCCTCGATGTCCGGCGACTCGGCAAGCAGCCTGCCGACCAGGACTCCAAGGATGCCAAAGAGAATGAGAATGGAGGTCTGGATGACCAGGAAGAGGATGTTGTATAGGATCTTCGAGAGGAAATGGACTTTCGCCGGCACGCTTGAAATGATGGTCTCGATGGCCTTGGAGGATTTCTCCTCGATGATGTCCACCCCGAGGAACTGAGTCGCCATGATGATCAGGATGAAGACCGGCAGGATGAGGAGGCTACCAATGCCCTGGATGAAGGACTGGGTCGCTTCATCCATCCCCTCTTCCTCGTCGGAGTCCGGGGCTTCCATGATCGAGAAGTTCCCGTAGTTGATGCCTTGGTATTCGTTGAGGAAACTCTGGACTCTCGAGGTGATGGTGGCGTCAAGGCTGTCGTCCTTCGTATAGATCTCGACATCGGGTTGGCCGAGGTCGCCACTGAAGACCAGCAACACATCGATTGCGTCGTTGTCCCAGAAATCGTCGTGGGATTCAAGCTCGGTGTCCGCTTTTTCATAGACCGGCTCCGCCCCGGCGTTGAGGGTGTCAATCATGGCGTCTTCAAGCGGATAATCGGCCTGGTCGGTTTCATTTACGATCCTGGTCTCATGCGTGGTCGCTTCATCTTCATCCCCGAAGATTTCAATCAGGGCGGGGATGTTGATCACAGCCATGATGACCAGTCCGAGAATCGCGTTCGTGATGATGAAGCTTTTCTTCGCGACGCGTTTCTTGAGTCCGAAAAGAAGCAGGAATTTAAACTTTTTCACGGGAATCCCCCACTTTCGCCACGAAGATTTCCGACAGGCTCGCCTGTTCGACATCGAAGGTCAGTACGTTCTCGCAGGTCTTGATATAGTCGAACACCCCTCTGATGTAATCCTCGGATTCGATCTTAACAACGTAGCCGTTCGCATTCTCGGTGACCCGGTATACCCCGGGCAGGGTCCTTAGATGCTCTGGGTCGGCATCGGCGACGACGTGGATCGTGAGTTTCTTGAAATCCTTTTTGACTTGTTTCAAGTAGCCGTCGATGACGACTTTGCCTTTTTCCAGTACGATCACCTTTTCACAAAAGCTCTCCACATGGTCGAGCTGATGGGAGGAGAAGACGATCATCTTCCCTTCCTTTTGGAATTTCCGGATGGCCCTCACAAAGAGGTCGGTGTTGATCGGGTCAAGCCCGCTGAAGGGTTCATCAAGCACCAGAAGCTTCGGGTCGTTCAGGATGGCGGAGATGAACTGCACCTTCTGCTGGTTCCCCTTGGAAAGCTCCTTGATCATCATGTCTTTGTAATGCGGGATCTCGAAATAGTCGAGCCAGTAGTCGATGGCTTTTTTGATGTCGGGCTTTTCCATGCTTTTGAGCTGACCGACAAAGAAAAGAAAGTCGTTGACTTTCATCTTGGTGAGCAGGGACCGCTCTTCGATCATGTAGCCGATTTCATCGACATTATGGTACCCGACCGCTTCATCGAAATACCGCACTTCGCCTTTTGAAGGGGCGAGCAGCCCCATGATCACCCGGAAGGTGGTGGTCTTCCCGGCGCCATTCGTACCAAGAAGACCGAAGATCTCTCCGGGACGGATGGTGAAATCAAGGCCGTTTACAGCCACGAAGTCCCCGTAGCGGACTTCGACATCTTTTACTTCCAACATTTGATAAGCTCCCTTCTATCTTGCGCAACCATCACCCTGATTCACAGGATGGGTGTCTTTATAGAATAAATCTGCATCACTTGAGGCGACGCTTACCTTCATTTATAAAGGATAAGCAAAGAAAAATGGAACACCGTCGCCGAATACCGTATATCGACGACCTCAATGGACGTATCCTCAAGAAAATCATTGGCCTTCTCTTCCAGTTTGCTTTCGCTCATGGCGTAGAATAGTTTTACTTTCATCCTATCCTCCTCTTTATTATATGGCATTCAAGGGTGTTTACAAGCAAATATTTCCGATGCATGCCCTTATTGGCATAGGATCCATCTGTTTCGGGATTTCTCCATGCCTAGTCATCCGTGAACCAGAACAACGTCTCCACCGTCACACCAAAGACTTTGGCGATATCAAAAGCCAGTTTCAACGACGGGTTGTACTTTCCATTCTCCAAATGACCGATTGTTTCGCGCCTTACACCGACCCGCGCAGCCAAATCCTCCTGCTTCATGCCATGTTTTGCACGATACTCCCTTATTCTCGTATGCAAAGCCATTATTCTCCACCACCGCTCTCAACAATTTCCAGATACACTAGAATCGCCGTGAAGACAAAAACGGGAAGCGCAAAGCTTATGGCCAGGCCCATGGCCAGGCTTCTGGCTGGATCCTGAGCGGAAACGGTGTTTGAAACCGCAAAGGATGCACTGATGAGTCCGCTCAGGATGATGCTTAGAAAAAACCCGGGCGTCGCCGCCTTTCGAACATTCTGTTTGAACAGCGCATCCGGAATCACTTTGAAGTATCTGAAATAAACGAAAAAACCAAAAAAGCCGAAGAAATACATGTTGCCCCAAAATCCGATCAGCCCGATCAATCCCAGAAATCCTAAATAGGCTAGCTTGTTGTTCATATGCATGGGTGCTTTCACCTCCCATGTTATATATTTGCATCATGATATTATAAATATTTAACATATCCTTTGGCAATTCTAGCAATAAACAAAAAAACTTCTTCAAACCAGCGAATTCAGAGATGAAGCCCGGGTGGGCCCATAATCGGCCCGGCCTGGACCAGGCTTGACATCTTCAGACACCGACAGAAGACAAGGCTTTCCTTGAAGAAAGCATGGTCCCCAGGATGGAAATATCGTGTGAATCCGCTTAAGGGATAGCGGTGTATGCTATAATGAATGCAAATGACGGACCTAAAAAAATAGGAGGTTCCTATGAAAAAACTTCTCTTCATCCTGATCATCCTCGCCGTGCTCATTCTCGGTGGAATCCAATACGTCACCGGCCGCTTCCATGAGGACATCTCCAAAGACGACCTGCCTGAGACGGTCTATGCGACCGAGGATTCCATCGGTGATGGGATGGATGACACCGCCCTTGACCTTTTTGATGCACAGAGTGAGGAGGACCGGTATGACTTTGTCGAGACGTTCATCAACTTCGTCATCTACGATTCCATCAAGGAGAACCTGAATGAAGACTACGACCCGCTTGGTGACTGCGAAGAAGAAGCCTGTTCGACCATCGTCACATCGAACATTGCGAACATCGAATACGCCTATGCCCACCTGAACGAGGACGACCAGCTGATTCTCACCGTGAATGCGAAACGAGGCAGCTACCCTTCCTTTGAGACGGCGGTCCACCTCACATTCGACATCGAGATCGACATTCTTGAGACCAGCATGGTCCTGACACTCGATAAGACCCATCTCGCTGACGACGAGATCTCCGAATCCATGCTCGACAGGATTATCGGCTATCTGGACAAGGAAACCATCGAGGACAGTGTCACGACCGGGACTTTGGACCTGGATGCGAAGACCTATACGTACGATTTCACTGAATGACCGCTTAAAGCCGGCCCATGATTCTAATGGACGGTGCGTGCCTATAAGGTGAAGAGGCCTTTCCCTTTGAGTGTTAAAAGGCCTCTTTCCCCTCCGTCAATGGAATCTCTTGGATAAAAACTGTTTTACTTGAATTCCTGGGCTTCCCGCTTTATAATGTTCATAGTTGGAGGATTAGCTTAGCTGGCAGAGCACCTGACTCTTAATCAGGGGGTCATCGGTTCGAATCCGATATCCTCCAGAATTCAGACGATAACCCCGGTATCTGGCGTCCGCAAGAGTCAGGCCGGGTTTTTTATTTGAGCCAGGTCCATCGAGCCTTGTTTATGCTAAAAACTTGAATAAACCGACATTTTCGATATAATGACCTATGAGGATCACTGATTGATCTTACCTTGAATATTGGAGGAACACTCATGAATAAAACGACCATACACGACGGCATCCACATGTTCACGATGAACGTCGATTCCATGCTTTTTGAAGGCATGTGGGATCTCCCGAACGGGGTCTCGATGAACTCTTACGTCGTCAAGGGCGAGAAGACCGCCATCATCGATGGCGTCATCGGCTGGGACGGTGTCGCGAAGACCCTTTTTGACAACCTTGCAGAGATCGGGGTCGACCCGAAGACCATCGATTATGCGGTGGTCAACCACATGGAGCCCGACCATTCGGGCTGGATCGAGGACTTCAAGAAGATCCAGACGGACTTCACCATCGTCACCACCGCCAAAGGCGCTGAACTTCTGGAATCCTATTACGGGAACGATGTCGCTGTCAAAGTCGTCGAGGAAGGGGACACGCTCGACCTTGGAAACGGCAAGGTCCTATCCTTCCACCCCTCCCCGAACGTACACTGGCCGGAAACCATGCTTACCTACGAAAAGAGTACGAAGACACTCTTCTCATGCGACATGTACGGTGCGTTTGGCACCCTCGGCGAGCATATCTTCGACGACCAGCTCACCGAAAAAGAGAAGGCGCTCTATGAAGAAGAGACGATGCGCTACGCATCGAATGTGATGATCACCTACGCGCCCATGCTGAAGCGCGCCCTCAGAATCACAAAAGGGCTCGACATTGAAATGATCGCGCCCGGTCATGGACCGCTTTACCGTGAGAACCCGGGAAAAATCATCGACGACTACACCCGTTTCACCGAGTTCGCAAGCGGCTATGGCCTGAATGAAGTGACCATCCTTTATGGCTCCATGTATGGCATGACCGAAAAAGCGGTCATGCATGCGAATACCCTGTTAAAGGACAAAGGCATCAAAGTGAACCTTGTGAAGCTTCCAGAAAGCACCCAGAGCGACATGGTCCTAAACGCCTTCAAGGCTGCCGGCATCATCGTCGCGGGTTCCACCTATGAATACAAGATGTATCCCCCGGTCGCCCATGCGATCGACGAACTCGGACGCAAGAAGATCAAGAACAAGACCGCCCTCCATTTCGGGTCCTACGGTTGGTCGGGCGGCGCCAAGAAGGACCTCGAAAAGGTCATGGACACCTACAAGATGAAGTGGGCCATGGTCGATTCGGTCGAGTTTTTGGGCCGCGCCAAGGAAGCGGACTATGAAGCGATTGAAAAAGGGGTCGAGTCATTGATAGAGTCCATGAAGAATAAAGTAGTTTAAGCAAAATCAAATAGTTAACTAAAAAAAAGCATTTCACGGAGAAATGCTTTTTTTGTAATAATTTGTATAGAAACAAATCATTGATAAAGGCAATTAATAGTTATTAAATCCCTTTATGAAAAAACAAACGTAAATGCCACAATAAAGATGTTTTAATTATTTATCATCACAAATTCAAAAAAGGTTGCAACACGAAATATATTCTGATAAAATAAGATTATAAAAGATTGCACACAAACAAAACGTATTGAAAGGAGGTATAACAATGATTTATATTTTGTTGCCTATACTAGACTATATTGGTGGACAAATATTAGCGGAACTACCCATTTTTTCTTTGCCCAGTTTAGTTTACTATGAGTATGTAGTTCCAAGCAGTGGTGAAATGCCCATTGCAAGAATGCTGGTGGAGCATATCTATCCAATTCTATTAGGCTTTCCAATAGTTAGTCCACTTTATGCCAAAGTTATTGGTAAGTAATCTTGATTCAACATAAAAGCCTGTCCGGCTGGACAGGCTTTTATAATGGTCTTATTACGCTTCTGTATCGTTTGATTCAACCGGAATGTCCTCGCCCCTGAAATGTCTGAAGGTGACCTTGATGATACCCGCGATCGGCACGGCCAGGATGAACCCGACAAGACCGAAGACGCCGCCGAAGAAGATGAAGCTGCTCAATACCGCGAGGGGATGGATGTGGACATGCTTGCTGAAGACGTTCGGCTGGATGAGACTGCTTTCGATCATCTCTTCGATGATGTTCAAAATGAAGATCATCGCTATCCCGAAGAGGTAGATATAGGTATCCTCCGTCCGGTCGAAATGCAGCATCGTAAGCAGCACGACCGGCAAGGACATGCTGATCCACACACCAAGATAGGGAATGATGCTGAAAAGCCCCATGACCACCGCGAAAAGAAGTGCGTGCAGGATGGTGAAGTGCGGGATGAAAAGCGAGAGAATGGTATAGGTCACGGTGAAGAATACGGTGATAAAAAGCATCACGAGTCCGTGGCCCTTGAAATAGCCCATGATCACGGTGTGGCTTTCATGCCCGAGCTTGACCAGATGAGGTTTCACTTTCTTTGGAAAGGCGTTCACAATGCCTTCGAAGATCTTGCTGCGGTCTTTGATGATGAAGTACATGAAGACCGGTGTCAACACGATGGTGAAGACCACATGGGTGATGTTCGAGGTGAGGTTGACCATGGCCGCAAGCGCGGTACGGACGAACCCACCCAGCTCACTGAGTGAGAAGTCACCAGACTGGATGTCCTCGAAAAGCTCCTGGGTGTCGATCGATGCGGTCCAGTCGTTGATGATGCTCAGGATATCGCGCAGGACCTCCCGGATGGTCCCGCTTTCAAGTGAACTGAGAAGAATTGAGAGGATGTTGTCGAGCTGCACGATGATGAAGGCGATGGTGAGCGCTAGCACACCGACGACAATCAATATGCCTAGGACAATCGCAGTGATGATGCTCAGGGTGCGGTTTAAAAAGGTCTTACGGTCAATGAACTCTGCAATCGGTCCGACGATGAAACTAAGAATCAAAGCAATCGAGAAAGGATAGAGCACACTCTTGATCGCCGCGACAAGTTTCTCTATAAAATCACCGCTCAGCTGGTTCAGCGCCTCGATGCCGACCAGGGCGATGGTAATAATGGAGACAACGAGCAAGACTTTGATCAGGACGTCTTTCTTAAAAAGGGAATTCATTCGCACATCATCCGTTCCTTAGGTTTTTAGCAGACTGAAGAAAACGCAGTCTTATGTAAAAAGGTGATTTGCATTGTACTCTGGAAAGCTTCCATAACTTAACGTTTCATCATTACAAAGTGAATTACAAATTATTATACCATATTAT
>JBKHIE010000050.1:0-10149 GCA_046538775.1 Candidatus Izemoplasmataceae bacterium
CATCGTCGTCCCTCCATTTTTTAAACACGAGACTGGCGTTATGGCCGCCGAAGCCGAAGGAATTGTTCAAGGCATATTCGACTGGCCTGTTCTTCCCTTCATTCACAGTATAATCCAAATCGCACGCCTCATCAAATGTTTCGTAGTGGATGGTCGGAGGTACGAAGTTGTCTTCGGTCGCCTTGATCGTGAAGACGGACTCGACCGCACCGCTTGCACCAAGAAGGTGGCCGGTCATGGATTTGGTCGACGAGACGGATATGGCATCCGCATGGTCTTTGAAAAGGCGTCTGATCGCAATGGATTCGACCTTGTCATTGAGGGGGGTGGAGGTGCCATGGGCGTTGATATGATGGATATCCTCGACGGCTACATCGGCATCTTCGAGCGCCAGGCGCATCGCATGCATCGCCCCTTCACCATTCACATCCGGTGCCGTGATGTGCACGGCATCCGAGGTGGTCGCGTATCCGACAATCTCACCATAGATCCTAGCGCCGCGGGCGCGGGCGGATCCGAGGGTCTCTAAAATCAGGGTCGCCGCCCCTTCGCCCATCACAAAGCCTGAACGGTTCTTGTCAAAAGGTTTCGAGGCGTTTTCCGGGTCGTTTGAGTCGCTGAGCGCCTGCATGACGTCGAACCCGCTGATGCCGAGTTTGGTGATCGACGCTTCACTGCCGCCGCTGATCGCGAAATCGATGTATCCGTCACGGATGGCACGGAACGCCTCGCCGATGGAGTTGGTGGCGCTCGCGCATGCGGTCACGTTGGAAAGGCTCGGGCCTTTCAATCCGTACTTGATCGCGAGCTGCCCAGCCGCGATGTTGATGATCGACATGGGGATGAAGAAGGGGGAGATCCGGTTGTACCCTTTGGATACGCCCTTCTCATTCTGCTCGGCGATGGTCTCAAGGCCGCCGATGCCGCTGGAGTAATAGATCCCCACGCGGTAGGGGTCTTCGATCCGATCCAGAAAATCCGCGTCCTCCATCGCTTCATGGGCGCTCAGGATCCCAAGCTGTGTGAAACGGTCCAGCCTGCGTTTCTCTTTCTTGCTTAGGATGTCGGTCTCAGGTCCCTTGACTTCACCGGCAATCTGGACTCTCAGGTCCGAAGGGTCGAACCGGGTGATCCTTGCGATTCCGTTGCGCCCTTCCCTGGCTGCTTTCCAGCTTTCTTCCACGGTGTTTCCAAGCGGGTTGAGTGTGCCCATCCCGGTAATGACTACACGACGTTTCATCAGTACATCCCTCCATTGATCGATACCGTTTCCCCTGTGATGTATGCGGCCTTCTCAGAAGCCAGGAAGTGTACGAGTTCAGCGACTTCGTCCGGCCTTCCTCCGCGACCAAGGGGTATGTTTGCCAGGTAAGTTGATTTCAAATCCTCATCCAGGTCCTTGGTCATCTCGGTCTCGATGAATCCGGGGGCTACGGCATTGACGGTGACGTTTTTCTTGCCGAACTCCTTGGCCAGGGACTTGGTCATGCCGATCATGCCCGCCTTTGAAGCCGCGTAGTTCACCTGGCCGGCATTGCCCATGAGCCCGATGACGCTTGTGATGTTGATGATGCGGCCGCCCTTTTGTTTGAACATGGGGCGCGTGGCGTGCTTGCAGAGGTTCCATGCGCCCTTGAGGTTGATGTCAAGGACCTTGTCGTAGTCCTCTTCTTTCATCCTGAGCATGAGCTGGTCTTTTGTGATGCCTGCGTTGTTCACCACGACATCGACCCGGCCGGTCCAGTTCAAGGTCTTTTTTACCAGGTCATTTGTGGCTTCGAAATCGGCCACATCCGCCTGGACGACCAAGGCGTTTCCTCCGAGTGCTTTGACTTCGTTTTCAAGCGTCTGCGCCCGTTCATGATTCGAGCTGTAATTGATCACGACGTTGGCTTTCGCCTGTGCGAACCGTCTGGCGATGGCCACTCCGATTCCGCCGGTCGCGCCTGTGATGATGACTGTCTGGTGTTCACTCATGGCGTTCACTCCTTAAATTCTCTAGAATCGATTCGATGGATCCTTCTTGATCACTGGCCAGGACGTCTACGCTTTTATCGGTCTTTTTCACGAACGTGCTCAGGGTTTTCTTCGGTCCCGCCTCGATCGTGAGGGCGAGTCCGTCCTCGAGCATCGCCCTAAGCATCGGATAGAACTGGACAGTACCCGTCATCTGATCCACCATGTGCTTTTTCAACCGGTCCTTGTAGGCCTTCCCGGTCACATTGAGATACAGGCCTTTTTCAGGCTCATTGAAGGGTACGGTCTTCAGATACTCTTCAAACGATTCCCGGGCTTTTTCCATGAATGGTGTATGGAATGCGCCGCTGGTCTTGAGCGGAATCATCCGCCTCACGCCCGAGGCCTTCCCTTTGGATTGTACCATTTCGATGGCTTTTTTTGAACCCGCAAGAACCACTTGGTCTTCGAGATTATGATTGGCTATGTAGACATCATCCACTCCGGAAATCAGTGCCTGGGCGGTGTTGATGCCGGTCTTCAGAGCGACCATCGCCGCATCCGATTCCTCGGACGCTTTCTGCATGGCCATGGCCCTTTTTTCCACGATTTCAAGACCGGTCCTGAAATCGAACACGCCCCGGGCATAAAGCGCAGGGTATTCCCCGATGGATAGGCCGGCGGCCATGTCAAAGGTGACGCCTTCTATCCTGAGCGCATCATAAAGCGCGCAGCCCATGACGTAAAGGGCCGGCTGGGCATATCGCGTCTCATGGACGGCCTCTGATTCGAACATGATCTCAAGCAGGTCATAAGGAAGCACGGCGTTTGCTTCATCAACCACGGCTTTAAATGGTTGGCTGGATTCATAGAAGGGTTTGCCCATGCCAGGGTATTGGGCGCCCTGGCCCGGGAAAAGGATTGCTTTTTTCATTGATAAAGACCTCCCAGAAGCAGTGATTCATGAACCATCGTCCTGAGGATGTCCTCGACCGTCCTTACCGACCGGATCAAGCCTGAAACCTGACCGGCCATGAACGATCCACGGTCGACATCCCCGTCGTTGACCGCCCGGGACAAGGACCCGAGTGTAAGCGCCTCGAGTTCATCCCTGTCGACCCCTTGGCTGCTCAGTTTCAGATATTGGACGGCCATCTTGTTCTTGAGGACCCGGACTGGAGCCTTGGCTTCACGTCCGGTGACCACGGTGTCGGTGTCCTTGGCCTTGATGATCTTTTCCTTGTACTGTTCATGGATGGGGCATTCGAGCGCACTCAAAAGCACAGTGCCGACCTGGACGCCCTTGGCTCCAAGCGCGAATGCGGCATCGACCCCGCGGGCATCCGCAATGCCGCCTGCCGCAATCACGGGGATGCCCACCGCATCCACGACCTGGGGGACAAGCGTGAATGTCGTGGTCTCGCCGATGTGGCCCCCGGCTTCGGTCCCTTCGACAATGACCGCATCGGCCCCATACCGTGCGACGCGCTTCGCGAGCGCGACGCTCGGGACCACTGGAATCACAATGATACCGGCCTCTTTCCAGGCTTCGATGAAGGGACTTGGGTTCCCCGCCCCTGTTGTGATGACTTGAACCCCTTCTTCGATCGCGAGTTGTGCAATCTCGTCTTTCAAGGGATGCATGAGCATGATGTTCAAGCCGAATGGATTGGAAGTGCGGGTCCTGGTTTTTTGGATTTCCTCGCGGATGCGTTCAAGGCCCCAACCACCGGTTGCGATGAGCCCAAGTCCACCCGCATTCGAGACGGCTGCGGCCAGACGGTGATCGGCGATGTTCGCCATGCCGCCTTGAATGATGGGGTATTTGGTGCCGAGGAGTCTTGCGATGTTGTCATCGAATCGTCTTTCAATAGTCAATGATGGCACCTCCCCATGTGAGTCCGCCACCGAAAGCGGCGATGGCAAACGTGTCGCCGCGCTTGATCGCCCCCGTCCTGATGGCTTCATCCACCGCGATGGGAATGCTCGCAGCGGAGGTGTTGCCGTAATCGGCGATGTTCATGTACATCTTGTCTTTGGGATACCCGAGGATTTTAGCTGACTTGTCGATGATGCGCTTGTTCGCTTGATGCGCCACAATGAGATCAAGGTCCTCAAGCGACAATTCCGTCGCCTCAAGCATTTCCTGGATCACTTCTGGGAACACCGATGTCGCAAACTTGAAGATTTCAGTCCCGTCCATCTTGATGAAGGGAAGGTCCCTCGCTTCGGTTTCATAATGCTTCTTGACGGGGTACCCATCAAGTTTGAGTCTCCCATCGACATCCCCGTCGCTATGGGTGATGACAGACTGTACGCCTTTTTGATCCGAACGGGAGAGGATGAATGCACCGGCCCCATCCCCGAAGAGCACACACGTGTTACGGTCTTTGAAGTCCGTAAGCTTGCTCAGGGCTTCTGCCCCGATGATCAGGATGTTTTCATACTTGCCTGAGGCGATCATGCCGTTGGCCAGGTCAAGGGCATAGATAAACCCGGTGCATGCCGCATTCAAATCGAATGCCGGGATGTGCTTGCACCCTAGGCGCTTTTGTAGAAGCTGCGATATGCCGGGAAAGATATAGTCACCACTCACAGTGGCCACGATGATCATATCCAGTGCCTCCGCTTCGATGCCTGCGGATTCCATCGCCCTCAATGCGGCCTGATAGGCCATGTCGGAGGTGTTCTCATCCACAAGGATGTGCCGGGATTCTATCCCGGTCCGGCTTTTGATCCATTCATCGGATGTATCGACCAGTGTCTCCATGGTCTGGTTCGGCACTTTATTGTCAGGCGCATAAGCGCCGGTCCCTTTAATGATTGTCGTATGCATCAGTAGACTCCTTTCAGGTTCTCATAGTTGAACCGCTGAAAAAATCCGGTGTTGCGGAATTTGGTGTAGCGCTCTGTCCGGATTTCATAGGCACTCATCGTCTCATAGGATTCAAGCGCCTCTTCCAAAGCCGAACGTATGGCATCGTAGGTCGATTGCTTGTCCCGATGGGCTCCGAGTGGCGGCTCTTTGACAATGCCGTCGGCGAGCTTCAGCTCTTTAAGGTCATAACTGGTGAGTTTCATGACTTCAGCGGCCTTCTTATGCAGTTTCGAATCCTTCCAGAGGATGCTCGCATAGCCTTCCGGACTCAAGATCGAATAGATGCTGTTCTCGAGCATGTAGAGCTTGTTCGCATAGCCGATCGCAAGCGCTCCGCCGCTTCCGCCTTCACCAATGATAAAGGCGATGATGGGCACTGAGAGCTGGCTCATCTCAAAGAGGTTTCTAGCGATGGCCTCGCTTTGGCCCCGCTCTTCAGCCCCGACTCCGGGGTAAGCCCCCGGTGTATCGATGAATGTCACGATCGGACGGTTGAACTTCTCGGCCTGTCTCATCAGTCTCAGGGCCTTACGGTACCCCTCGGGATGGGCCATGCCGAAATTCAGGCGGATGTTCTCTTCTGTATCATGCCCTTTCTGATGCCCGATGACGGTGAGGGGAATCTCCCCAAGCATCGCAATGCCGCCGCAGATCGCCGCATCGTCGCCATAGAGGCGGTCCCCATGGAATTCCATGAATTCATCGAAGACGCCAGCCACCACTTCCTTGAAGTTCGGGCGTTCACTGTGACGGGCGAGCAGGACCCGGTCCCATGCGCTCAGATGTCGCATCGCCTCTTTTTTCGTCTCGTCGATGGACGCCTTGATGGACGCTTTGGCTTGCGGGTCGTCGAGCCGTTCGAGTTCTTTTTCAAGCCGTTCGAGTTTCTTCTCTTTTTGTAGGATGTCCATCAGCCTTGCCACCTCAGTTCATGCATGCGAAGGATGGCCGCCAGGGTGCTCTTGAGTTCTTTCCGGTGGACGACCTTGTCAATCATCCCTTTATCCTGCAAGAACTTTGAACGTTGAAAGCCTACTGGCAACGTCTCTTTGATCGTCTGTTTGATGACGCGTGGTCCGGCAAAGCCGATGAGGGCGTCCGGTTCGGCGATGTGGATGTCCCCAAGCATCGCAAAAGAGGCGCTGACGCCACCGGTGGTCGGATGCGTGAGCACACTCACATATAAGAGCCCCTGGTCATGGAGCTTGCGAATGGCGCCGCTGGTCTTCGCCATCTGCATGAGTGAAAAGATGCCTTCTTGCATGCGGGCGCCTCCGGAAGCGGTGAAAAGGACAAGCGGAAGGCGTTTGACCATCGCATATTCTGCGCTTTTCACAACCTTCTCACCGACCACGCTTCCCATGCTTCCCATCATGAAGTGGCTATCCAGCACCCCCACGACACAGGCATGGCCACCGATCTCCCCATACCCATAGATGAACGCGTTATCGATGCCCGTCTTTCGTCTGGCCATGGTGAGCTTCTCTTCATAATCCTCTTGGAAAAGGGGGTTCAGCGTAATGTAGCCCAACCCTTTTTCCATGAACGTATCCTTGTCGACCATGAGTTCGATGCGCTCAATGGCACGGATGCGGAAATGATGTTCGCATTTGGGGCAGACATACGCATTTTTGACGATGTCGTCCTTGGCGATGTTCGATTTGCAAGACGGGCATTGTTCATAAAGCCCCTCCGGCACATCGGCCTTGCTTGACTTCTTCGTCGTTTCAGGATCGTATTGGTTCATCGTCCTTTTGATGCGTTTATGACGTTCGAGCGCCTGCTTTAAAAGATCACGTTTCATAGCGTATCAACCTCTTGATATGGTCTCTGATGAATGACGTGTCCACACGGTTCCTGTAATAGTCCTCATGGTTCATGATCATCCAGAGGAACCACTGATTGGTCTGGATGCCTTCACAGACGAACTCTTCAAGCGCCGCCCGCATCTTGAATACGGCTTCCTCACGCGTGTTCGCATGCACAATCAGCTTCCCGATCATGGAATCATAATAAGGGGGTATCTCGTAATCGGTATAAACCATGGAATCAAAGCGGATGCCCGGTCCTTGTGGAAGATGGAGAAATGCCACCCTTCCCGGTGATGGCCGGAAATCATTGCGGGGGTCCTCGGCATTGATCCTGGTTTCAATCGCATGACCGCGCAGGGTCACATCCGATTGCGAAAACCCGATTTTCTCCCCCGAAGCGATCCGGATCTGCTCGCGGACGATGTCGATGCCCGTAACCATCTCGCTCACAGGGTGTTCCACCTGGATTCGGGTGTTCATCTCGATAAAATAAAACTCGCCGTCAGAGACGATGAACTCGATCGTGCCGGCATTCTCATACCCTACGGCCCGGGCCGCTTTCAAAGCCGCTTCGAACATGGCTTCCCGCATGGGTTCGGGGATGTTCGAGGGGGCTTCTTCGACGACTTTCTGATTGCGTCTTTGGATGCTGCAGTCCCGTTCAAAAAGATGCAGGGTGGTCCCGTATTTGTCCGCAAGGATTTGGACCTCGATGTGTCTTGGATTCTCAATCAGTTTCTCAAGATAGACCCCGTCGTGACCGAAGGCGGCGGCCGCTTCTTGCCTGGCTGCCCGGTAAGCGGTCCCGAAGGCGGCCTCCTCCCGGACAACACGCATGCCGCGGCCACCCCCACCGGCGCTGGCTTTAATGAGCAAGGGCAGCCCGACGGTCTCCATCAGGGCTCGCCCCTCTTCTAGCGAAACTTCATTCTCACTGCCGGGCACCAGAGGGACACCGGCCTTCTTCATGAGCAATCTGGCTTTCGACTTGTCCCCCATCTCGGAAATGGTCTTTGAGGAAGGGCCGATGAATGTCAGATTGCATGATTCGCACAGTTCCGCGAATTTTGCGTTCTCACTCAAAAAACCAAAACCGGGATGAATGGCCTCGGCTCCGGTATTGATGGCGGCACTCACAATGTTCTCCATATTCAAATAAGACGCCGCAGCCGGCGCCTTCCCTACGCATATCGCCTCGTCCGCAAGACTCACATGCAACGAATCGATGTCGGCGGTGCTGTAGATGGCGACCGTCTCAATCCCCATCTGTTTGCAGCTCCTGATGATCCTGACTGCAATCTCACCCCGATTGGCCACAAGTATCTTCTGAAACATCACTCGATCTCCATGATGGTCTGGTCGACCATGACCATCTCACCATTCTTGACATGGACGTTCACAATCTTGCCATCCCTCGGGGCGGTGATCTCGTTCATGACCTTCATCGCTTCGATGATGCAGACGGTATCGCCCTTCTTGACGGTCTGGTTTTCTCTGACAAAAGGCGGCTGATCGGGTCCTGCCGCCTCATAGTATGTGCCGACCAAGGGCGCCTTGATGGGTTCATAGGGCGATGATCCTACCGCATCCGGAACGGATGCGTTTTGCACAGGCACCTCAGAATGTGTGGTCTGAGCAGGTCGGGGGTCTATCTCAGGGTAACGGTTATCTTTCTTCGTAGGTTTGTTGAGCTCGATCGTGACGTCTTCACGTTCAAGCTTCATGCTTTCAAGCGTTGAATTCTCAAACAATTTAATGATGGTCTTGAGTTCGCGATTATTCATTGTTCGCACCTCTATGCATTGGATTCCTATTATTACTGTTTTTGCTTTTCAATGAAGTCGACAACGTCTTGTACCGTACGCAAGGACTGCACTTTGTCGTCCTCGACTTTGATGTCGAACGTTTCTTCAAGTGCCATTACAAGTTCGACGACGTCAAGCGAGTCGGCATCAAGGTCGTCGATGATGCTGGCTTCGGGTGTGACGTTCTCTTCTTCGACACCCAGTTCTTCGACGATGACTTCTTTTACTTTTTCAAACATGGGCTACCCTCCTTTTGTGACACAATTATAAATGCGTCCTCAACGTATGTCAATATGTTTTGATATTCAAAATTGTTGAAAGCGTTGTTTTTTAGTGCTAATTCATATGTATCTATACCGATATGTTTGATTTTCAAATATTATGGGATAAATGTGGTAAATAAAAAGCGCACCATTAAGCGGTCCATCGCTCAATATGTGCGCCTGTTCATGTGTTTTCATTAACCAGTTCGTCTATTAACCTTATGGTTGATATGCAAACCTTTTCTTGCGAATGGTTTTCATCTTCACCTGTATTGAAAGCGGAGGGCCTCACAAGGAAACGGTGTCCCATCGACGACGCATCGGAAGTCTCCATCGATGGATTCAAGGAACCCCAACCGGTCTGAATTCTTGAAGGCGACGATCCTTCCGAAGGGAATGCGGGCGACATAGCGCTCAAAGAGTGTGGCGAAATTTCGTGTCTCCTCAATCGCCATGTGGCGTATGATGGTATCGGTGATGCCCTCAAGGTCGTGAACACTTCCTGTGACCTCTGATAAGGCAATGGCAGGCGTGGCTTTCGGTTCGTTCACATTGAAGCCGATCCCGATGATGACATGCTTCTTGTTATTGTGGATCACTTCCGAGAGGATCCCGGCGATCTTCCTGCCTCGGACATACACGTCATTCGGGGGTTTGATCTCCGCATCGATTCCAAGCGATTCCAGCGTGCCGATGATGCTCAGCACCCCCTGGATCATCGGTTCATGCTGTCTGACACCAGACGAACGCTTGTAGAAAGTGCCTAGGAAATTAAACCCTGGGAGACTCTCCCATGTCCGTTCACGCCGGCCTCTTCCCTTGCTTTGAAAGTCCGTGGTGATGAGCGTGTGGTCCGGCAACGTTTCAAGATGGTTTTTGACGTAGTCGTTGGTGGACTCGAGGCTTTCAAAATGGGTCCGCTTGTACCTTGGTTTCATAAGGGGGCTCCTTTTTGAAAAAAGAAGCGCCAGAAGGCGCTCCTTATCGAATTATTTTAAAGCTTGCGCCATGAACCAGAGTTCCTTGTCATAAGCGGCGACATGATCTTCCAACATGGCGACCGTCCCGAAATCCCCATCGGCGTCTGCGATGCTTCGGATATCGGTAGCGAGCGTCTTGAGTGCTTCGATGTCCTGCTTCATAATCGAATAGACTTCCGGGATCTGATAATCCTTCTCATCGAGTTCGTCCACATTCGTGATCTCAAGGTATTTCTTCAGGGATGCGTAAGGATACCCACCGAGCATCTTCATGCGTTCTGCGGCTTCGTCGTAGTGTTCGAAAAGCATGTCGTAAAGCGATTCGACGTACTCGTGGACCGGCTTGAACCGCTCCCCGACCACGTTCCAGTGCAGGTTGTGGAATTTGACGTTCAAGACGCCAAGATCCGCGACGTATTGATTCATGAGCTTTGTTTGGTTTGCCATAAAACCCCT
>JBKHIE010000002.1:0-35317 GCA_046538775.1 Candidatus Izemoplasmataceae bacterium
GTGTCTTCATAGACCGCTTCCAGGTTCAAATCGCCATCAACGGTGAAGGTGTAGGACTGGTCGGTCGACAGTTCATCGTCGGTGTCCGCATCGATCCAGCGGACGAAATCGTAGGTATCGACATCGGAGGCGTCGACTGTGATCTCGTCGCCTTCTTCATACGGACCGTCTTCGGAAACTGTAAGGTCCGCACCTGAAAGGTCGCTCGAAAGGTCGACTGTATAGGTGTCTTCGTCCCCATTGTCCCCATTGTCACCATTGTCGCCATTGTCACCGTTTTCATCATCTTCTTCATAGATCGCTATCAATGTAACGGACTCTTCTGCGGTGAAGGTGTATGCTCTCTCGTCAGACACCTCATCCTCAGTGTCGCCATCGATCCAGCTCACGAAGTCGTATCCTTCTACTTCGCTTGCGCTCACGGTGACTTCCATGCCTTCAGTGACTTCAGCGGGGTCCTGAGTCAGCTCTGCATCTTCGACATCGCTTTCCAAAGTGATGTCGACAAGCTCATCCTCAAGGTCCTCGCCACATGCAGCAAGTGTCATTGCCATGACAAGTGTCAATACTAAGGCAAAAAGCTTTTTCATGCTCAAAACCTCCTATAGGGTTTTAAAATGAACAAACTTCGAACACCGCGTCCAAAGAGTGGGTATTCGAAGTTGTTTTGCGTCTTGGACGCATATTTCTATGAGCTAAATAAAGTATAACATATCATGGTTTGAACTACAAAACAATTCGCTTTGTCAAACGATGATTTTTTTGATGAAGGGGACCCTTCAAACCGGATGTGCAACGCATGATGCTTTGCACCCGGGCGAACCCTTATTCCAAGATCCTTTTCATGGCCGCTTCATGGATATTCAAGGCCTTTTCATCGTAAAGGACAAACCGAACATGCTTCACATGGCTGAGTGAACAGGCCTTGTCGCTCACGGCCTTGATGGCCACATCGGAAGCTTCTTCCAAGGGATACCTGAAGACACCTGTGGAAAGGGCGGGGACCGCAACGGTTTCAATGCCCTTTTCCTCGGCGGCACTGAGAATGTTGTCGTAACATTTCCTAAGCAGCAAGTCCTCCGGCCGGTTGACACCATAGACAGGGCCAAGGCAGTGGATCACGTAATCGTTTGGAAGGTCGAACGCCTCGGTCACGACGGCCTCGGTCGGCTCGATCGGGGCCCACGGCTCGCACGCCTTCGCAAGCGCTTCGCCAGCGGCTTTGTGGATGGCACCGGCGACACCGCCCCCAGGCGAAAGCTCGGCGTTCGCCGCATTGACGACGGCCTGCATGCCAGGCTGGTTCGTGATGTCGCCCTTGACGCATTCGATGGTCAATCCATGGACTGTCTTAATCATGCAACCCCTCCTTTTCGGCTAATTCTATTATATGAAGGATCGTCGATTCTTTCAAGAAATTAAAAGGCCCCGCATCTGCGGGGCCTTGGCTTGGATGGGTCATTCCAGGTCGAATGCGACCACGATGTTCTCATCAAGGCAACGGAAAGTGAAGCTGTTCATGACGAAGAGTTCGACGGAATTCGCATCGGACGTCTTATAGCCGACGCTATAGTCCTGACCGATGGTGAGTTCCAAATCCTCATGGTCACGTGGTACGAGGAAAGCGCCCTTGACCACTCTCGAACGGATGACTTCGCCGCCGATGACGGCTTCGACATTCTTGCGGAGAAGCCCGCCCTGATACATCTGGTTGAGACGTTTCAGCACTACGTCGCTGACGACCATGTCGTAGGGCCTTTCGCTGTAGGCGTCCTTGAGGGCGCAAGACGCTTCACTGACGGCTTTCATGATCGCGTTTGCGTCCTTGCCCATTTTGATGCGGGTCCCTGCGACTTCATCAAGGCCCTTGATGCCAGCGGCCTTGTTGCCGTTGTAGATGGCGTCTTCCTCATAGAGGGCGAGTTTCTCAGCGGCGTCTTCCAGGGCATCCAGTTCGACATCCTTCTCGCCTCTTAGGATATTGTCCAGTTCCCAGCGGGAAAGATCGAAGTTGATGCGGGTCTCCATCAGGGGAAGGACGTCGTAAAGGCTGGCGCCCACCTCGCCCTTCTTCGCTTCCTTGACCGCTTTCAGGCGGCCCCGGTTGACGGCGCTCGTGGTGAGGCCTTTCGGTCCTACTACATGCAGCACGCTTCGTGCGGTGAGTTGTGAAACGATGACTTCACGGGCCCGGTCGTTGATTTCTTCCCAACCTTCACTCGGGATCGGTGCCAATGATTGTTTTAACAGATCCATGAATACCCTCCTTAGCGTTTAAGCTTTCCGATATTGAGACTTTGGTTGCCACTCGGGCTTTCTTCGTCTTCGTCGTCATGATGACCGATCGGGCCTTCTTTGAAGAGGTTCTCCCTGAGTTCCGCATCGAACTCAGGCAGTTGCCTGCGGAGCCATTCGATGCCCATGGCCGCGTGTTCGAGTTCTTCATCGCGGTTGTGTTTCAAAATATCACGAAGTTCCTGGTCTTTGGTCGCGCTCATGCGCTGGTTGTACCAGTCGACCGCTTCAAATTCTTCCATGATGCTCTTGATGATGCGGGTCAAGTCCTGTGTTTTCTCATCAAGCAGTTCAATCGGTTCATGGTATTGGTCTGATGCCATACAATCCCTCCAATAGGATAAATGTTTGATACATCAATTATAACACCTTGGCGGGCCTTATTCAACGGCGACGGCTCAGACAATATCAAACCACGGTTCCCTTTCATGCCAGGGCCTGGGTCTCGCGAGGTTAGCGGCTAATATTCTTCAACCACACGCTTGTCCCGCCACGGCCCCTTGACCCATCGGATGAAGACGAGGATGCCCCTGAAGATCTCATCCGACGCGAGACCGATGAAGATGCCGGCAAGCCCGAGCTCGAGTCTGAGACCGAACAGATAGGAAAAGCCGATCATCACCAGCAGCATGCTGAAGATGGCGATCACGACCGGGTAGATGACATCACCCGAGGCCCTGAGGGCATGGATGACGACGAGGTTCGACATGCGGCCGACCTCAAGGAAGATGCCGATCAGGAGGGCCCGCCTTCCCATCGCGATGATGTCGGGGTTGTCCGTGAAGATGCCGAGCAGCCACTCGGAGTTCAAGTAGATCGCCGTCGAGGCAATCAGCACAAAGACCAGTGCGATCTTGAATGTCCGGAGGGTCCGCTCGTAGGCATCATCGAACGCCCGGGCCCCGACACGCCATCCGATGATGACATGGTTCCCCTGCGCGACCGCAAGCGAGAAGATCATCACCGGCATCATCATGTTATGAACGTAGACCTGGGTGGTCAGGGCCAGGGTGCCGATGGTGTTCAGGAAACTCAGGATCACCACCTGGGAAAACTGGTAGACGAAATGTTCGCCCGCTCCCGGAAGGCCGATCTTCATGATTTTGAGATAATATTTCTTCAGGGGCTTGAATTTCAAGAAGAACGGCTGGATTCTCAAATATCGCCAAAGGAAGAAAAGGGTCGCAAGAAAGGCGAACCCCTTGCTCAGGAAGGTCGCATACGCAGCCCCTTCCACGCCGAGTTCGGGAAAAGGGCCGATTCCGAAGATGAGGAGGGCGTTAAGCAGCACATTCAAGAGGTTCATCGCCCCGACAATGTACATGACGACTTTCGGATGGCCAAACGCCTTGAACCCCGCACCCGCAGCCTGGGTGACCGCCAGGAACAAGAACCCGAGGGAAACGACACGGAGGTAGAAAAGCGAATTCTCAAAAATTGCAGGATCGGTGTTGACGATCCGGAAAAGCGTCCCCCCGAAAACCTGAAGCAAACCGACAATCAGGAGCGCGACCAGCACATTGCCGAAGATGCCGGTCTTCATCGCCTTCTTGGCCTGAAGCACATCCTTCGCGCCAAGGTACTGACTGACCACGACCCCGACGCCGACCGCACTCACATTCAGGATCACAATAAAAAGGCTCGATACGCGCTGGGCGTTCCCGACCGTCGCGACCGATACGTCACTGTACTGACTGAGCATGAGGGTGTCCGCCACCCCGAGGAACATGATAAAGACCAATTCGATGTAAATCGGCCAGCTTAACGAGAACAAGGTTGTCTTCTGTTTTTCCATGGTGTCACCTGCTTTCAAACCCTCTGCATTATAACACGGCCTTTAAAAGATAGGAATATCAAGTCGGAAAATGCACCGATATTTTTCAGTCTGAAACGGGATCCCTGATGTCAAGGGCCTCTCTTCTTTCGGACTTGTCTGACGACCCACGTATGCTATACTATAGATAACAAGATTAAGGAGGGGTAATATCAAGAAACTCATGGAAGCACCGATTCTCATTCTGCCCATGGTCGTGTTCCTGTTCTCAACCGTCCTGCCGTTCTATCAGGGGGAGGGGGTCTCCTCTTCTCTCATCGCGATGGAAGCGGGAGGGCTTGGGGGAATGGGCGGCACCCTGTTCATGCTGACGCTCATGGCCCTGCTTGGAACCAAGTTCTTTCATCTCAAGGCTCCTGCGCTCTTCGCCCTTGGCAAAGGCCTTTATGTAAGCTACGCGACCATCGGCCTGCTCATGATTGTGCAACGCGCGCTTCTCGATGACGCACCGCTTCTAAACGCCCAGGCGGCCCCCGGGGCCGGCCTGATAGTGGGGCTTGTCGGGATCGCCCTCTCGTACGGCGCCCTCATCTACCTCGTCGGAGTCCCCTACCTGAAGGCGATCAGAGACGCCATGCGGGATTGAATAAAAAAAGTCGCCTAGCGACTTTTTTTATGCTGAAAGCACTAAAAGAACACCATCAGGAACACGATGCCCATGAGGACGACCGCATAGATCACCGCGTCGCTCCTTATCAGGGTCTTCTCATACCGCCGGTTGAAGACATCGGTGGTGATGATGAAGCGTTCGATGAAGCCGATGTCATGGTTCTGCCGGACTTCGAGGCTGTCCATCATGGTGTAGTCGATGTTGCATTTGGTGCCCATGCGTCCGCAGGCGTTCCGCATGATCTTGTTGAGGGGGTAGAAAAGGATGAACTCGAGCCTGAGCCAGTGCGGAAGGTGGAGATGGAAGAGATTATGACGGCTGCCATAGAAGAATATGAACGCTCCGCCGACCATGACGATGGCGGTGTTGGTGAATTCTTTCAGGGTGAAGAACTCGAGGTCCCGGATGTAGTGGTCGATGAAGTAGCCATCGTATGCGATCCGGCCCATCGAGGGGATGAATAGCTCATGAACCAAGAACGACGGGAAAAGGCCGATCAGGATGATGACGCCGGCGATCAGGGCCATCGGTACGTGAAGGGACCGGTAACCGACCTTGTAGATGGGCTCGCGGGGTTTTTGGGGGCTTCTTAAGAACACGTAGTAGATGAGCTTGATGAACGACGTCGCCGTGCCCATGCTGACAAGCATGAAGAGCCATTCGGCGTAACGGAAGGACCAGTGTCCATATTCATACGCCTCGACGATGGCGTGATGCAGGATGGATTTGGAGGCGAAGCCGTTGAAGAGGGGCATCCCGCTGATTCCAAGGGCGGCGATGACGGCGATCGCAAAGGTGAGCGGCATCACCTTCCAAAGCCCGCCGAGGTTGTACATGTCCGATTCGCGGGTATACAGGTAGACCACCCCCGCCACCATGAACAGGACCGATTTGAAAAGGGCATGGTTGATGATGTGGTAAAGCGCGCCCGTATAGCCCATCGCCCCTTCGCTTCCGAGATAGAACGCCACCCCGATGCCAAGCAGGATATACCCCATCTGCGAGATGGAGTGATACGCGAGCATCCGCTTGATGTTCGCCTGCTGTAGCGCGAAGAAGACACCGAGGGCCATGGTGATGATCCCGACCCAGATGATGACCGCCCCGATGCTTGCGGGGGTCGTCCACACGACTTCCGCATAATCACCGAGCGAGGAGGCGTCGGGGAAATAATAACTCGTCCCGACCCGGAGCATCCCAAACGCCCCGATCTTGATCATGATGCCCGAAAGGAGGGCGCTTGCGGGCGTGGGCGCGACCGGATGCGCCTTTGGGAGCCAGACATGGACGGGCGCCATCCCGGCCTTGATGCCGAACCCGAGGAAAAGCAGCCCGACAATCAGATACTTTACGTTTCCTGCCTCGTTGAGTTCACCTAAGGCTGAGACAAACGCCAGGTCACCGACATGGTAGTTGAGAAGCAAGAGCCCCGCAAAGATCGCAAATCCGCCAAGAATCCCCATGAAGATGTAGTTGTAGCCCGCTTCATAGGACTCCTTCTTCTGGCCATGGACGACGAGGATATAGGACGAGAACGTCATGATCTCGAAGAACAGGAACATCGTGAAGAGGTCGCCCGAGACGATTGTTCCAAGCACGGCGCTATAAGTCAGGGCCATGAAGAAGAAGAAACGGTTGCACCGGCGTTCTTTAAGCATGTACCCGTGGGCATAGACCATGACCAGGAACCAGAGGAACGACGTGATCAGAAGCATGATGAACCCGAGCATGTCGATCCGAAACGACAGGCCAAGACCCAAAAGCCCCGGCAGCGACACACCCAACCCCGCTTCGCGCACCGCCGGGAAGCTCAAGAAGATGAGGGCGATGGTGATGAAGCTCGAAAGCACGACCAGGATGTCACGGCTGTTGCAGGTCCGCCATCCGAAAAGAAGCTGCGAAAGCGCCCCGATGACGGGCACCCCGACAATCGCAAGCGGCAGATAGGACCAGGCCCCGAAAGTCTTGAGCGCTTCGCCAAGACTACCGGTCGAAGGGATGAAGGCCTCCATCCATGACCACTCGAGGATCGAGCCGACAAAAAGGGCGGACATGAGGACCACAAGCGTCACAAGGGTCGCGGCCTGGAGGGTGAAGCTGCTGAAGAAGTGCTTCAGCCTCAGGGAGAAGCGCATATCGATCTTTCGTTTATGTCTGGACAACAGAAACACCTCCTACCTTCATGGCATGACACTTGAGACGGCGGTCTCAACCCAGGGCATGATCAGTCCGGGGTAGACCCCGATCGTGACAATGAAAAGGCCGATGATGATGACCGGGATGATCATCGACAGATGCACGCTTTCAAAACTGAACGACATGACCTCTTCTTTCTGTTCGTCCCGGAGGAATGCGGTGATGAGTATCGGGAGGTAATAAAGGGCGTTCAAAATCCCCGATACCACGATGATGAATAGCAACCAGGCCTGCCCGTCCTCTAGCGACGCCTCAGCAAGGTTCAGTTTCGCGATGAACCCGCTTGTGAGCGGGATCCCGATCATCCCGAGCGAAGCCACCGCAAAGACGCCCATCGTGAGGGGCATCGCATACCCGATGGCGCCGAACGCACGGATCTTCTTGAGGCCGCGGTGGTAGATCAGAAGGCCCGCCGAGAGGAAAAGCGCGCTTTTTAAGAACCCGTGGGAGATGATATGGAAGAACGCCGCACTGAGCCCGTTCCTGCTTATGAGCGAGATTCCAAGCACAATATAGCCGATCTGGGCGACCGACGAATAGGCAAGCATCCGTTTGATGTCTTTTTGCGCAATCGCAAAGACGGAGCCCATGATCATCGCGACCACACCGAGCCCCAGCAAAACCTGCGGGATGTTGAGCGCATGGACAAGATCGATGCCGAGCACCCTGAAAAGCACCTTGATCATCACGATCACATACGCCTTGATGACAATCGCCGAAAGCATCGCGCTTGAAGGGCTCGGAGCGTTCGAATGCGCATCCGGAAGCCAGACATGGAAAGGGAAGAGCGCCGATTTGAGCGCAAGCCCGATCCCCATGAAAAGGGTCGCCATCAGCACATTCGACGGGTAGAGTTCATAACTGCCCGTCATGGCCTCCTTGACAAGCTCGAAGTTGGTATGCCCGCTCACCATGTAAAGCAGCGCCACCCCGAACAAGAACGAAAGGCTCGCAAGCTCGTTGAGCATCACATACCGGAAGGCTGCGGTGTAGTTCTCCTTCTTGCGCCTGATCGAGATGACCGCGCACGCGGTGATCGAGAGGATCTCCATGAAGACATAGGTGTTGAACAGGTCGTTCGTATAGATGATGCCAAGAAGCGCGAACACCATGATGAAGAAGAGCGTGTAGTACCGCTCATAACGCGCTTTTGAGATGATGTGGGTGAGGTCCCGGGTCGAATAGACGAATATGAGGGTCGAAAGGACCAGGACGAAGAGGGTGAAAAGGGCGCTGAAGCCGTCAATCAGGAACTCGATCCCAATCAGGGGGCCGTGCCCGCCGAAATGATAGCGGAAGGCTTCTTCGGTATGGACGTGGTCCATCACGATGAAGGCGAGGCCCAGCGTGAAGACCAAGGACGCCATCCCGAGGATTCTCGGGGGGATGATGCCGAACCGGCTCAATAGTGGAATGACGAGCGCCGTCACAAGCAACGTGAGAAGGATGAGGATGGGCATCTGTTCAATCATAGTAATCGCCCGCTTCCTCGCTCTCGATCACGGCCACTTCGGCCTGGTCGGTCGTACCGTAGGTCTCATAGATCCGGATGACGAGGCTCAAGGCGTAGACGGTGATCGAGACCACGACCACGATGCCGGTCAGGATGAGGACGGAAGGAAGCGGGTTGATGAAAACCCCTTGCTCCTCCGTAAGGATCGGGGGCAGACCGTTTTCGACATTGCCGATCGCGATGAAGAAATAAAAGACTCCGGTCCCCATGATGTTCACACCGAGGATGCGCTTGATCATGTTGGTACGGGTCACCACGGTGTGAAGCCCGATCACGAAAAGGGCCATCGCGCCGAGGTAGTTCATGTATGGGATGATGGATTCTATGAGATTCATTCCATTCCCTCCTCGATCAGGGTATGGAAAAGCGTGATCATGGTCGAGGCGACCTTGATCCCGATACCGATCATCAGAATCGGAATGAACCCTGCGGAAAAAAGCGTCCCTGCTTCACCCTTCAAGAACCCGGCCTCCAGATTCGTCAGGAACCACCCGGCATTGAAAAGGCCGACTAGGCCGATGACCAGGATGAGAAGCAAGCCGCCGCTTTCCGCAATCGCGCTCATGCGATGGGAGAATTTCCGTTCGGCCCGTTTCGTTCCGAAGACCAGCGTATAAAGGATGAGGCTGGTACCGATGAGGGCCCCACCTGCGAATCCGCCACCGGGCGTCAGGTGTCCGTGAAGGATGATGTAGATGCCATAGAGCTGTACGAAAGGGACGATCAGACGGGCCGTCGTCTTCAAGATCACATCATGCATGGGGATCACCCGCCATCGAGTCCTCGTCTTTTCTCAAGACGGAGACCACAGCCACGATCGCTGTGAACAGCACGATGGTCTCTCCGAACGTGTCAAACCCGCGGTAATCGGCGAGAATGGCCGCGATGATGTTCACCGACCCCGTCTCTTCAAGCGAATGCTCGAGGTAGTGTTTTGTCGCTTCATTGTAGGACGGTGCCGAGTCGGTATTCGGCGAGGGCATCGAGAGGATGTTCACCGCAAGCGCCATGAAAAGCGCGAAAAAGACCAAGGGACTCAGGTATTTTCTCATCGTTCGTAACGCTCCGTTCTGCTTATGACCGCAATGAATAGGATGGACGTGATGCCCGCCCCGATCGCCGCTTCCGTAAGCGCGACATCGGGCGTTTTCAAGATGAGCCAGAGCACGCTCATCATCAGGGAGTAGGCCGAAAAGATGATGACCGCGCTGAGCAGGTCCTTCGTCCGTTCCACAGCAATCGCACACACGATTAGAAACAGGATGAGCAAGGCGTTCAGTATGATCATTTTACCGTCCCCTCCTTCTTATGAAGACGCTCGTATTCCGCATTCGCAATGTAATGCGCAGCGGTCGGCGTGGTAAGCCAGATCAGCGCCAGAATCACCAGAAGCTCGATCGAGACCAAAGTGAAACCCTGCCAGATGATGAGTCCGACAAAAAGCATGCCCGCACCGAGGGTGTCGCACTTGGTCGTCGCATGCATGCGGGTGAAGACATCGGGCATCCTGAAAAGACCGATGACGCCGACGAGATAGAAGAAAAGGCCACCGGCGATCATGAGCACACTCAGGCTGTCGACTACGATGTTCATCCTTCCAACCGCCCTTTCCGAAGGTATTTCGCCACACCGATGGTCGCCAGAAAGCCGATCATCGCATAGGTGAGGGCGACGTTCACATACGAAATCTGGTTCGTCACAAGCGCGATCAGCACAATGATCGCGGTCACTTTTCCGCTGATCGCATTGATCGCGACAATCCTGTCCGAAGCTTTCGGACCCTTGTAGGCCCGGTAGAGACTCACAAACGAAAGGGCCGTGAGGAAAACGGCACTGCCCGTGATGAGGGGTTCAATCATGACGACCATCCTCCAATCCCTTGAACGCCTTCTCCAAGGCGCCGCCCTCGATGCTTTCGGCGGCTTCTTTCGTCAGACAGTGGACAAGGAGATAATCCGCCTTGACATCGACGCTCAACGTCCCGGGAGTGAGTGTGATCGCATTCCCGTAAAAGGCCCGGGTGACATCCCTTTTGACCGGTTGGGCCACCTTTCGGAACTCGGGGGAAAGCGGCATTTTCCTGCTCAACACGATTTTCGCCACCTGGATGTTGGCGATGACCATCGCGGCGAGCAATGTGAAAAAGGCAGCGGGGATCCGCCAGAAAAGGGAGAGCCTGAGGTGCGGGATCTCATCCTTGGAGAAAATCATGTCCCGCCCGTAAAACATCACGAGAAGGACCGCCAAAAGCCCGACGATCACCTGGATCCAATTGATATTTGGAATCAGCATCATCCAGAAAGCGAACAATAAAAAAAACAGAAGGACCGCCCCTTTGTTCATATGAAGCATCAGCCTCACTCCATTCATTCCGATTCTTACATAACCATGATACAATGCCAGGCCCTTATTCTCAAACGCTTTCAGGGTTTTTATAAAAAAACTTTCCAATAAAGGAAAGTTTTTTAATGGTTCTGATCGCGCCATAGCTTGCGCGTCCTTTGAAGCAAGGCCTCGACACGTTCGTAATCCTCCTCTTGAAGTGCGGTTTCAAGTTCGGAAAAAGCGTCCTTGAAGGTTGATAGGGCCTTAAGCAACGCGGCCTTGTTCGCCATGAAAAGCGGCGTCCAGAGGGCCGCATCGATATCGCCGATCCGGGTCAGGTCGCGGTAGGAGTTTCCGCTCGCCTCAAGCGGGATGGTGCCGCCGTTGCTCAAGATCAGGGCGGAGGCGATCAGATGGGTGAGCTGGGACGTATGGGCGATGAAGGCATCATGGGTCGCCTTAGAGACGGTAAGGGTCTTACGCATCCCGAGGTCCTCCACAAGCCCCTTCAGGATGGTAGCGGCCTTTTGATCGGGGCCTGTGCCCTCTACGAAGATGGCGTTCGCACCACGAAAGAGGGCCTTGTCATGGTTCTTAAAACCGCCTTCGGGGTTCCCGGCCATCGGATGATGGGAGAGGTAATGCACCCCTTTTGGAATCGTCGCCTCGATCGCGTCCATCATCGGTTTCTTGACCCCGGCGACATCACTCAGCACCAACCCCGCCTTCAAGCGGGATGCATGCGTACGGACGAATGCCACGTTCGCCTCTGGCAGAAGGGCCAGGATCAGGGCATCGCAAGCAAAGGGGTCCTGAAAGTAGTCCCCGTCGACGATGCCCTCCTCCTCCGCTCGTTTCATGACCGAAGCGTCCCTGTCATGGCCCAGGATTGTATGCCCGGCGGCTTTCAGCCCGGCCGCATACGAAGCCCCGATCAGACCAAGACCGATGATCCCGACAATCATTTCAGGCTTCTTCCTAGCGCCGCGCTCAAAACCGTCAGTGCGTCCATCATCGTGTCGAAGGTATCGAGCTTGAGCGACTGGGCCCCGTCGCTCAGGGCTTCTTCAGGCTTATGGTGCACTTCGACCATGATGCCGTCGGCCTCCACACTGAGGGCGGCTTTCGAGAGCTTCTCGATCATCGACCAGCGTCCCGCCGCATGGGAAGGGTCGACGATGACCGGCAGATGCGAGAGCGACTGCACCGCAAGGACCGCGGACAGATCGAGGGTGTTGCGGGTGAAGGTCTCGAATGTCCGGATGCCGCGTTCGCAGAGGATCACGTTCTCATTCCCCGATGAAACGATGTATTCCGCACTCATGAGCCATTCTTCGATGGTGGCGGATAGACCGCGCTTGAGCATGACCGGTTTCTTCGTGCCGCCGAGGGCCTTCAGAAGGTGGAAGTTCTGCATGTTCCTGGCACCGATCTGGATGATGTCCACATACGATTCGAAGATCTCAAGCATATCGGCACTCGGGATCTCGCTGATGACGGCCATGTCAAATTCGTCGGCGACCTCCCTTAGAAGCTTGAGCCCTTCAAGGCCGAGTCCCTGGAAGGTATAGGGCGATGTCCTCGGCTTGAACGCCCCGCCCCTTAGAATTCTCACGCCGCGTTTGTGAAGGTGGGCGGCGATGGTGCGGAGCTGTTCATGGGATTCAACCGAACAGGGCCCCGCGATGATGGCCGGGTTTCCCCCACCGATCCGGATGTCGCCTTTCACGGTGATGACGGTGTCGTTGGCCTTGAAATCCCGGCTCACCTGCTTGAACGGCTTTTGAACACGGATGACATCCTCGACCCCTTCAAACACCCTGAGGTCGGCGGGATCGAGCGAGGCGGTATCGCCGATGATGCCGAAGATCCACACCTTCTCACTGCTCACATCCTTCATTTCAAAGCCTTTTTTGGTCAGGAAATCACGTAAATGCCTGAGTTCGTCGTTGGTGGCGCCTTGCCGCATTTTTACAATCATGCGAATCATCTCCCTAGTTTAAGTATAAAAAAACACCTTATGGGCGAGCCATAAGATGTTTGGTATCCGGTATGCGCGCCCCTCTTCACAAAAAGGATTGCGGTGTTCGCAGTCCTAATTTTAATGATGGGGGTAATAATACATTTTTGCTACAGGGCACATAAGAAACACCTCGTTCATTAATGGTACTTTAACACAGAGTGCGCGCGAATGCAAGGGCATTCGCGCACAAAACTCTATTCGGATGGAGTGAGTCCGTAGACGGTCTCGACATCCTTGTCGCCACGGCCGGAAAGATTGATGAGAATCGTCTCGCTTTGTTCCATGGTCTTCGCAAGCTTGAAGGCATAGGCAAGGGCATGCGAACTTTCAAGCGCCGGGATGATGCCCTCGGTCTCGCTTAGCTTCTTGAAGGCGTCCAGGGCTTCCGTGTCGGTGACGCTTTCGTACTGCACACGCTTCGTGTCCTGCAAGAAGGCGTGTTCGGGTCCGACCCCCGGATAATCAAGCCCGGCCGAGATGGAATAGACCGGGGAGATCTCCCCGTCCGCTTCAAAGAGGCCCCGGGTCTTCATCCCGTGGATGATGCCCGTCTTGCCCTTGGTCATCGTCGCCGCATGGTCGGGACCCTCAAGCCCCTTGCCTGCGGCCTCGACACCATAGACATCGACCGGGTCGTCCAGGAAGGCGCTGAAGAGTCCGATGGCGTTGCTGCCGCCACCGACGCAGGCGACCAAGGCGCTTGGAAGGGTGTGTTCCCTTTCAAGGAACTGTTCCCGGGCCTCACGCCCGATCACGGACTGGAAATGCCTTACCATCGCTGGATAGGGCGCGGGACCGACGGCGCTTCCAAGCAGGTAGAACGTATCTTCAAGATGATTCATCCAGTCGCCGATGGCCGCGTCCACCGCGTCCTTGAGCGTTCTTCTTCCTTCTTTGACCGCCACCACCTCGGCTCCGAGCAGGCGCATCCTGAAAACGTTGAGCTTCTGCCGCCGCATATCCTCCTCGCCCTGGTAGATGATGCATTCGAGCCCGTGCAGCGCGGCCGCCGTCGCGGTCGCAACCCCGTGCTGACCGGCGCCGGTCTCGGCGATGATGCGCTTCTTGCCCATCTTCTTCGCAAGCAGGATCTGGCCGAGCGTGTTGTTGATCTTGTGCGCCCCGGTATGGTTCAAGTCCTCCCGTTTGAGATAGATCTTCGCCCCGCCGATTTCTTCGGACAGGCGTTTCGCGTAATAAAGCGGACTCTTCCTTCCGACATAGTCCCTGAGGGTCTCGGCGAGTTCACGTTTGAAGACCGGGTCGTCCTTGTAGGTTTCAAACGCCTCTTTCACTTCATTCAGTGCGGGTTTCAATGCTTCAGGGACGTATTGTCCCCCGAACATGCCGTATTCATGCTTCATCGTCTCTTCTTTTGATTCCATGATGGATTCTCCTTTGATTTTGTTTTTGTATGGTTTTTTTGCCTGGATTGTTGCGGCTCTTTCAAGTCATCTGAGAATCCCTCCTTTATAATAAAAAAGCCCTCCATGCGTAAAACGCATAGAGGGCGAACAAGCGTCGCGGTGCCACCTCATGTTTGACAGAAATGTCCTCAGGATACCAACATATCCCTGCCTGTTAACGGGGGCTTCCGGCTTCTCCTACTGTCTTCAGACAAGCACTCGTGGATCCATTTCAACGGTGTGTCCCTTCGTTTTCACCCACCACGAAGTCTCTGCATGAACGTTCCGTCTACTTCTTCCACTCATCGTATTAACTAGAGTATATCACTGCATCCAAGTAGAGTCAAGGAATCAGTCCAGAATCTTTTTGACCCGGCCCACGGTGCCATCTTCAAGCCTGACTTTGATGCCGTGGGGATGGAACTTGGATTTGGTAAGCAGGGCGTCGACGATGCCTTCGCTCAGACGCCCGCTTCTTTGGTCTTCCTTTTTCACCACGGCGACTTTCGTCCCCGGGGTGATGGCTTTACGTTCTTGTCCGTCCATGGTTTCTCCAATCAGTGCATGATGTTTTGAAGCAGTTCACGCGCGGCTTCCTCACCATTGAAATAGCGGGTGATCTCGGCGGCGAACTCGTAGACCGCCCCGGCGCCACGGCCCGTGATGATGGTGCCATCACGCAGGGCTTTCCGTTCCGGTCTGTAGGTGCCTTTGGGCATGTCGATCTCGTTGCCTCTGAAGGCGGTGAAGGTCTTGCCGTCAAGCAGGCCGAGTTGTCCCAGGAAACGCGGACCGGCGCAGATGGCGGCGATCATCTTGCCCTGCTCGTTGAACCGCTTGAGCAGACCCTTGATCTTCGTGTCGTCATCGACCGTGTTCTTGACGTATTTTCCACCGGGGATGACCACGAAATCAAACGTGTCCGGATCAAGGGTGTCGATGAAGGCGTCGGCCAAGACGTGGGTGCCGTAGGCGAGTCTCAGATCCAAGGTGTCTTCAAACGTGCCTGCGGTCATGTCGAAGCCCGCACGCACAAGCAAGGCGCGCGTAGCGAGCGCCTCGACGTCCTCGTTGTCGTGGCTGAGTACGATGAGTCCTTTTTCCTTCATGAGAATCCCTCCGTTTCACCTTCATGATAGCACGTGTGCTTGCGGCTATCAAAGGGTGCGCTTATGCCCCAGCAACACGGTCTTCGGGTCATCGTCTGAAGTGTATAGGGCGTAAAGCACATAAAGGCTCCCCACAAAGAAACCGAATACCATGAGGGCGACAATCCAGACGACCTTCAAAGAAAGGGCGTCCTCCCGATACGCGATCCAGATCGCAAACAGGGTGAACCCGGCGTAAAGGTCGACCAGGGAGACAATGCCCCATGGGTTTTGCATGAGCTCTGAGCCGTCCTTGAAAAAATCACCGTTAATAAATCCATGGACCAGGGCGGCGGTCATTGCCAAAAAGGCAATCCAGGCTAGTATTTTCGCTATTTTCATATTATGGCCTCCTTGAGCGTTCCTTGTTGACATAAAGCATATCATCAAGACGTTTCAGAAACATTTCCGGATCGGGCCCTTCTTCCTGGTCGTATTCGAGCGCGCTCACGCTCGCATCGACCGCAAAGGGGAAGCCGCCTTGCTGGTTGAAAACCTTCATGGTCCTTATGAACCGTTCCTTAAGCATCTCGGCGGTCTCGTTTTCCTCAAGCATGCAGAGGACTGCGAACTCATCCCCGCCGATCCGGGCGATGGTGTCGCTTTTGTCCTGGAATGTGAGTTCCAGAAGATGCGCGAATGTCTTCAGGACATCGTCACCGATCTTGTGGCCGTAGATGTCGTTGATCGCCTTGAAGCCATCAAGGTCGAACATGATGACACCGAACCGCCTGTTCCGATGGGCGGATTTCAGGTATGTCCGCATCTTCTGTTCATACTCCTTGCGGTTGAAAAGGCCGGTCAGGTAATCCGTATTCACCTGGATTGAAAGCACAAAGAGATAGACCATCAGGATGGAGAGGGCCAGGGCCGCCCAAGTGTAGGGAAAATCCTGATAGGCCGTCTGGATGAACCCGACAATGCTCGGGGGTACGGCGAAGAAGAGCATGGGATAAAAATGATCCCGCCGCAACAGGTTTCGGTTTAGAAGGATATTGATGAACGCGATGACCAGATACATGTAGACAATCGAAATGTGTAGAAGATAAAGGGGCCCTCTTTCATAGGTGTTCGACGGGCCCACTTCGAAGTACCATCCGGTAAAAAGGCTGAGAAAGGCAATGAGCAGGCTCAAAGCGAAGGGTGCGTGCACGAGGATGGTGGCCCATCGATTGGCGGGCGGTTTCTGAGCAAGGAAGAACCCCGTCAGGTATAGCCATCCGATCGCAATCGTGATCGGGAGGACGTAAAGAGCCAGTGAGATGAAGCGATAGAGAAAAGAAGGGAAACCGGCATTCCCTGTGACCCATACGTGTATCGAATCGGAAAGCAGCATCATCAGATTCAGGGTGATGAGAACCATGAACGCCTGGTCCTGGGGTGCTTTCAAGTCGCTGTTGCGCCTGTAGCTCACGAGGACGACAATCAGGACCAACGCGGCATACATGTTCACAAAAAGGAGCGCCGTTGTCATGTCTTTCACCTCTCATCCATGCCTTGTCAATCAGTACAGCATAACATACCTTGAAAACCCATGCATCCTTCGATCAGCGAAGCTTGAATCTACCGGCGTTTCTTCATCGCGACCGGGATCCTAAAGGGCAGGAAGCCGGCCGAAATCCAGAAGCTCCAAGGGTAAGCATGGGTGCCCCTTTCATAGCTCATTCAAGCGATGGGTTCAGGAAACAAGATCAAGGGACAATCCGCCGGTCGGTCGGTATACGATCACCAAGGACAAGAAGCACGGGCGGTGGTGCAATGAAAAGAACGTAAACAGACTATGCCAATCTCGCGTAAGCCTCATCCAGAGGATTTTTCAAGCCAATGGCGGACCGATATACACTTATTATATACTCAATCGTCGGTATTACTCAACCGAAACCGTCAAAAACCCCGGGTCTGTCCCTTATAGGGAGGCTCATCCCCACGGTCGTACTCCTCGATTCCCGGACCCCTAAGGGTGTGAAGCCGGAAAATGCCGTAGATGTAGGTGACGATCAACACGGCGATGGTCGCGGGAAGCCCGAGGAAGATATTCCATACCGCCAAGGCACTGGCGTCCGCATACAAGTAGAGATAGACTTCCACCGCGAGCCGGATGGAGACCATCACGGCCCAGAAGATGGTGACTTCACTGTACGCGGGGCGGACGTCATCCCGCCAGAACCATTCCTTCGTCCAGCCCCGGACGATGTGGGAGACCCAGGCCGCCATCGGTCGCCTGAAGACAAGGGAGACGATGGCCGTCACAATGAAAAGGGCGCTTCCGACAATGTCGGGAATAAAAAAATCACTGGCGTTATCCTGAAGAAGGGCGAATGCGCTTGCGACGAGCACACCGATGAACCCCCCGAGGGCGTAATAGATGACGGTCCCCTGCCTGTACCTGTGAAGACCGAGCAGAAGCGCAAGAAGCGAAGCCGTCCCGGTTGCGACCCATAACGAAAACTGTCCGTTCAGAATGGCGAACGCAATCGGCGGGATCAGGACATCAAGGGTCTTTCCCTTGAGCACGGTCCTCAATTCATCAAAGATTTCATTCACAAGCTTCTTCATCGTCATGCCCCCTCTTTTTCACCATTATAGCATCCCCGAGGCACTCCGTCTCGCAAAAAGCCCATCATACGGACTCCGAGGGTTTTCCCCCGAAATCCGGTACGGTGGGCTTGAACATGATCGTCAATCGATTCAGTTGTTTTTACGGTAGATCCTTGCCTCATAAGCCTCGAGGGTCATGGAATCATTGACCGTGTCCATGTTGGTCGCAATGAGCGTGTAGTTTTCAAGTCCGTCGAATGTGAAAGCGGTCTTCGGTGCCTTGAAGTTGGCCACCACGAGGTAGTCGTGGACATCGCCGGTGGTTTCATACATGAAGAGCTGCGGGTCTTTGAGCGCGTGGAATTTGAGATTTCCATGCGCGAGCGCTTCTTCTTTCCTGAGGGAGAGAAGCCATTGGTAGGTCTTGAGGACGGAGTCCTCCTCACTCAATTCCTTTTCCACATTGATCCTTGTATGATTGCCGTTCACCGGCATCCATGGTTCACTTCCCGAGAATCCTGCGTATTTGGAAGCGTCCCACTGCATCGGGCTTCGCGCGTTGTCACGCGCGCGGTCCCTGAGGGCCTGCATGGCCGTCTCGTGGGAGGCGCCGTTTTCCATGAAGTTCCTGTATTCGGTGAAGACTTCGACATCCTTGAAGTCCTCGAGACGTTCATAGTCCACGTTGGTCATGCCGATCTCCTCACCGTAATAGACAATCGGGGTCCCGGGCAAAAGATAGAGGGTAAAGGCGAGCATCTTCGCGCTTCGCTCCCAGTACGCCTCGCCATCGTCCCCATAGTGGGAGACGACGCGGGGCTGGTCGTGGTTGTGCCAGTAGATGGCGTTCCATCCCTTCCCTTTCAGGGCTTGATACCACTTGTGGAAACTCTCCTTGATGGCGACCACGTCCACATCACCCTTGGCCCATTTTCCGGGCGTCAGGGTGTTGGTCTCATCGGTGTCCACCCAGCAGTGCTCGAACTGGATGAGCATGTCGAACTCATCGGAATCGAACCCTGCGTACTGAAGGGCCTCTTTCCTTGAGGCGCCGCCGGATTCGCCGATGGTCATGACGCCGGCGGGCTTGAAGATCTCGCGTCCGAGCATCTCGAGGTATTCGTGGTGCTTGGGGAGGCTTGAGAAATGCTCGTAGCCGGGGTGGGCGTCTGGGAAGTCCCAGTTCTTCTCGAGATGGTTCGCCGCATCGACGCGGAAGCCGTCCACCCCGAGGTCGATCCACCAGCGGATGATGGCTTTCAGGTCTTCGCGCATGGCCTTGTTGCGCCAGTCGAGGTCCGGCATCTTCTCGCTGAATAGATGGAGGTAGTATTCATCGGTCGCTTCGTTGTAGGTCCAGACCGAACCGCCGAACCAGCTGCGCCAGCGGGTCGGTGGGACTTTTTTTCCGTCCTTGTCGGTCTTGCCTTTTTTCCAGATGAAATAATCGTGGTATTTCCCGTGGTCGGGATGATCCGGGTCCTTCGCCTCCATGAACCAGGGATGCTCGTCGCTCGTGTGTTTCAAGACGAGGTCGGTGATCACATACATGCCCCTTGCATGGGCCTTGTCGAGAAGTTCCTTGAAATCCTCGATGGTGCCATAATCCGGACTCACCTTGTAGTGGTCGCGGATGTCGTAGCCGTTGTCGTCCATCGGGGAATCGTAGTGTGGACTCAGCCAGAGGGTTTCGGCGCCGAGTGCCTCCAGGTAGTCCAGTTTCTCGATGACGCCCCGGATGTCCCCGATGCCGTCATTGTTGGAATCGTAGAAGCTTCTTAGGTAGATCTGATAGATGATGGTGTCCTGCCAGTATTTTCGTCTCATGGGGTTAACTCCTTATAATGGTTTCGCTCATATTGTATAGGAATCATCGCAGCTTTTCAATCAATGATGGTGGTTTTTAATTTATTTGACCTCAGGACCTGTGATATACTATCCATGAGAGGTGATAGCATGTCCATAATAAAAGAGACGCTTGAACTTGCAAACGGAATAAGGATACCGAAGATCGGCTATGGTACCTGGCAGCTTTTTGAAGGCGAACATGAAAAGGAAATCTTCAAGACCGCAATCAGGAAAGGGTACCGGCTGATCGATACGGCTGCCATGTACGATAACGAAGTCAGCGTCGGAAGAGCGATCAAAGAGAGCAAGGTCCCTCGGGACGAACTGTTTGTGACCTCGAAACTGATGTTCGATGTCAAGACCTATGACGGTGCGCTTGAAGCGTTCGAGTCCACCATGCGCCAGCTGGACCTTGACTATCTGGACCTTTATCTGATCCATGCCCCGGCACCGATCGGTGAGAGCGGGGCCAAGTATGACAATGCGAACATCACAGTCTGGAAAGCGTTCGAAAAGCTTTATGAGGAGGGCCGCATCAAGGCGATCGGCGTCTCGAACTTCAACGAACGGGAACTGACGAACCTGATCGAGCATACCGACATCGTCCCGCATGTGAACCAGATTCCCTTCCACATCGGCCTTGACCAGGAATCATTGCTTGAATTCTGCACGCAAAAGGGCATCCTGGTCGAAGCGTATTCCCCCCTTGACAAGGGCAAGGTGCTGAAGAATAAGCTTGTCAATGACATGGCCGGCAAGTACGGCAAGACCCCCGCCCAGATGGCGCTACGCTACATTGTCGAACGCGGGGTCGTCCCGATTCCGAAAACCGCCAACCCGAAACGGATGGATGAGAACAAGGCCCTCGACTTCACCCTTGAAGAGGCGGACATTGAAAAACTTAAAACCCTCTGAGTGAGGGTTTGCGCATAAAAAGTGACCGTGGCGATTCACGGTCACTTTTTTTGGTGGGACAAGTTTTTTTCGGAGGATTCCTGATGTGCACTGAGAACTTGTCCATCCACTAAACAAACATAGGAGGTTCTATGTTTGGGCATTGACATAGGTGTAGTAAAAGGGAATGAAGGCACTTTTTTTCATGTTCTTGGTCTTGTAGTCGGTGATCCGGTGAAGCGCGATCGGCTGATTGATGGTCTCGTAGGACGAAAGCGCATCCCGGAGTTGTTCGAACACACTGTCGATCGCAAAGATCTGACCGGCGACAATGATGTTCTGGATGGAGAGGAAGGTGTGGGCGTTGTAGATGCTCCAGGCGAGGTAGTCGATCACCTTGTCAAGGGATTGCTTGTCGTGCTTGAAGGCTTCAATCACGTCATCCTCAGCCAGACCGCCCTCAAAGAGCGTGTCGTATTTGATCGCATCCTCGAGGGTGGTCTGGGAGTGGACATCGATGGTACTGTGCCCGATCTCGGACGACTTGTCCTCTTCTTCGTTCATCAGGTTGTGGTTGATGATGAGGGCGCTTCCCACACCGGGGCCGTATTTCACGACCATGAGGTCCTTCTGGTTCGACTGAAAGACCTTGTAGGCGATCGCAAGGGCTGCGACGTTGTTCATGTAGAAGACCGGATAGCCAAGGGCGGAGATCTTGTCCATGAGATTCTTATACCGCGGGGTGTTCATGCGGTGGAACTTGCGGAGGGTGACCCCGATGCCCTGGATGCGATGGTATTGGGGTGCGATCGTCGCGATGGCATCGATGGCCCGGTCGATCTTGGTGTGGTTCTCCTTATGTACGATGTCGGTGCGCATGTTGAGGACGGTGAGGGTGATCTCTTTTGGCTTGATGTCCAGCCCGATCGCATGCATGTAGTCCGGGACCACATTCAAAAGCACCTCGCGCCGCCCCACACCGCCCGTATCAAGGATGCCTTCTTCCTGTACGATGTTCTGTCTGGTGAGTTTGTGGGTCATGAGTGTCAGGGCCGATTTGGAAAGCCCCATGAGTTCGGTGAGACGCTTTCTTGAAAGCGGACCCGAGGTCATGAGATGCCCGATGAGCTGATGTTGTGATTTGGATAGCATGACTCCATCTCCTTAGGAATGCTTGGTCCCCTTACTTCTCAACACCGAGTTGTTCTAATAACTTTCCGACTTCGCTCGGACGTTTCGCGACCAGCGCGCCGGCGTCTTCAAGCGCTTCGATCTTGTCTTCGACCGAGCCTTTTCCGCCGGTCACAATGGCGCCGGCGTGGCCCATTTTCTGACCCTTCGGGGCGGTCCGGCCACCGAGAAAGGCGACCAGCGGTTTCGTGAAATCGCCGTCCTTGATGCGTTTGGCGACTTCCTCTTCCATCGTGCCGCCGAGTTCGCCGATGATGACGACCGCCTTGGTCTCGGGGTCGGCTTCATAATAAGGGAGCATCTCCGCAAAGCGCGTTCCGGGGACCGGGTCTCCGCCCACGCCGACCAGTGTCGAAGCGCCGTATCCGGCGCGGACGACCATGCTCGTGACTTCGTTTGTGAGCGAGCCGCTGCGGGTCATGATGCCGATGGTGCCGCGTTTATAGACCCGGTCGATCCAGTAGGGGAACATGCCCATCATGGCTTCGCCGGGGGTGATGACGCCGGAGGTGTTGCCACCGACGACGAGCGCGCCTCTTCTTTTCGCCTCGTGGCGCACCAGCACCATCTCGTGAAGCGGGATGCCGTCTGCGACGGTCACGATCCGCTTGATGCCGGCCTCCAGGGCCTCGAAGATGGCGTCTTTCGCAAGACGCGGCGGGACGAAGACCATGGCCGCATCGATGGCATGGTGCTTTTGGGCCCGTTTGATGGTGTGATAGACCGGCACGCCTTCAACGGTCTCCCCCTCCTTGCCGGGGGTGACACCGCAGACGACGGGGGTTCCGAGTTCACGCATGTGTCTGGTCCAAAAAGCCCCTTCCTTGCCGGTGATGCCCTGGACAAGGACGTGCATTGTCTTATCGATGAATACACTCATTTTGAGCCCTCCTTCGCAAGTTCGACGGCTTTTCTGACAGCTTCTTCGGTGTCAAAGATGGGCTCGAGGCCGGCGTCTTTCAAGATCTCGACCGCCTGTTCCTCGTTGGTGCCGCGGATGCATGTCACGACCGGACGGTCGGGTTTGAGCCGGTGGATCGCATCGACGATGCCCTCGGCCATGACATCGGCCCGGGCGATGGTGCCGAATGTGACCACCAGGATGACCTTGGAGGGCACTTTGAGACAGATTTCCATCGCCTTGACGGCCTTTTTGTAGTTCGGCCCGCCGAATTCAAGGTAGTTCGCGACGCTGCCGCCTTCATAGTTGATGAGGTCGTAGACGGTCGTGGTGAGACCGGCGCCGGCGCACATGAGCGAGATGTCGCCGTCGAACTGGATGAAGGGAATGCCTTCCTTGTGCGCGTCGTACTCGGCTTCGCTCTTGTAGTCGGTTTCCGCCTGGGCGTACTTTTCATGCCTGAACATGGCGTTGTCGTCGATCATGAGTTTTCCATCCCCGGCGACAAACTCGCCTTCCTTGGTCAAAAATAGGGGATTGATCTCGACAAGTTCCGCGTCCATGGCCCTGAATACCGTGTACAGTTTTTGAAGCATCTTTGAAAAGGGCTTGGCCTCGGCCTTGGAGAATCCGAGTGCGTAGGCGACCTCGTTCGCATGGTGGGCCATGAGCCCATAGGCGAGGTCGACATTGAGGCGGACGATCTTCTCCGGGGCTTCGCTTGCGAGCGTCTCGATCTCGACACCGCCTTCGCGCGAGGCCATGACGAGCGCGGTGCCGGCTTCGGCATCGACGGTCACGGAGAGATAGATCTCTTCTTCGATGTGGACGGCCTCCTCGACCATGACACGTTGGATGTTCTCTTCAGTGAAGAGCCGTTTCGCTTCTTTTAAGGCTTCGTCTTCATTTTTTACAAAAGGGATGAGTCCGCGTTTTCCGCGGCCCCCTTCTAGGACCTGTGATTTTAAGACGCAAGGAAAGCCGATGGTCTTCAGGGCTGCCGGGAGCGCGTCCATGTCTTCAGTGAGCACGCGTCTTGGGACGGGGATGCCGTAGGATTCAAACAGGTCTTTCGCTTGATATTCGTATAATTTCATGCTCTACCTCACTCTTCATCCAGGATTGAGAAGATGGATGCATCAAGGGGACGCTTCGGTTCAAAGTATTCCGCGACCCAGGTGATGTTCAGAAAGTGCTTGTAATGGATGTTTTCGGTGGTGATGTTGCCGCCCCATGTGCCGCATCCGAGGGATACGGTCGAGGGCATGCCGTTGAAGAACGCCCCGCCGTTTGCGGGCGCCTGGCCCTGGTTGACCATGACACGGCTTGTGTTCATGCGTTCACCGAGCTGTTGGACATAATGGTCGGTGAACGTATGGATGCCGCAGGAATGGCCGGTGCCGTTGTTGTCGGTGATCCTTCTCAGGATTTCATAGCCTTCTTCGAAGTCGCCGTATTTGTAGACGGTCATGACCGGAGAGAGTTTCTCCTGGCTGAAGAAGTCCGCTTCGATATTGTCGTCGCCTTCGACGAGCAGGACGCGGGTGTCTTCTGGCACGTCAAGGCCGGCGTCCGCCGCAATCTTCTTCGCGCTTTGGGCGACGATGGCGGGGTTGATGGCCCGGACACCTTTCTTGTTCGCTTTCCACATGTGTGCTTCGAGTTTCTTCCGGTCCTCGCCCTTGATCATGACGCTGCCGAGTCTTTCATACGCCTTGATGACGTCGTCATAGATGGATGCATGGACGATGACGGAGTTCTCCGAGGAACAGGAGGTGGCGTAGTCGAACGCCTTCGAAGGGATGATCTTGTTCGCCATGTCCTCGATGTCCGCATCCTCGGCGATGATCTGGACGGCGTTGCCGGGTCCGACCCCATAGGCCGGGGTGCCCGAGGAGTAGGCAGCCTTGACCATGGCGCCGCCACCGGTGGCCATGACGAGGTCGACTTTCTGCATGAGTTCGTTGGTCTTCTCGATGGAGGGCTCCTTTACGATCTGGATCAGGTCTTCGGGGGCTCCGACTTTCCTGAGGCCATCGCGCATCATGTCGATGGCGAGCTTGGAGGCTTTCTTCGCCCGGGGATGCGGTGCGAAGATGACGGCGTTCCGGCCTTTCAGGATGGAGACGGCGTTGCTGCCGGGGGTCGCGGTCGGGTTTGTGACCGGGGTCAGGGCCCCGATGACACCGACGGGTTTTGCGTATTTGCGGATCTTGTTCTTGACGTCGTGTTCGATGAGACCGACGGATTGCTTGCCGAGGGTGTCGTCGAGGACGCCCAGGATCTTGTTCTTGTGTTTTTTGATCTTGTCCTCGACATTGCCCATTCCGGTCTCTTTGACCGCGAGCTCTGCGAGTTTTTGGATGTTTTCGTCGTTGTAGACTTCCCAGCCGATCGAAGCGATGACTTTGTCAATCGCTTTTTGAGAGTAGTTGGAGACTTGCGCCTGTGCTGCTCTGGCACGCTTTATAAGCGCGTCGATGGTTTCGTTTTCTGGCATGGTATACCTCCTAAGAATAATGGGTCATAGTAAGATTCCAAACCCTGGAGTCAGTGAGAAAAGGGCAAAGAATAGTCCTGCGATAAACGCCATGATGAAAAGGTCCTTGAAAAGTTTCTTGCGGTCGACATGGTCGGGGGCGGTCGCAAGGGCCAAGGCCCCCATGGTGGAGAACGGACTGACGGTCGTGATGTGTGAACCTACGGCGATGACACCCGTCAGTATGGACGGTGAAAAGACGTTGCCGAGTTCGTCTGACAGGGAGGCAGTGGTCGGTATCAACGTCGGCATGACCACCCCTACGGCGCTTGAGAAGATGGACATGACGCCTGAGAGGACGGCGAGAATCGGCAAGGCGGTGTATTCGTTCATGAGGCTTGCGAGGAAACCCGTAAGCAGCTCGACACCGCCGAGGGTGTCGATGACATTGATGAGCACCGCGGTGCCGCTGATCAGAAGGAGCGTGCTCCATGGGACACCCATGAGGGCTTCCTTCTCGTCGGCGATGTTGAGGAGGGAGAGGACGGCCGCGAGTGCGAATGAGGCGAATCCGACGTTCACACCGCCCACCATGACCCAGACAACCAGGACCATGATGGTGATCAGGGTGTATGTCTGGATGCGGTCGAAGGGCTCGGGCTTGTCGATCTCGATGCGGGTGCCGTTATAGGAACGCCCGCCAAGCAGATAGTAGGCCAGGGCACAAAAAACCGTGATGCTGATGACGTTGTTCACAAATATTCCGAATCCGAGCTCCCCCACGCCATGATCCTCCGCCAGCTGCAGTGCGACGATGCCGTTGGGTGCGAGGGGGGAGAGCCCGCCGGCGATCGAACCGAGGATGATGAGGCTGCTCATCATCAGGATCGAGATGCCGGTCTTGCCGGCGATCGCAAGCCCGATGGGCAAAAGAAGGGCGCTTGTGGAGATGTTCCCCGGGCCGATGGCGGCGAGTACAAGCGCTAGAAAGTAAAATATGATGGGGATCAGGGCTTTTCTGCCCTTGCTCAGATAAATGATCTTTCTGGAAAGTTTTTCAAGGGTGCCATTGAGTTTGGCGATGCTGAAAAGGAGCGTCACCCCGAAGGTGGTGAAAAACAGGGTGAGCGGCCAATGCCCGATGATGTCATCAACGGGGATGCCGCCCACATAATGCCCGAGTATGAGGGCGAAGGTGAGGGCGACAAGCCCGACATTGATGTCTTTCCAGAAGCCGATGAAGACTGCGAACAAGAGTGAGAGGATCGCGATGAGTTCAAGCATGTCTTTGGCTCCTTTTTAGTAAACGCTATGTATTGAAGTTCTTCTTTTCGATGCCGTCGACAATCTTGCGGGCGTTGGCGACTTTTTCCTTGCGCCAGTCCTCGAGGTTGTCGGTGAAGCCGGTGGCCATGAAGGTCTCGGCCATGGCGCTTCCAAGCATGGGTCCGATGACCCATCCGCCCATGGTGAGGACGTTGGCGTTGTTGATGGCCCGTGCTTTTTCCGCGGTGTAGACCGATTCACAGGCGGCGGCGTGGACGCCTTCATGCTTGTTCGCGGTGATGGACATGCCCATGCCCGTACCGCAGATCAGAATACCCATTTCGTAGTTTTTGGACTGGATTTCAAGCGCCCCTTTATGGGCGACTTCGAAATAGGCCTTGGGGTCGTTCTTATCGGTCATACCGATGTCGTCCACGGTATAACCCAGGGATTCCAGATGGCTTTTCACGGCTTCTTTCAGGTCGAAACCTGAAGCATCCGCGCCGATCATGATGGTTTTCATGCGATTCATCCTTTCCTTGAGACGGCTTTTTTGGCCGCTTCAACGATGTTTTTGGCTTTGAGTCCGAATTTTTCCATGAGGAAGTCTTTCTTTCCGACTTCGCCGAAATGGTCCTTGATGCCGACGCGTTCCATCGGGGTCGGATGGTTCTCGCCCAAGACCTCGGCGACGGCGCTTCCAAGACCGTTATAGATGGTGTGGTTCTCGGCGGTGACGACCGCACCGGTGACTTTCGCATCACTCAGGATGGCATCCTTGTCAATCGGCTTCCAGGTATGGATGTTGATGACGGAAGCGTCGATGCCCTCTTCTTTCAGGGTGTCGGCCGCTTCGAGCGCCTCCTTGACCATGATGCCCGAGGCGAAGATGGAGACGTCCTTCCCTTTTTTGATGGGGGCCGCTTTTCCGAGTTCGAACGCGGTCCCTTCAGGGAAGACGTTGTCGTTGCCTTTACGCATCAGGCGGATGTAGACCGGGCCTTTCCATTCGGCGATCTGTGTGAACAGGCCGTGAAGCTGGACGCCGTCGACCGGTTCGACGACGGTCATCTCAGGCATGCCGCGCATCATGCCGGCATCGTCGACGGACATGTGGGTGCCGCCGTTCAGCTGGGCCATGATGCCAGGGTCGCTTCCGACCATCTTGACGCTGAGGCCGGCGTAGGCGACGGATACGGTGACCTGGTCGAAGACGCGGCGGGTGGCGAAGGGGGTGAAGGTATGGGTGAAGGGGAGTTTTCCCATGTTGGCCATACCGGCGGCCACACCGATCATGTTGGCTTCGGCCACGCCTACGTTGATGGATCGTTCAGGGTGTATGTCTCTGAAACGGGTTGTCTTGATGGCATTTTGGAGGTCCGCATCGATGACGACGAGTTCCGGATGGTCCTCGGCGTAATCAAGCAGGAGGTCTACATAGACCTCGCGCAGGTCCTGTTTTATTAGTTCCATATTATCCCAATCGCTCCTTAGCTTTTTCTGCCATTTCCTTGGAAACGGGCATGTTGTGGCTTCCGACGGAGCCTTCGCAGAATTCAGCGCCCTTGCCCTTGCAGGTCTTGAGGATGATCATTGAAGGTTTGCCGGTCGTCTTCTTGGCTTCGTGGATGGCTTCAAGAATGGCCAGGACATCGTGGCCATCGACGACCTGGGTGTGCCAGTTGAAGGCTTCCCATTTGTCTTTGAGGGGTTCTAGGCTGTTGATGTCTTCGGTGGTGCCGTCGATCTGCATGCGGTTGTAGTCGGTGAATGCGATCAGGGTGTCGATCTCATGATTGCCCGCGAACATCGCGGCCTCCCAGATCTGGCCTTCCTGGCTTTCTCCGTCACCGATGATGCTGTAGATTTTGAAGTCGGCGTTGTCCATCTTGGCGGCTGTGGCCATGCCCACAGAGGCACTGAAACCCTGTCCGAGGGAGCCGGTGGTCATGTCGATGCCGGGGGTGAGTTTCATGTCGGTGTGCGAGGGCAGTTCGGTGTTCGACACGTTCAGCGTATAGAGCTGCTCGATCGGGAAATACCCTTTGAGTGCGAGCGTCGCATAGACGGCAGGTCCGCCGTGTCCCTTGGAGAGGACGAAACGGTCGCGGTCCGGTTTCCTTGGGTTCTTCGGGTCGATGTTCATGACCTCGTAGTAGAGCACGGAGAGCACTTCGACAATGGACATGCTGCCGCCGACGTGTCCGACTCCGATTGAAGCGATGGAATCCAGGGTGTATTTCCGGATCTCTCTCGCCTGGTTGTCCAGGTACGTTTTCTTGTCTTCCATGGTTTTCCTCCTAATATTCATACACTGCGATGTCAAGCATGTCACCGAGTGCTTTTAGTTCTTCTGTGACGTCACCGTAGATGACGCCGTAATGCGGTTCCCAGCCTTCTTTGATCAAGGTCGTGATGAGCGGTTCCACCGGGGTGTCGACCTTGACGACCATCGAGGTTCCGAGGAACTGTTTGGGCTTGTCGAGAATCGCACCCTTGCGGACAAAGAAGCGGAATGTCCCGTCCGGAAGACGTCCGATCCTGAAGATGGTCGCCTCCTTATGGGGTTTGAAGCCGAATTCCATCGTCGGGCCGATCTTGCGGTTCGGATGGACGCCCGTGAGCGGTCCTGTGTCCCTGCGCGCAAGCGAGCAGGCGCCGGTGCCGCAGTGCCAGAACGTGATGGTGTTCTCGTCCTTGTCCATGGATACGGGATCGCCGAGGTAGGTCGGCTCGCCCGTGAGCTTCTGTCCGATGGTCATGGTCAAGGCGCCGTACGCATCGGTCTCGCATGCGGCGGCGACGGTGTCGTCCTGGAGCATGCCGAGGACGCCGCATACGGCCGTGCCGTATTCGTCGAAATAATCGGGCCAGCAGCGCGAAGCCAGGGCTTCGATGTCGTTTTCCTCGATAAAGTCCTTGTAGGCCTTGTAGAGCTTGATGAAGTCTTCACGGTTCTTCTTACGGGTCTCATCAAGTTTCTTCATGCGCTTGTGGGCGGTCGTGTCTTCGGTCTTTGCATCCTCAAGGGTCATCCTTCGGGCGTTGTCCATGAGTTCGCGCGCTTCGATCGCGACCAGGTTGACACCGAACTTGGTGGCCATGTCGAGATCAAGCGCCCGCCCGAAGCCGAAGCCCGGGGGCGTATGCCCGACCATGGCGAGGTTCATGCCGTTGATCTGGTGTTTGATCCTGGCGGCGCGGATAACGGCGCTGAGTTTCTTCTTCACTTCGTCGTCTTCGGGGGCGCCGAAAGTGTAAAGAAGGTTGCCGTCGATCATATGTTTATAGGCAAAGCCTGCCGCGAACCCTCCCGTGAGGGAGTTGAGACGCAGTCTGGACCCGTCAATGACGGGTTCCTTGAGCGACCAGAGAAGCGTCGGCGCCTTCAAGCGCTTGAAAATCTCGGTCGTATAGGCTGAATGGGCAAAGGTTACGTTTTGGATGATCACAAGGTCCGGGGTTCTTCCTTCGATGAAATCGATGAGCTTATCGATGGAGAGCAGCATTTCTTCAGGCATGACGGCGTCTTTTTCGTAAGCGGCGAGCAATTCCTTGGTTTTGTTGAATTCCTTCTCTGCGCTTTCGAGATGGAAGGTAGGGACGCCAATGGGCAGATACAGTACTTCGAATGGTTTCATGATGGTTGACTCCTTTGTCTTGTCTATTGACAGTGTTGCATGGTGAGGAATGTCAGACGCCGCATCAAGCGGCGTCCTCATTCCTTGTGTGCAGAGTGTTTAGAAAATTCTTAGTCTTCTTGGCTTTCGTCCCAAGCTTCTTCGAGTTCGTCTTCAAGGTCAGCAAGGATGTCATCGACATCGTCTTCACCTTTGGCAATGTCCTCGATGGCTTTGTTAATGATCGGGTACATACCTTCAATCATGACCTGGGTCAGCCAGTCGTCGGTATATTTCGCGTCGGTGGCTGCGATCTCGTCCTGGAAGACCTGGTATTCGGTGTCGATGTCTCCAAAATCGATGTCAGCGTCGCGACGGGCGGAAAGGAATGGTACCTCTTCATTGAAATAATCGTGCTGTTCGGGTTCAGAGAGCCATTCAATGAAATCAAGCGCCTCGTCTTCCATGCCACTGTCTTCGAAAGCGGTCATGTGTTTTCCACCAAGGATGGTCGCACGGTTGGTGCCTTGCGGCATCGGAACGACAGTCCAGTCAAAATCCGCATCCTCCTGATAAGCGCTGACATTCCAGTTTCCGGACATATGGAAACCATATGCGCCTGTACGGAAAGCTTCGGCACTACCGGTGCCGGCATAGACGGTGTCGTCGAGGAATTCCTCCTCATAGAAACGTTGCAGCATCTCGAACGCTTCGACGGCTTCGTCGCTTGTCAGGTTCGAATCTGAGTAGGGTTCATCCCAGATGGTGACGCCGTGTTGATAAAGCAAAGGCATCGCACGATGAGCCTGGAAATCGAAGATGCCCGGTGCGGTGACGCCGTCCTGACCTTCGAGTTTCTTCATTTCTGTCTCGAATTCATCCCAGGTCCAGACTTCGTCGCCAAGTTCAGGATAATCCACATCGTGTTCTTCAAGCAAATCAAGGTTCACGAACAGTCCGTTCGCGGTCACATCCATCGGAAGTCCGAGCGGTGTGCCATCGTCATTGTTGAAGACGTTCGCGAAATCATCCGGATCGAACACATCGTCCAGCGGAATGATGTGGTCACTGAAGTTGTTGATCTGACCTTCCTGTGCGCGGGCCAGTGCAGGGGCCTCATCGCCGCGGATCCGTGTTCTCAGGCGGGATTCGTAATCGTCATAAGCGACTTCGACAAGTTCGATTTTCACGCCTTCTTCTTCCTCGTATCGGTCGAGGAGATCTTGCATGACTTCATCTTCGCTTCCGTCAGAGAACCACATGAGTTCCATGGTCTCATCTTCAGAACCACAGGCTGAAGTCACAGCCAGTGTCAGGGCCAATAGCCCGAGTGCAAAAAATTTCTTCAAAATTCATACCTCCTATATTTTATGGTTCTTTTGAAGCGGTAGTGGGTTACTTCATTCCTGTTTCCGCGGTCGATTGTACGAAGTGACGCTGGAAAAGCAGGAATACGATGAGCATCGGCACCATGGCGATGGCCGACATCGCAAGGAGCGAGTTGTAGTCGACGGTGTACTGGCCGGAGAAGTTCGCAATCGCCTGCTGGAGCGTGTACTTCTCAGGGGAACTGATGGCGATCAGGGGCCAGATGTAGTCGTTCCAACGCCACATGAAGCTGAAGATGGCGATGGTTGCGATGGCCGGTTTCGCATTCGGCACGATGACCATATAGAAGATTTTCCATTCGCCGGCCCCGTCGATCCGGGCACATTCGATCAGGTCGTCGGGAATCTTGAGCAGGAACTGACGCATCAGGAAGATGCCGGCAGGCGTGGCGGCAGGGGGAACGATCAAGGCCCACATGGAATCGTAAAGGCCTAAAAACTGCAGGACGCTGAAGATGGGCACCATGATGATTTCAAGCGGAAGCATGATGGTCGAGAGGATCAACAGCAGGATGAAGGTGTCCCCTTTGAAGCGGAATTTCGCCAGGGCGTATCCCGACATGGTGTTGATCAAGACAGCGATGAATGTACTGGATATCGCCACCAGGAAGGAGTTGAAGATGTTTCTGGAGAAGTTCCCTTTTTGCCAGGCTTCTATGAAATTGCCTAGCGTCCAGTTCCGCGGGAAGAAAGTGAAGTCTGAAGTGAAGAGCTCGCTGTTTGGCTTGAATGCGGAAAAAATGATGTAAAGCACCGGAAAAAGAAACACAAGCAGCAATAAGACGGCAATGAGGTGTTGCGTTTTCGTTGCGGTTTTTCGCATCATTCCTCACCGCCCCTCTTTGAGAATATGAAGTTGAAGCCCGTGAATATGGTGACGATGATGATCATGATGACGCTCATGGCGCTCGCCAGGCCCACGTCATAGCTTTCGAAGGCCGTCTCATAGATGTATTGAACGATGAATTCCGTGGTGCCGTAAGGTCCACCATCCGTAAATGTGACGACAATCGCAAACGTCTTGAAGACTTCCATGGTTGCGAGGATAAAAACCATGACCCGGGCGGGCTTGAGGGCGGGGTAGGTTACGAACTTGAAGGTCTGCCATTTGTTGGCGCCGTCCACTTTCGCGGCCTCATAGAGGCTTGTTGGAATTGAGAGGAGGGCGGCGGCGAACATGACCATGTAATAGCCGGCACGGTTCCATGTAAAGATGAAGACAACCCCCCACCAGGCGAAGAACGGATTTTTAAGGGTCTCGATCTTATCGATTCCAAAAAGACTCAGGAACGGATTGACGAGGCCGAAGTCGGCATTGAAGATCCAGCTCCACATGACACCGACGACAATGAATGAAATCATGACCGGCCAGTAGTAGGCGGCCCTGAAGAACGGCCTTCCCCGAAGAGGCTGGACAATCAGGATGGCGATGAACATGGCGGCAAAGAATACGATTGGAACCGTTGCCGCGACAAGGCGGATGGTGTTCCACATCGTGGAGAGGAACCGGCCATCGGTGAATATTTCGACGTAATTCTCCACCCCGACAAACGTCGGATCGGCGAGGCCGTCGAAATTCGTGAACGAGTAATAGATGCCCACAAAGGCCGGCACGATGATGAAAATCGTGAAGATGAGCAGGTTCGGCGCCAGGAACAAATACGGCACCAGTCGCTGTTTCATCTGATAGTATCGCTGGGTGTTATCCGTGGTGATTTTCTTCTGATTGGTCATAATACAGTCTCCTATCCCTTGATTTCATCGTCCGAGATCTGGTCGAACAATGAGCGGTAGGGGCTATGTTTACGGTAGAACACGGGTGGGTAGCCGATCGGGGCGTCGACCGTATGGTCCCCACCGTGATACGTCTTTTTTGTGAAGAGGTGGACCCATTCATCGTTGGGAAGGTGCACAGTCCTGGTGGTCGCCCCTTCTTTTAAGACGGGTGCGACCAGGACATCGGGCCCGAAGAGAAAGCTGTCCTGGATGGCGTAGGCCGCCATGTCTTCCTCATAATGCATGAAGAGGGGCCTTTGAAGCGGAAGCCCTTTTTGCGAGGCTTCTTCGACAATGGCTTTCACATACGGTTTCATCATGACACGGAGCGTGCTCATCCGGGCCATCCGTGAAAGGGTCTCATCGTCATGGTAGAACTGGAAGTTCTCATTCGGACGGTTCCCTTCATGGGTGCGCATGAACGCACTGAACACCGACAGTTCGAGCCAGCGTTCGAAGAGTTCCTTCGTCCGGATGTTGCCGTAGATGCTGGTGTAGCCGCCGATGTCGCTGTGGGTGTAGGGCACGCCGATGACGCCCATGGACAGGGATGAAGGAATCACTGAGGGGATGCCGTCATGGGTGTTCCAGTTGACGGACTGGTCGCCGTTCCACATGCAGGTCGAGTATTTCTGGGACCCGTGGTTTCCGGCCCGCATGAAGTAAAAGACTTCGCCGAGCTTGCCTTTTTCCTTGACCGCCTCATAGTTGAGCCTGGCCCAGAGGACCGGCCACTCGTTATGCATGATGAGGGCCGAGACACCGTTATGAAGGACGGCGTCGGTCGGGAGGTATTCGCCGAAATCGGCCATCCAGCCCTTGACGCCATAGTCGATGATCGTTTCTTGGATCACGCCTTTGAACCACTCAAAGGCAGCCGGATGTGTAAGGTCGATGATGCCGCATTCGAATTCTCCGAAGTCGACCTTATAGGTGCCTCCCTCTTTATTGAGGGCGAGGTAGCCGCTTTCTTCCGCAGTTTCATAAAGGCTCTCGCCGACAAGAAGGAACGGGCTGACGTATGTAAGGAACGCCACATCCTCTTTTTCGAAACTCGCTATCATCGTCCTTGGTTCAGGGTAGAGTTTCTCGTTCCATTTCCAGTTCCAGTAAAGCCTTTTGCCAAGCGTGGTGTGGTTGTGGCCCACCCAGTCCTGGGCCCAGATGCCGCTGACTTTCACGCCGGCATCCTTGGCTTTGCGCATATGGCCTGTGACAATGTCCCTGCCGTCCTGAAGACCGAGGATGATGCCGTCATGCAGGAAATCCGGAAGCTTCGGCGGTCTTCCGGTATAGTCCGTGAGGCGTTCGATGAGTTCCACATACGACTCTGCGGATTCGAATACAAACGCGCTTGGGATCTCCCAGGCATGAAGTTCGTGGAAGTCCTCGTGCTTGAAATTGAAATCCGCATAGGCAAACGTGTCGAGATGACACCAGTATTTGCGTGTGGAGATGAAGGTGGGTTCGGGGTAGTAGGTGGTGTAGTAATCGCCTCCGGCCTTGTCGTAGAGATCGGAATAGAAGGTCGTAAGGTCGCGTTTGTCCCTGCCCACGCCGGGTTCGGATGTGAACAGTGGGAAATTGCGGCCCCTTAGGTTGAAATAGGACGCCTGTTCGCCGCAACCGTAGACCGCTTCCTCTTTTTCAGCGGGAAGCCGCATCCAGAACCGGTTGAAGCGGGCATCGCCTTGAAAATTCATGATGAGTCTGGAATGCTCTTCGACGAGTTTGACTTCAAGGGCGGTGTCGTGATGCCGGAAGGTGAGCGTATGCCCATCGACTTCGAAATCCTTAAGGGGGATCCGGGTCTCAATGTAATCTTCGATGTCGTAATTGCCCCGATACATCTCAATCGCGCATGTGCCTTGACCGAGATAAAACGACGGGCTTTCTTCAGTGTGGGAAAGGACAAGCTTCCCCTGGTGGTAGAGCTTAGTGATGTTTCGGTTGTCTTCAGTTCAATCATGAGGCACCTCTTTAATGTGTTTGTGGGACATGGATCAAAGGTGGCTTGCCCTCAAGTCTGACAGCTGCGCCTTGAGAGACGAAGCGTTCATGGGAAG
>JBKHIE010000051.1:0-9887 GCA_046538775.1 Candidatus Izemoplasmataceae bacterium
CTATGTAAGGGATAAGTGCAACCTCTCGATTGCAATTACATAATAGCACAGGGGTGTGTCCATGTCAACTGATTAAACCAAAAGAATGGAATAAATTATGAGCGCCCCGGCTCCATGCCGTCATTTAGAGGCGCAGTCCTTGTCGTTGCAAACGATGCTGCCATCGTCCAATTCGACCATGAGATCGTCGCAGTTTTCGCACTTGTCCCCGGTCGGTTTTCCACGGAGGACGTTCTTGCATTTGGGGAAATTGTTGCAGGCATAAAAGGAGTTGCCTTTGTTTCTTCCGCGTTTGGCCGTCCGCTTCACGATCTCACCCTTTTTGCATTTCGGGCAGGTCAGGCCGGTGTTCTCCGGTTCCTCTTTTTTCTCGTCGGGTTTGATGTATTTGCATTCGGGGTATCCGCTGCAGGCTTCGAAGGTTCCGTACCTGGACTCACGGTACACCATGGGTCGTCCACACTTGGGACAGTTCTCGCCGGTGTATTTAGGCGCGACCTTCTCCATGTTCTCATTGGCCTTCTCCACCATCGGGATGAAGGTACTGTAAAAGGATTCGATGACTTCGGTCTGGTCCTCTTTGCCCTGGGCGATATCATCGAGGACGGTCTCCATGTTCGCCGTATAGTCGACGCTGATGATATCCGAGAAGAAACCTTCAAGCTTGTCGATGGTGAGCTTGCCTTGGTCTGTGGGGATGAACTTCTTGTCGTCGATGGACACATAACTCCGTTTCTTAAGGGTGGCGATGGTCTGTGAATAGGTGCTTGGGCGTCCGATTCCGAGTTCTTCCATCTCCTTGATGAGGCGGGCTTCGGTGTAACGGGGCGGCGGTGAGGTGAAGTGCTGGGATTTTTCGACGGACTTTGCTTTCAATGTGTCGCCCACGCTTAAATCTGGAAGCTCGCTTACATCGACCTTCTCATAGTCCTTGTACAGCTTGAGATACCCGTCGAAAAGGAGCGCTTGCGCCTTGGCCCTGAACATGGTGTGGTGGTTCTTGAGGTCGAGGGACGTCGATTCGATTTCCGCCGGCGCCATGAGCGAGGCGAGAGCCCTCGTATAGATCATGCGGTAAAGGCGGTGTTCGTCCCTTTTCAGGTATTTTTTGACCGTATCCGGGTGGTATTTGATGCTGGTCGGACGGATGGCCTCGTGCGCATCCTGGGCGTTCTTCTTGGTCTGATTCGGGCGTGAACGACCGACGTACTTCTCCCCATAGTGTTTCTTGATGAACCCTTTGGCGGGCTGTATGAACGACTGGCTCATGCGGGGTGAATCGGTACGCATGTAGGTGATGAGACCGACGGTCTCGTTTCCGAGGCTGATCCCCTCATAAAGGCTTTGCGCGACCATCATGGTGCGTGAACCGCTCATGTTGAGCTTGTTGGATGCCTCCTGTTGGAGGGTCGAGGTGGTGAACGCCTGTTTGGCTGAACGTTTGCGTTCCCGCTTTTTCAGGTCGTCGACCGTGAATGTGTCGGAAAGGGCGTTCAACACTTTGTCGGCCTGGTCTTCATTGGCCAGTTTCGGTTTGCGGCTGTTCACTTTCACCAGTTCGGCATCAAAATGCGGGAAGTGGGCGGTCAGTTTCCAGTATTCTTCCGGATTGAACGCCTCGACTTCCTTTTCGCGGTCCACGAGAATCTTGAGGGCCGCACTTTGAACCCTGCCCGCGGATTTGCTCTTGATCTTATTCTGAAGAAGCTTGCTCAGCTTGAAACCGATGATCCTGTCCAGGATCCTTCTTGTCTCCTGTGAGGAGACGAGATTGAAGTCGATGGCTCTTGGGTGTTCGAACGCTTCAAGGACCGCGTCTTTGGTCACTTCATTGAAGATGACGCGTCTTGAGGGGATGTCGGATGCTTTCAGGTCGAGCACTTCTTCAAGATGCCAGCTGATCGCTTCCCCTTCACGGTCGGGGTCCGTCGCGAGATACACGCTCTCCGCGGTCTTCGTTTCTTTTTTCAAGGTCTTTACAATGGTCTGTTTGTCCTTGAGGATGGTATACCGTGGCGCAAAGCCATTGTCTATGTCAAGTCCGAGACCGCCCGGCCCTGAAATGGCCAGGTCACGGATATGGCCTTTGGAAGAAAGCACCTTGTAATCCTTACCAAGGTACTGTTCAATGGTTTTCGATTTGCTTGGGGATTCCACGATGACAAGTTTCTTGCTCATGGGTTTCAACTCCTGTTGTGATGATTTCTGTCATTATTGCATGATAGGACCGATTGGTCAAGTCTATCGTTCCCTATATATATTGAGAATATATATACTTTTTACCGCCTTGAAACAATGAAGGTCATCCGGTCTTTACCCTGCATGTCCTTCTTCTGGATGATTTTTCCATCCTTGAGTGCTTTTTCTGCGAGTGCTTTTATCGCATCGGCATGATGGTAGGCGTGTTCAAAGCCCACGATGTAGCGAGGGTTTAAGTACGGTTTGATCTCATTTAGGATCCGCCGGTAGAAATCAAGCCCGTCCTTTCCACCGAACAAGGCCTCGTGGGGCTCGTGCTCCTTGATGAGCGGATCCAGATCCTCATCGGCAGGGATGTAGGGCGGATTGGAAAGGATGATGTCGAAGGTCTTCCCCTTCACGGGTTCGAACATGTCACCCGATACAAACGTGGCGTCGCTTCCAAGCGCCTCGGCGTTCCGTCTTGCAAGCACGATGGCTTTCTTTGAAATGTCTGTCCCGGTCGCGTGGATACGGGCATCTTCCTTGTCCATCACGATCGCGATGCATCCGGACCCGGTCCCGAGGTCAAGCAAGTCCACTTGATCGTTGTCATCGAAATGCTCATCCAAAAGGCCCAGTGTGTTCTCCACCAGCTCTTCCGTCTCAAACCGGGGGATGAGCGCATCCTTGTTGATCAGGAAATCGTAGCCGTAAAAGGACTCGTTCCCCGTGATATGCTGGATCGGACGGTGATGGTCGACATAGTCCCTGACCGCGGATTCGAAGGCTTTTAGGGCCATCGGGTCCATCGGGTCATCGATGTGGGTGAGGATCTCAGATCCGTTGAGCGCGGAAAAATGCATCAACAGGCGTTTGATGGCACTCGGTTCACGGCCCTTTTCTAGCGCATAGGCTTCATAGCGTCTTAATATTTCACGATAGGTTTTCATTCTATTCTCCCATAGATTTAAAGAAGTGCCTGTGAGGCACTTCTCAATCAATTGGCTTCATCTTCAAGTTTACGATTGAATTCTTCATTGAGCAGGGCTTCGACGATGGGGTCAAGCTTGCCTTCCATGACCCTGTCGAGTTGCTGGATGGTGAAATTGATGCGGTGGTCGGTCACGCGGTTCTGTGGGAAATTATAGGTCCGGATCTTTTCGCTGCGTTCACCGGTGCCGATCTTGTCACGGCGGATGGCGCCCTCTTTTTCGCGTTTTTGCTGTTCGTAAAGGTCTTTGAGTCGCGCTCTTAAGACCCGCATCGCCGTCGCCTTGTTCTCATGCTGGCTTTTCCCATCCTGACAGGATACGACCAGACCGGTAGGCTCATGGGTGATCCGGACCGCCGAATCGGTCGTATTGACACTCTGGCCGCCCTTCCCGCTGGAACGGAACGTGTCGATCCTGAGGTCGTTCTTGTCGATTTCGATCTCGACGTTCTCGACTTCAGGCAGCACGACGACGGTGGCTGTCGATGTATGGATGCGTCCTTGGGACTCGGTCTGCGGGACACGCTGGACACGGTGGGCACCGGATTCGTGTTTCAAATAAGAATAGACATGGTCGCCAGAAATCGAGAACTCAATCTGTGAATACCCGCCCTGGTCCCCTTCGACCGCATTGAGGACACTGATGGTCCAACCCTTGGTCTCGGCGTATTTGGAGTACATGCGGAAGAGGTCGCCGGCGAAAAGATTCGCCTCGCTTCCCCCTGCGGCTCCGCGGATTTCCGCGATGACGTCCTTTTCATCGTTGGGGTCCTTGGGAATCAGAAGCTTCTGGAGTTTTTCCTCCAGACGGTCCTTCTTCTCTTTGTTCTCTTCAAGCTCGCTTTGCGCCATTTCACGGATTTCGCTGTCGTCCTCATGGGTCATCTCGCGCAAGTCTTCGATCGTGGCTTCGACTTCAAGCAGGGCATCGTAGGTCTCAACGGTTTTCTCCAGGGACCTGAGTTCCCTGGACAGTTCCGTCATCTTTTCAATATCGTTTGCGATATCCGGGTCGCTCAACTGTTTGTTGATGGCGTGGTATCGCTCTTTTATTTTTTCAAGCCGTTCTCTCATCGTTTTTCACTCCTGGCATATTATAGTACAGTGCCGTGTCCTTTGCAAGCATACGTCTAGGTCACATGCATTATAGCAGACCTTGCGAAAAAAAACACGTCATTAAACGTGTTTTTATGCGTTGGGCAGGGCGTCGTATTCATCGTCGTCCCCTGAGACGATCTTGGTCTTGAACTGTGAATACTGCTTGCGGAAGAGCAGGGGAAAGCCTTCCATGTTGGTTGCACCCGAACGGTTCTTCGCAACCATGATATCCACCTGGTTCGGTTTTTGGGAATCGTTGGGGTTGTAGTAGTCATCCCGGTAAAGGAACAGGACGACGTCCGCATCCTGCTCGATGGACCCGGATTCACGGAGGTCGGCCATGATCGGGTGTTTGTCGGGACGCTGTTCGACACTTCTTGAAAGCTGGGAGAGCGCAATGACAGGAATCTTGAGTTCACGGGCCATCTCTTTTAAGGTCCTTGAGATCTCCGAGACCTCCTGCACACGGTTGGAATACTGCATTGAACCGGAAAGGAGTTGCAGGTAGTCAATCACGACCAAATCAAGACGACCCTCCTGCGCGAGTTTCCGGCATTTCTGCCTGAGGTCGGTGACGCGCACGGTTCCGGAATCGTCAAAAAGGATATTCAGCTTTTGAAGATTGTCGCTGGCCAGGGAAAGCTGTTGCCATTCCTGGTTCGATAGGCTCCCCATCTTAAGACGATGGGAATTGACGGTGGCCTCGCTTGAAAGCATCCGGCTCACAAGCTGGTCGGTTCCCATCTCAAGGGAGAAGAACGCGACCGTCGGCGAGTCTGGAAGCTTGGCGATGTTGGTCGCGATGTTGAGGGCGAACGCACTCTTACCCATGGAGGGCCGCGCGGCGATGATATAGAGTTCCGACGGTTGCAGACCGAGAGTATAATGGTTCAGTTGTTCATACCCGGTATCGAGTCCGGTAAGCTCTCCGGCGTGGTTCTTGGCCTCTTCGGTCTTGGTGATGACTTCCTCCGCGACATCACGGATGGCGATGAAGTCGGATGTGCGACGCGAGCGTGCGACTTCAAAGATGCGTTTCTCAGCCTCGTCGATGAACGATTCCATGTCCGTGGCCTTGAAACCGTTCTGGGAGACTTCACTCGCCACATCGATCATGTTCCGGATGACCGCCTTGTCGCGGACAATGTTGATGTAGTGTTCAAGGTTCACAATCGAAGGGGTGGTATCGGAGAGGCCGAGAATGTAATCGGTGCCTCCGGCATCCAACAACAGATCCTGGGTGTCGAGGTGGTTGACCAGGGTCGTGTAGTCGATCTCCACCCGGTCTTCGTAAAGGTCCAGGATGGCGCCATAGATGAGTTGATGGCGGCGGCTGTAGAAATCCTTCCGGTCTAGGGTATCGACAATGCTATCCAAAGATTTCGGATCAATGAACACCGCGCCCAGGACGTTCTGCTCGGCGTCGATGCTATGCGGATATGTTTTCTCTTCCATGCCCTACTTCTCCAATACCATGAGTTCGAAGGTCGCGGTGACGTCTTTGTGCAGCTTCACATCGACACTGTAGGTCCCAAGCGCATCGATCGCATGGTCGATTTGGATCTTGTTCTTGTCCAGGGCTATGCCGTGCTGTTCTTCAAAAGCTTCGGCAATCTGTTTTGTGTTGATCTTATTATAAAGCTTGCCTTGTTTACCGACTTTCACATACATCTTGACCGCCCGGTAATCGATCCGTTTCTTGAGGGCCTTCATTTCCTCGTAGTGCTGATCGGCAGCCTCTTTTTGCCGTGTCTTTTCATCCTCGAGCGCCTGGATGTTTTCCGGGGTCGCTTCAATGGCTTGTTTGCTTGTAAGCAAATAGTTCGCATACCCGGGGGCGACATCGATCACCTCACCTTTTTTGCCTTTGTTCTTGAGGTCTTTTTTCAATATGACTTTCATGGGTCTTTCCTCCTGTCCGATATCTTCCAATATATCAATCAATTGTTCTTTCACTGTTTCCGGGTCGTCCGATTCGAACTGTGCGCCTGCATTGTTCAGATGACCGCCCCCGCCAAAGCGCTCCATGAGCGTTTGGACGTTGAATCCCTCGAGGCTCCTGGCGCTGATTCCGATGGTGGAGTTCTCGAGCCTTCCGATGGCGAACGCAGCCACGATGTTGTCGATATCCAGAAGGTTGTCTGCGACTTTTGCAAGGAAGCTCCGGTCGGTATCAAGGTCGTCGGGGACAATGACCAGCGCAAACCGCTTATGATACACTTCCGCCCGCCGCAGCAGTTCCGCCTTGATCTGGATCTCCTTCAAGGAATCCCTCAGGATGTTTTTGACTTTGTAGGTATCCGCACCGTATTTCTTGAGGATGGATGCGGCCTCGAATGTCCGGCCCCCGGTACGGTACATGAAGTTGTTGGTATCGACGATCATGCCCGCAAGCATGACGGTCGCTTCAAACGCGTTGATGTCCACCGCATGCGGATAGACATTGACCATTTCGATGATGAGTTCACTCGAACTTGATGCATAGGGCTCGATATAGGATAGCTCCGTCTCACTGATGGCGTCTGAAAGTTTGCGATGGTGGTCGATGATGGCGATATGCTCGAAGGTCTTGAGGAATTTAGGGTCGATGAGCTGGCCTTCCGAATGGTGGTCGACCAGGACCATCATGTCTTCCTTGCTGGATAGGGCATGGGCCTTGGACAGCGGGATGATGGAATCAAGCAGGGCTTCATACTCGTATTCCACGAGTTGCAGGATTTTGGATACCGTATCATCAAGCGCTTCATGGTCGAGCACGATATACGCTTTCGTATGACTGGCCATGGCCATCTTCAATACCCCGATGGCGGCGCCGAGGGCGTCGGCGTCGGGATATCTGTGGGGCATGATGAAGACCTGGTTCCTGTTTTGAAACAGCATGTCCAGTTTTCTCGAGTGGATCCTGCTGGAGATGCGTGTGCGTTTTTCCTGGGTGTTCGTGTTGCCACCGAAGTACTTGAACTGTTCGCCTTGGATGTTGATGACGACCTGGTCCCCACCTCGTGACAAGGCCAGGTCCAAAGCTTCTTCGGCGATGCTGGCCAATGACGAGAGCGGAATGTTCGCGCATGCAAAGCCTCCGCTCATCGTGATGAGCAAGTCGTTTTCTTTGGAAATCCCCGCTATCTCGTCGATGATTGAAAAACCGTCATCAATGGCTTTTTCGAGGTTTTCCTTATGCATGTAGGCATAGAGCTTGGCACTCGATACCGGAGCCAGATGGAACCCGTATTTTTCAGACCACTGGTCAAGCGCCCCAAGAATCTTCCCTTGGACCTCATTGCGTTCCTGGACATCAAGCACACTGAGCGCATCGTCGAAATTATCCATATGGATGACCCCGACGACACCGGTATGCCGGTCGTAAGCGCTGCGTAATTTCTCGCGTTCGCTCACCTTGTATAAAAACAGGGCGGGAATGGTTTGGTCATAGTGCACTTCAAAGAAATCCTCATAGATCTTGAACACTTCAGGTTTATTGAGTCTGTCATTTTCAAGCGATTCAGCGAGGGGCTTGTGCACCATGTCGATGGTCTTTGTTTCAAGGCGGTTCTGAAAGATGGCTTGGGCTGTCTCATTGGCGAAATGGACCCTACGCTCATCATCGAGGATGATCAGGCCTGTAGGCGTTTTGTGGACCACCTTGTTTTCAAGGGCCTCCTTCGCCGAGATTATGGCGTTCTTTCTTTTCACTTCCGTATTGAGCGTGGTGATGTGTTCATGGGTCTTATGATGGAAGAGATAAAGAAAAAGACCGTTGGTCAAAACGATGACGAGCGCGAGGACAAGAAGGAAACTTACCTCGAGACTCCAAAAAAACACGCCCATGGCAAGAATGACACCGAGCGTGGCGGTATGCAGCGCAACAATGATCTTCCGGTCCAAGACACACACCCCCGTCCAGTTTGAATGCGTAAGTTATTATACCACATTGGTACCTGTTATTCTAACGGATTCCACTCCCCTTTTACAATCATTTAGTTCCCTTTTTTCTCGAAAATGCATTTTTATCAAATCGCCATTTAGTGATAGAATAAAAGTGAAGGAGGTCGTTGGAATGAAAGAAGCGCTCAATTATGAAAAGCTTGATCATAAGTCGGTAAAGTGCAATGTCTGCAACCTTCGATGCGTCATAAAGGAAGGCAGGCGTGGTGTTTGCGGGGTGCGTGAGAACATTGACGGCACCTTGTATGCGCTCAATTATGGCAAGACCATCGCAACCGGCATCGATCCGATCGAGAAAAAACCCCTTTATCATTTCCACCCACACTCCAAAGCCTACTCCATCGCGACGGTCGGGTGCAACATGCGGTGCCCATGGTGTCAAAACTGGCGGATTTCACAATCCCCAAGGTTGAACAAGACGATCGAGGGGAGGGACATGTCACCGGAAGAGCATGTACAGTCCGCGCTCACCTATGACTGTGAAGCCATCGCCTATACCTATAGCGAACCCACCATCTTCTTGGAATATGCCTACGACATCATGAAACTCGCCAAAAAACACGGGCTTAAAAACCTGTGGATCTCAAACGGAAACATGACCGATGAGACGCTGGACCTGATCATTCCTTACATCGACGCCGCGAACATCGACTACAAGGGCCCTTATGAAGGGGTCTATGAAAAATACTGCAACGGCCATGCGAAGGACATCATGCATAGCATGGTCCGCTTGAAAGAGGCCGGTGTCCACCTTGAAGTCACCACCCTTGTCATACCCGGAGTGAACGACCAGGCCCACCAGCTAAAGGCGATTGCACACGGGATCGCCGGCCACCTCTCCCTGGACACCCCGTGGCACATCTCCAGGTTCTTCCCGGCATGGAAAATGAAAGACACGCCCATCACTCCGATCGAGACATTGAACAAGGCCAGGGAGTTCGGTGAGAAAGAAGGCCTCCGGCACATCCATCTTGGCAATGTATGAGGAGGAATACCATGAGCATCATCAAAGCCTACATCGTCCCCCATCCCCCGCTTGCCGTACCGGAAGTGGGCAGGGGAAAGGAAAAAGCGATCCAAAAAACGCTCGACAACTATCAAAGAATCGCCCAAGAGATCAAAGCGCTCAAACCCGACACCATCGTCCTGTCCTCCCCGCATGCTCCGACCTACAGGGACTATTTCCACATCACCGATGCGCCCACCCTGAAAGGGGATCTCGGGATGTTCGGGGCCCCTCAGGTGCGACTGAGCGCGCCGTGCGACCGGGCCTTCATCGAGACGCTTGAACAAAAGGCGGATGAGGCTTCTTTCCGGGCCGGACGCCAGGGATCGAGGGGACCGATGCTCGACCATGGATCCATGGTCCCGCTTTATTTCATCATGCTTGAATACGATGATTTCTCCCTGGTCCGCGTGTCGCTTTCAGGCTTGACAGACAAAGACCACTACCGGATGGGGACCCTGATCAAAAAGACCGCGGACACGCTCGATAGAAAGGTCGTGTACGTCGCAAGCGGCGACCTTTCCCATAAGCTCACGCGTGAAGGGCCTTACGGCTATCATGAATCGGGGCCCGCTTTCGACAAAACCTTGACATCCCTCATGCAAAAGAACGACCTTAAAGGCTTTTTGAGCATAGACTCAAGACTAAAACATGAAGCGGCCCAAT
>JBKHIE010000052.1:0-9771 GCA_046538775.1 Candidatus Izemoplasmataceae bacterium
ATCAAAACCGATCCGGCTGATGGCTTGCCCGTGCCGGTTCAAGAACACGTAAGGGGTGGGCTTTTTCGACAGTCTGAGCCGGGCGTCTTCAAGATAGGCCTTGAGCGCGCTTGCCGCATTGGAGCCGATCGGGACGATGCGTTCCTTCTCCCCTTTTCCGCTCACGTTGATGAAGCCTTCGTTGATGTGAAGGTCGTCGGTCTTGAGATGCGTCAGTTCGCTGATCCGAAGCCCGCTTCCATAAAGCATCTCAAGCATGGCCAGGTTTCTTTTCTCAAGCGGTGAATCCCCTCTCGCGGTCTCGATGAGGTGGTCCATCTCATCGATCGTAAGGGTGTCTGGGAGATGGTGCTTCTGCTTGGGGCGCTTGATCGAGAGGATGACGTTGTCATCGACGAGCTTCTCATCAAGCATGAACTGGTGGAAGCCTTTGAGGGCGGACAGTTTTCGCGACACCGTCGAAGGCGCGCGCTTCTTCTTGCGAAGCGTCATGAGGTACTGCTGGACGGTCTCCTTGGTGATGGCTTCAGGGCGCTTGATCGCCTTCTTGTCGAGGTATTCGACGTACGCCCCGACATCACGCATGTAGGCGTCGAGCGAATGCTTTGAGAGACGGGACCCGCTTTTCAGTTCGTATTCGTATTCCTTGAGCAGCTGTTTAAGCATAGACTACCCCCTTCAGAGTTTCATGAACACGGTGTTGCCGAGGGCGAGGCCTCGCTCCGTGAACCTCAGATGACCGTTCCTTATTTCAAGAAGCCCTTTCTCAAGGTCCTCCCTCAGTTCAGGATAATGCGTGAACAATGAAGAACCAAACCGCTGCTCGAAGGCATCAAGCGAAACGCCTTCTGTGAGCCTGAGCCCCATGAGAAGGTAATCACGCACCGGTTCGAAAGGATAATGCGAGGCGATGGGTGAACCGTCTTCTTCCATCCGCTCGATGTAACGCTTGATGGAGCGGACGTTATAAAACCTTTCGCCGCGCCATTTGGAATGGGCACCGGCGCCAAGCCCGAGGTAGTCCTCGCTCCTCCACACCATGGTGTTATGAAGCGATTCAAACCCGGGCTTGGCGAAGTTGCTGATCTCATAGTGTCTGAAGCCTTTGGCTTTCAAGGTGCTCCGTACGAGGTCGTACATCTCGCCTTCAAGCGATTCATCCACTGCTTCGATTGTTCCGTTTCGGATCCACTTCTCAAGCGGGGTCTTCGCTTCGATGATGACACTGTAATAGGAGATGTGTCTTAAGGGAAGGCGTGTGACTTTGTCCAAGTCTTCCCTCAGTTCCAAAGCCGTCTGACCCGGGATTCCAAACAACATGTCCGCGTTGATGTTTTCAATGCCGGCATCGATGAGGGCAGAGACAGCGCTTCTTGCGATTGCTTCATCGTGTTTCCGGTTCAGAAGCTTCAAATGCTTCGGATTGAACGATTGAACCCCAAGGCTCACCCGGGTGATGCCGATGGCCTTAAACGCCTTGGCAATTTCTGGGGTGATATCTTTCGGGTTCGCTTCGATGGAGAAATCTTCAAGGTCATGGATTCCAGCTTCGCTAAGCGCATCCTTGAGATTATCAAGCATGGCGGGACTCAAAAGGCTCGGGGTGCCGCCGCCGATGAATACACTCCGGACATTAAAGAATTCCCCCTTGTGGGACAGGATCTCCCTCTTGAGCATGGCCATGTAATGGGTTTTCTTTTCTGCGGACGCAATCTCCTTGGCGAAGTCGCAATACGAACAGATATGGTCGCAGAAGGGTATGTGGATGTATAGGGCGTCCATCTCAATCATCCAGCGAGAGCACGGAAAGGAACGCTTCCTGGGGCACTTCGACACTGCCGACAGTCTTCATGCGGCGCTTGCCTTCCTTTTGTTTCTCAAGGAGTTTTTTCTTCCTGGAGATGTCTCCGCCATAACATTTGGAAAGGACGTTCTTGCGCATCGCCTTGATGGTGCTTCGCGCGATGATGCGGTTGTTGATGGTGGCTTGGACGGGGACTTCGAACATCTGTCTTGGAATCAGGTCCTTGAGCTTCTCGGTGATGGCCTTTCCGCGGTGGAAGGCGAAGTCCCGGTGGACGATCACGCTGAGGGCGTCCACTTTCTCATGGTTGATCAGGATGTCCATCTTGACAAGGTTGCTCGCCTTTCGTCCCTGGAACTCATAATCAAGGGACGCGTAGCCTTTTGAAGAGGACTTGAGCTTATCGAAGAAATCGTAGACGATTTCAAGAAGGGGCATCCGATAGACGAGCTGGACCCGGTTCTCATCGAGGTATTCCATGGTGCCGAATTCACCGCGCTTGTTCTGGCAGAGTTCCATGACGTTCCCGACGTATTCCTTCGGACACATGATGGTCGCGGTCACATACGGTTCCTCGATGGAGTCAATGTATTGGGGGTCAGGCATATCCGCGGGATTATCGATCGATTTCATCGACCCATCCTGCATGTTGACGTGGTAGATGACGGAGGGGGCGGTGGCGATCAGTTCGATGTTGAACTCCCTTTCAAGGCGTTCCTGGACGATTTCCATATGCAGCATGCCGAGAAATCCCGTGCGGAAGCCGAAGCCGAGCGCCTGGGAATTCTCGGGTTCATACGTCAGGGACGCGTCGTTCAGCTTGAGCCGTTCGAGGGCTTCTCTGAGGTCGTTGTAGCGGTTCGCATCGATCGGGAAAAGCCCGCAGAAGACCATCGGGGTGAGCTGGCGGTAACCGGGCAGCGGAGTCGGGGCGGGGTTGTCGACGTGGGTGATGGTATCGCCCACGCGGACGTTTTCGACATTCTTGATCGAAGCGACCAGATACCCCACATCGCCGGGGCCGAGGTAGTCGCACGGTTTTTGCTTGGGGGTGTTCACACCGAGTTCGGTGACGGTATAGACTTTCTTGTTGTTCATCATCCGGATGGTGTCGCCCTTTTCCAGGATGCCGTCGACCACGCGGATCGATGGGATGACGCCGCGGTAGGGGACGTAGATGGAATCGAAGATGAGGGCCTTGAGCGGTGCGGTCGGGTCGCCCTTGGGCGGCGGGGCGCTACCGACAAGGCGGTCGAGGATTTCATCGATGCCCTTGCCTTCTTTGGCGCTTGCGAGGATGGCTTCCTCCCCAGGGATTCCAAGAACATCCTCGACGTCTTTCTTGACCGCTTCCACGTTGGCGTTCGGAAGGTCGATCTTGTTGATGACGGGGATGATTTCCAGGTCATTGTCAAGGGCCAGATAGACATTCGCAAGGGTCTGCGCTTCAATCCCCTGGGCCGCATCGATGACCAAAAGCGCGGTCTCGCATGCGGCGAGACTGCGTGAGACTTCATAGGCGAAGTCGACATGACCCGGTGTGTCGATCAGATGGAAGGTGTAGGTCACGCCGTCTTTATGGGTGTGCTTGATCTGCACGGCATTCAGCTTGATGGTGATGCCGCGTTCGCGTTCAAGGTCCATCGAATCGAGCAACTGTTCTTTCATCTCGCGGGTCGTGATCGACTTGGTCTTTTCCAGGATGCGGTCCGCGAGCGTACTCTTCCCATGGTCGATGTGCGCGATGATGGAGAAGTTTCGTATCGTTTTCTGATGAGCCTTGACGGCGTCTATGGATTGTTTGGGCATGGGACATTCTCCTTTTGTTGCTCTAATCATTCTACCGTAAACGGACCGGTTTTTCAATTGTATGAAAAGTAAAAAAGACGCCGTCAGGCGCCTTTTTTTGAAACACCGTGTCCGGTAAGCCATGTTCTGTACCCTTCCGGGTGACAATCATCTATCTGCGCGATTGCGCCTTCGCTTCAAGTTCGTTTCCTCAAGCGAAGCGCCCCTACCATATTTTGGGTTTCTAGCTCATGGGGTTTACCCGTTCCACCTCCGAAGTCGCCTTCGAAGCTCGTCTCTGTGGCACTTTTAAAGGTCGTTCATCCGCGGGGGATGAACCACCGGCCGTCGCATCAGGGATGCGCACCGCGTTATGGTTTCCGCGATCATGAACACTACAGGCATCACAGCCTGTGCTAGCATGGACTTTCCTAACCGCTTGCGCGGCTCGATTGTCTGGACACGGTGTCCGATTGTATTATACCATATTTTGTTATTTCTTAGAAGGTTTGGAATCTTTTGAACTGCGTTTGGGTGCCCCTTTTTGTTGGTCCGGCTTGGGCAGGACCGCCTTGTGGGAGAGGTCGATTCTTCCGCGGTCGTCGATGCCGATGACCTTGACATCGAGGGTGTCGCCGACGTTCACGACATCGGTGACCTTCTCAACACGCCCATGCGCAAGCTTGGAGATGTGGCAAAGCCCGTCGGTGCCAGGCCAGAGTTCGACAAAGCAGCCGTAGTTCTCGACCCGGACAACCTTGCCCTGGTAGCGTTCGCCGACCTTGGCGACGCGTACGATGTCCTCGATTTCCTTGAGGGCATTGTTGATGGGTTCCATACGGGTATGCATGATGGTCACACGACCGTCCTGTTCGATGTCGATCTTGACATCGTCGTTGTTCTCGACGATCTTGGAGATCTGTTTGCCACCCGGGCCGATGACGTCGCGGATCTTTTCAGGGTCGATGAGCATGATCTTGACTTTCGGTGCGTTCTCCGCAACTTCTGGGCGGGCTTCAGGAATGGTCTTAAGCATATGGTCAAGAATCTCAAGGCGTCCCTTTCGGGCCTGCTCGAGGGCTTCTTTGAGCATGTCTTTTGAAAGGCCTTCGATCTTGATGTCCATCTGGAGGGCGGTGATGCCGTCTTTTGAACCGGCGACTTTGAAGTCCATGTCGCCGAGGTGGTCCTCAAGGCCTTGGATGTCGGTGAGGACGCGGTAGTCGTCGCCTTCTTTGATGAGACCCATCGCGATGCCGGCGACCGGTGCCTTGATGGGCACGCCTGCGGCCATGAGGCTCATGCAGCCGGCGCAGATCGAGGCTTGTGAGGTGGAGCCGTTGCTTTCCAGGATTTCGCTCACGATGCGGATGGTGTAGGGGAAGTCCTCTTCATCGGGAAGCACTTGCCAGAGGGCGCGTTCACCCAGGGCGCCGTGTCCGATTTCACGACGTTTCGGAGGTCCGTAACGTCCGACTTCACCGACGCTGTAGGGCGGGAAGTTGTAATGGAGCATGAAACGCTTGTTGTCCTGGTCGCCGAGGCCATCGATGATCTGATGTTCGCCGAGGGCGCCAAGGGTGGTGACGCTGAGCGCCTGCGTCTGACCACGGGTGAAAAGCGCACTTCCGTGGGTCTGGGCGAACAGGTCGATCCGGCTGGAGAGGGGACGGATCTCATCGAGGCCACGGCCGTCAGGGCGTTTCTTGTCCTCGATGATCGAGCGGCGCACTTCGTTTTTCACGTGGTTGTCAAGCAGTTCCTTCATCGTGCTGATGATGGCTTTCTGCTCGTCTTCGGGGGTGTCCGGGTACAACGAAGGCACTTTCGCATCAATCTCATCCTTCAGCACACTGATGAGCTCCCCGCGTTTCTCGCGGTCGAAGGTGCGCACCGCTTCAACGACGCGGTCCTTGAAGTTGTCTTCAACGAAGCTGACGAAATCCTCGCTTGGTTTCTCCGCTTCAAAGGTCATCTTTTCCTCGCCGATGTCGGCGACGATCTCCTCTTGGAACTCGACCAGCTTCTTGATCCATTCGTGGGCGAAGATGATGGCGTCAAGCATGACATCCTCATCCACTTGTTTCGCGCCGGCTTCGACCATGTTGATGGCATGTTTCGTGCCGGCGACGGTCAGGTCGATGTCGGAATAGGTGAGTTCCTCTTCGGTCGGATTCAGGATGAATTCGCCGTCGATGCGTCCGACCACGACGCCCGCGATCGGGCCTGCGAAGGGAAGGCTGCTCATCGAGATGGTGAGCGAGCTTCCAAACATGGCCGCCATCGGAGGCGAATAGTCGGTGTTGCCGCTCATGACGGTGTTGATGACTTGCACTTCGTGCCTGAAACCATCCGGGAAAAGCGGGCGAAGCGGGCGGTCGATCAGACGCGCAGTCAGGGTCTCATGGTCTGAGGGACGACCTTCACGCTTCAAAAATCCGCCTGGAATCTTACCGGCGGCATAAAGTTTTTCGGTGTAGTTGACAAGAAGCGGGAAAAACGGGAGGTCGCTTTGTTCGCCCGACGTCTGCATGACGGAGAGCACGCCGGTGTCGTTATAGCGGATCAGTGCTGCGGCTGTGGCCTGCTTGGCCAGTTCGCCGATCTCGACGACGAGCTTTCTGCCATTCAGGTCCAGTTCATAGGTTTTTGGTTCTTGCATTTTTTTGTTTCCTCTTTTCTAACTTTTATTATCTATCACACTATCTTAACATAAAATGCTTTCAGAGTATAGGGAGCGCTTTTAAAATCAAGAAAAAGTGCAATGCGGGCATTGCATCATTTTCTTAATATGCCATGGCCTCCGTAAACCGGTTTTGTCTCGTTGATGGTGATCATCATCTTGCCTTCGAAGGATTTGATCAGGCGCACGGTCTTGTCCATCTTGCGCCTTGGGACGTGCATGTAGAGGATTTCGCGCCTCTCGTCGCGTCCGTAGGCGTCGGTCGCAGTGACGCCGAAGCCGAGTTCGCGAAGCGCCTTGGATATTTCCTTCCCTTTGGATTTCGGGACGATGGCCTCGATCTTGACGGTTCCGATGCCAAGGCGGGTTTCGAACATGCTGCCGAAATAGTTTCCAAACGCAAAGGCAAGCGCATAGACGACCACTTTGAAGGGATCGCTTGTGACATCGACCAGGACCGTCGCGGTCAGGACGACCCAGATCAGGACCTCGAAGAATCCGATGATGCTGCCCTTGAACTTCTCACCCTTGGTGATCAGGACAATCCGGACCGTCGCCATGGCGACTTCGATGATCTTGACGATGAATATGATGAAATATAGAAGAATCGGGTGGATGGACTCTAGAAATTCTGACATGTTACGCCTCCTGGGCTGTTTCGTGGACCAGCTGCCCGTTGATGTATACTTTCTCTGGACGGGCCATGATGTCGAACGGGTCGCCATCCCAGATGACAACGTCCGCATCCTTGCCGGTCTCAAGGGACCCCACTTTATGATGAACACCGTTGATGCGGGCCGCTTCGGTGGTCACGGCCGCAAGGGCCTTCGCTTTTGATAGGCCGTGCTTGACAAAGAGCGCAAGCTGGACCATGGTGCTTTCGGTCGTGACCACCGGATGGTCGGTCATGATCGCAAAGGGTATCTTGTGGTCATCGAGGATTTTCGCGGACTTGAACGATTTGTTGACGAGTTCGTATTTCGAAGCCGCACCGAGGGTCGGACCCAGGATGATGTCGATGCCGCTTTTCTTGATGGCCTCAGGAATCAAGTGGGCTTCGGTCGCATGCTCGACCGATGCGTCGAGGCCGAACTCGTTCGCGATCCGGATGGCGGTCATGATATCGTCGCTCCTGTGGGCGTGGATCTTGACCTTGAGACCGTCGAACACCCGCGAAAGGCTATGAAGCTTCATGTCGAAAGACGGTTTTTTGGCGTCGTCCTCACCGGCTTCGTATTGCTTCATCTGTTCATGGTAGTCGCGGGCCTTCATGAGCCATTCGCGAATGAGGGCCGCGGTCGCCATGCGTGTGGATGGGGTCTTCTTCTGGGAGGAATAGACCCGCTTGGGGTTTTCACCGAGCGCCATCTTCATGGAGCATTCCGCTTTGAATATCATATCGTCGACGGTCTTGCCTGCGGTCTTGAGCGCAGTGAAGGTACCTCCGATCGCGTTGGCGCTTCCAGGGCCCGTGATGACGCTTGTCACACCGCTTTCACGGGTGGTCTTGAACGCCGAATCGGCGGGGTAGACGCTGTCAAGGCCTCTTAGTTCAGGGGTGATTGGTGCGGTCATCTCGTTCGTGTCGTTCCCTTCGAACATGATGCCTTCTTCGTGGATGCCAAGGTGGCAATGGGGGTCGACGAGGCCGGGCGTGACGGTCTTGCCCTTGGCATCGGTGACGGAGGCGTCCTTGAAGCGTTCGGGGTCGAAAGTCCTTCCCACCTCCTTGACGGTGCCGTTTTCAAAGGCGACATAACCGTTCTCGCCATTGATTGTGTCCATGGTGTAGAGTGTTGCGTTCTTGATGACATGCATCTAATCTTCCTCTCTTCTTATCTGTTCGATGTCTTCTTCATCGAGCTGGACGTATTCTTCGTTCAGTTCGTGGATATAATGGGTGGTGGAGCGGATCATCCCGGTGATCGGGATGGCGAGGATGATGCCGACGACGCCCCAGAGGTACCCGAAGAAGATGAAGGCGCTCAGCACGAGCAGGGGATGGATCTTGGTCTCGTGGCCCATGACGAAGGGCTGGACGACATTGTCCTGGACAATCTGGAAAATGACGACGGTGACCAGGGTCACAAGCGGTGCATACTCCCCGAAAGGAAGCGTAGGGTCGGCCATGCTGTAAAGGACGGGGAGGATGGAGGCGATGAAGGGGCCGATGTAGGGCACGATGTCGAAGAACCCGAGCATGAATCCGAAGAGGATGGACCGTTCGCCGAAGCCGAGAATGAAAAGGATGATGGAAAAGACGACGGCCATGATGAACATGGTCGCAAACCGTCCGTCGAAATACTGTTTGGTGACATGGTTGGCGCGCTTGGTGAGTTCGATCGCATGATGCCTGTATTTCTTGGGCACGACGGAAATGATGCTTTCATAGATCCGCGGACCGTCATTAAGAATGAAGAACAGGAAGACCGGGACCAGTACGATGGTCAGGATGATGTGCGCCATGCTTTCAAAGATGCTGACGACATCGTAGTCGATCAGGCCCAAGACATCGTTGGAAAGGAATTTCTCAAGATAATCATAGACCGGGACGAGCGCTTCCCTTTGCATGAAGAAATCCTCGATCGCCGTCCTGACGTTGGGCCAGTCCTCCCTTATGAAAAGGACGCCTTGTTCATAGATGAGTGTCCCCGCATACCGGATGAACAAAAACAAGAGGAAGCCGAACCCTGCGAACAGGATGACCGTGTTGAGCATGCGGTTGCGCATCCAGAGTTTCTTTTCAAGAAACCGGAAGATCGGCGCGAGCAGGTAGCTGATGAAAAGCGCGATCGCAAACGGCATGAGGATCGCGGTGAAAGCGGTCATGAAGGAATCCAGAAAGTCACCGAACACCCCCTGGATCAGCCAGAGTGTGGCGAGGATGAGTGCAATCAGGGTGAAACGCAATATCCATTGCTGAAGTTTTGGGAATTTATCCATGCTGGTCCTCCGTTCGATATGGCCTAATCGTTCATGGTATCTGATACCATTATAATTCATATACCATTATAATTCATACCCGTTCTTAGTGAAAGGGGCGACAAGAAATTCATGAAAATAAAAAAAATAAGTGCTGAGCACTTATTTTTTAAGTCCGAGTTTTTTAAGCAGGTTGCGGTAGCGTTGGATGTCCTTGTCTCTCAGGTAGTTCATGAGATGACGGCGACGTCCGACTTTTTGAAGCAGGCCACGGCGTGAATGGTAGTCATGCGGATGGGCCTTCAAGTGTTCGTTGAGTGAAAGGATCTCTTTCGTAAGCACCGCGACCTGGACTTCCGGTGAACCGGTGTCGTTGTCCTTGATGCGATGCGCTTCAACGATCTTCTGCTTTTCTTCTTTGGTCAGAGCCATAGTGGGTTTCCTCCTTATTCCTTTTTGACCCCTGGATCTTAGTAGACCGCTGAGGAACGGCGAACCATGAACCAGGCGCAGAAAGTATTATAGCACAAATCATGCGTTTTGCAAGTCATTTATAACGGTTGATTCAATTTAT
>JBKHIE010000053.1:0-9768 GCA_046538775.1 Candidatus Izemoplasmataceae bacterium
TCCCTCCTAAAGAGTTTGTGGTAACGGGTGTTTCTACTTTCATTATAATCAATGCAAATAGGGATGTAAATGGTATCGCAACTTAGAGTGCTTCGGGCTTATGGAAAAGGCTTCAATTATTCGTGCATGCATGGGTCCATAAAAAAGCGCGCCCACAAGGGGCGCACTTTGATCGCCTGGTCAAAAGAAATGTCTTAGGAGCCGTGAGATTCGCTTATTTCTTGTAGTTCTGTTTGCGGATGGAACCGTCGGTCTTGTGGATGACGACATCCGAGTCGGATTCCTTGGCGAGGTCCTCAGCGTAGTCGATGGCTTCTTTTTGGGTCCTGAAGAACTTGATGGTCTTATCGGATTGTTCCTTGCGCACACGCCACATGTTGTAGTTCTCACTGTCCTTGTCCTTATTCAAGGAAACATGGTAGTCGCGAGCATCCGGTCGTTTGGACTTTTCCTGGGCCGCCTCAGGTTCTGTAGCCTCTTTTTCTTCTTCGGGTTGAGCATTTTCAGGGGTCGCTTGGTTGGCTTCGGATTTTTTCTTGTCTTTACCGAATAACCGTTTTAAAAATCCCATAGCATAATCGCTCCTTTGTATATTCTATGTTCATTATACCACAGAATGTTTCATGTGCGAACTACTAAATGCGATGATTTGGAACTGTTGACCTTTCCCGGTAAACTGATATCATTAGAATCAGGCAAGCGGGATCCACGCCTTCAGGCCCCGGTTTGGTGATTATCATAGGACAAACGATGCTTAAGGGGCGGATGCTGGGCGGTATCTGTTAAGTTTTGGGTAAAATTGGGTTCGACGGGATTTCAGCGGATCACGCTCAATTTTGAAGGTTCGCTTGCTTCATTCGACAAGCTTCAGCGGCGTCATGATGCGAACAAATTTTTCATGGTGTTCTTCGATGAGAAGCAATGCCCGCAAAAAAGATTACTTGAAAACAAATAAGTCTCCATGATAGTATGAATTGTCCGATTCTCAAGATTTGATCGAATAAGGGGATGGAATACCATGTTAACCATCAAGGACATTGCACGACTGGCAAATACGTCGGTTGCGACCGTATCCAGGGCCATCAACGATAAGCCCGATATCAATCCCAAGACAAAAAAGAGAATCCTGGATATCATTGACAAGCATGACTACATGCCGAACAGTGTGGCCAGGAGTCTATTCAATAAGACCTCGAATGTGATCGGCCTTATTGTTCCTGATCTGATGAACTTGTACTTCCCACAGATCGTCCAGGCTATTGAACGCAAGATGAACGAATACGACTACAATGTCATGCTTTTCAATACACTGAATAGCCGCGAGATCCAAAACCATCATATCCGTATGATTTCAACCATGTCCCTTGCGGGTTTGATCATCGTTACCCCCAATGAAAACTCGAAAGACTTTTTAAAGCTGGATATTCCAATCATAACCATCGACGGTGCCATCAACGGCAAAGTGCCTTATGTCACCTCTGATTTCTATAACGGTGCCAAAGAGGCTGTCAAGAAGCTCCATAACAATGGTTGTAAGAGGCTGCTCCATATTTCCGGACCATTGATCTACCCTTCTTCAAATGAACGCTATGAAGGGTTTGTCGATCAATGCAATGAACTAAGCATTGATTATGATATCGTACAGACTGAATTGGATGGAAACGACCAGAAAAGGGTTTACCAGTTTCTCGACAAACACGAGGTCGACGGCATTTTTGCCGCAAACGACAGCCTGGCTTTCATGACGATAAAAGTCATGGGTTCCCTTGGAATCAGTATCCCGGAAAACATCAAGATCATCGGCTACGATAACAATTTCATGGCCAACAGCGTGAATCCACCGCTATCAACCATGGCCGTCCCGATTGAACGGGTGGGAAAGAAAGCGGCGGCACTGCTCTACAGATTGATCCACAAAGAAAATGTCGACAAGAACGTGATATATGATTGCACATACATAAAAAGGCATACCACCTACACATAAAATTATAAAAATATCTTGAAACTCAAACATACACATGATACTATCAGTTATGTAAAGGGTTACAAAAGCAATGAATCTTTCATTGCTTAAATTTTTAAACAATATCGTAACCGGTTACGGAGGACGTATGCTTGCAGATTATCTAACAGAAGACGTGGTTGAGCTGAATGTTGACGCGACCGATTGGCAAGACGCTTTAAAAAAAGCGGGTCAGTTGCTCGTGAACCAAGACAAGATCGACATGGACTACATCAAAGCCATGATCGATGCGGTCGAAGAGTATGGTCCCTACATCGCGATCTCGCCTCATATCGCATTGGGTCATGCGGCTCCAGGACCCTATGTCAAGGAAGATTCCATTTCTTTAGTCACACTCAAGAACCCTATCGAATTCGGTCACGAGAAAAACGATCCGATAAGACTTTTATTCATTATCGCAGCGACCGATCATGATGGGCATTTATCGTTTCTTCAGGAACTGGCGATGATTTTATCCGATCCGGATAAGTTGTCAAACATTTTGAATGCCAAGAGCAAAGGGGAAGTGATGGCGCTATTATGATTCGAAAAAGAGGAGGGAAAAATGCAGTAGAACAAGCGACAAAAAGGAGGAGAAACATGAAACAGGTCAAGGTCATGTGCGTGTGTGGTTTTGGAGTCGGAAGCTCGATGATACTGAAAATGAACGTAGAAGATGTATTGAAGTCGAATGGTGTGAACTGTTCAGTCGAAGTGTCGGACGTGACCAGTGCGGCTTCATCAGGGGTTGATATTGTCTTTGCTTCAGAAGATATCGCGAGACAGCTGAAACAGGGGGACAATCCGGTGATTGTCATCCATGACTTTCTAGACAAAGACGAAATCAAGGAAAAAGGATTAAGTGCCGTACAAAAAATCGAGGCTGAAAAAGCCAAATAAGAAGGAGTAGTGACTCAATTTTATGTTTATCGTTGATTACATTGTAGAAATCATGCGTAACACAGCCATATTCCTTGGGCTGATTGCATTGCTGGGTCTCCTGCTACAGAAAAAACCATTTGAAGAAGTGCTCAAGGGAACCTTGAAAACCATTATCGGAATGCTTATTCTTTTACAAGGTGTCGATATCATTTCCGCTTCCATTCAACCGCTTTCAGAAGGGTTCACTGAGATTTTCGCCATTGAAGGCGACGGTCTTTCCGCTTCGTTCGGTGACTTCCTAGGTGAATACGGGAGTGAAATCGGAACCATCATGCTGCTGGCTTTTGTGGCGAATCTGGTCATTGCGAGATTCACCAAGCTCAAGGGGATCTACCTATCGGGGCATCTATTGTTCTGGTATCCGATGCTTTTCCTCGCCGTTGGTGTCGAAGCGGGTCTTGAAGGCTGGTTATTGATTGCTTTCGCATTGTTCTTTGATGTGGTTGCGATCATCGTAGGACCGTTCCTGATGATCAAGCCTATTGAAAGACTCACTGGCAAGCGCGACTTCACGATAGCCCATACGGCAACACCGTTCCTTCTGCTCGGTGATTTCATCGGCGGACGCATCGGCAACAAGGAAAATTCGACTGAGAATCTCGATCTTCCTAAGAAACTCAGCTTCATTTCAGATACGACCATCACTTCGGGATTGGTCATGTTCCTCGTCTATATGCTGGTTGCCGCCCTCATGCCTTCGGACATCCGTGCGGAAGTGATGGGTGACAACTGGGTCCTGACCAGCATCACTGAAGGTCTCACTTTCGCGGCCGGTCTTGTCATCATCCTGACAGGCGTACGCATGTTCCTGAATGAGATCGTGCCCGCCTTCAAAGGGATCTCGGACAAGCTCGTACCCGGAGCGGTTCCCGGACTCGATATCCCCATTATCTTCCCCTATGGCCCTAAAGCGCTGGTACTCGGGTTCATCATCGCACTAGGAACCAGCATCCTCACCATTTTCATCCTGGGGAATGTCGGTTTCTTCACGGTCGCGGTCATCCCGCTCACCATTGCCGCCTATTTCGATGTCGCACCTGCGGCCATACTGGCAAACAACCGTGGCGGTGTGCTGCCTGCGGTCATCACCAGCGTCATCGGTGGCATACTGCTCATCCTGATTGTCGCCGTGACCATCCCATTGCTTTCGGATACCGCCGGTGACTTCCTGCAACTTTACGGTGGTAATGAATTCTCGATTTGGACCGCGATTTCATCCCTGTTCTCAAGCATCTTTTCATAATTGACTGACAACTGATGAGAGGGTCTTCCTAGGAAGACCCTCCCTTACTATGAAGGAGGTTTCAACCATGCGCTACGGCATCCATCTGTCATCCTTATGCAAAACATGGGATGAAGATCTTGAACCACACATCAAAACAGCCAAGGAACTTGGGTATGACGGTGTGGAATTCCCCTTGCTCGATCCTGGATCATTCGATGTCAGGAAATATCGGAAACTTGTCGAGGATCTTGACATTGTTCCGCTTTTTGCCACAGGCATCTCATCCGAAACGGATATCTCAAGCGCTGATGCCAAGGTCCGTGACCGCGGCATGAAGCACTTGAAAGCGTGCATCGACGTGGTGGCCGAGTTCAAGGCCCCCTACCTTTCCGGCGTCATCCACTCCCCCTGGGGACTGGTGATGCGAAAGGATGAGGCGGACGGGAGAATCGGACGTATCATCGACAGTCTCCGCGCGATCGCCGATTACGCCGAACCGTTCGGAATAGCCATCAACCTTGAAGTGTTGAACCGTTTTGAAAGCTATGTCTTCAATACAATCGAAGAAGGTGTCGGTTTCCTTAAGAGAGTAAACCGGAAGAATGTTCGATTGCATTTCGATACCTTTCATGCCCACATCGAAGAAAAGTCCGTCCTCCATGCCCTCAAAAGAGGCGGTCAACATATAGGTCATGTGCATTTCTCGGAAAACGACCGAGGCATTCCCCTGACCGGTCAGGTCCATTGGGATGAGGTCTACGAGGGACTGACCGCGATCGGGTACGACGGATGGATCTGTCTTGAAAGCTTTGTGAATGCGAACTGCGAAGTCGGTGAAGGCACCAATATCTGGAGACAGATCGAACCTTCGGACTTCACGACCGCTAAAGAGGGTCTGATCAATATGAAACGGATCATGAAGGAGCGTTGAATATGACGATTGGTGAAGTCAGGACCGTATTGGTCGATATCTGCGACATGTTTGAAGAAAGACAGGAAGAACTTTCCGCATTGGACCAGATTGCCGGCGACGGCGACCATGGTGTCACCATGGCGCGGGGCATGCGCGCGGCCAAAGAGGCGATCAGCCGCAATGACCTCTTTACGTTCGACGAGCTTTTCCATACCTTTGGCGATGCGCTCATCCAAGCTGCCGGCGGAGCCATAGGCGCTTTATTCGGGGCGGTATTCCTGGAGTTCGGCAATGTGTCAAAGGATTGCGAGACCTTCGGGGGCGCCGAGTTCATTGACGGTCTCAAGGGCGCCCAGGAAGTCATCATGGAGATCGGTGGCGCGAAGGTCGGCGACAAGACCCTTGTCGACCCCCTGGATGCGGTCAACAGAAGACTCGGAGAGGTGCCAAGGGCATCATCCCTCGGATCCATCCTCGGGATTGCGGAGGCCGCCGCCAAGGAAGGTGTGGAAGCGACCGTCGACATGGTCGCCAGACGCGGGCGATCGAAGTACACAAAAGAGAAGTCAAAAGGGCACAAGGACCCCGGTGCCACATCCTTCTATTATACGATCAGACAATTCAACATCAGTCATCAGAGTCTGGAGGCGAATCATGACCAAGAAGCTAATCAATAGTAAAGAAGCCATCGTCCAGGACATGATTTCCGGTTTTGAAGCCGCCAATTCACAGCGCCTTTACAAACTTGAAAACGCCGATGTGCTCGTAAGCAGACACATCGTCGACGATACGGTCGGGGTCCTGATCGGCAACGGTTCAGGGCACGAACCCGCATGCATAGGCTTCGTCGGATACAACATGCTTGATGCGAACGCGTATGGAGGCATGTTCGCGGCGCCGGGACCCAAAGCGATCCTGGAGGGGATCAAGGCGGTGGACCGCGGAAAAGGGACATGCCTCCTGATTTCGAATCACGAGGGCGATGTCATCAATTCGAAACTCGCCATAAGGATGGCGCGAAAAGAAGGCTACAAGGTCGAACCGCTCCTGTTGCACGACGACATCGCTTCAGCCCCGAAAGACGCACCGCTTTCTGAAAGACGCGGGGCCGCAGGCACGCTCTTCGCCTACAAGATGGTCGGGACCTATGCGAACAAAGGGCATGCCCTGGAATCGGTGGTCGCGTTTGGGAAGCGTGTGCGGGACCATACCAGGACCCTCTCACTGAGCATTGAAAGCGGCACCTCACCGGTGACCGGCGCACCGTTCTTCGAACTGGACGAGGACGTCTATGAAATCGGGATGGGGGTTCACGGCGAGACCCAGAATAACCAGATACGAAAAGCCTCGTCCGACGAACTCGCCAAAACGATGACGGACATGTTGCTTGAGGAATCCGTGTTCGACGACGCGGAAGAGGTTGCCGTCCTGGTGAACGGCATGGGCCGGACAACCATGATGGAACTCCATATCTTCTATAATGATGTCTTAAAAGCCCTGACCACCCGCGACATCAGGAGCTTCCGACCGCTTGTTGGGAATTTCATCACGTCTCAAGACACTTCAGGCGTCATGCTTTCCTTCATCAAGCTCGATGACACGATGAAGGCCATGTTAACCGAACCCTGCCATGCAGCGAATTTTCCAAACCTTGACAAAGGAAATCAAAAATGAAGACAACCTTTAAAACGATGTTGAATGACGCATTCAATGGAGGGTATGCCGTCCCTTCCATCAGTGTAAGCAACCTTGAGACAATCTATGGGGCTTTGGAAGCCGCTAAGGCAATGAAATCGCCCATCATCTTGCAGGTCGCCCCGATCCAGATGGAGAACCAGCAGATCGATCCCATGGAGTTCAAGAACCTGGTCCAGGTCCTCCACAACCGTTTCCAGGATGTGAGCTACCTTGTGCACCTGGATCATGCCGACACCCTTGATGACTGTGAGAAGGCGATCGATGCGGGTTTTGACTCGGTCATGTTCGACGGTTCAAGCCTTTCCTTGAAGAAGAATATCGAATCCACCAAGGCGGTTCGGGCCTATGACAGGCATGTCGGTCTTGAGGCCGAACTCGGCGCGTTGAACCCTGAAGAGGGCTTCCGTGTCGCCACCACGATTGAAAACGCCCATTTCACGGACCCGGACGAAGCCAAGGCGATGTTGGATTCCGTCGATATTGATGCCCTGGCGATCTCGTTCGGGAACGCCCACGGGTTTTATCAAGGGGAACCGAAACTCGACTTTGAGCTCCTCAAGACCATCCGCGAAACCATCCATCTGCCGCTTGTCTTGCATGGCGGCTCCGGTATCGGCAAAGACGACATCCAACGCGCCGTGACACTGGGCATAAGCAAGATCAACTTCTTTACCCAGTGCGACCTTGCCTACAGGCAGGCATTCCATGACTCCACCAAGGACGGACAGTACATGATGGTGGGCGAGAAGGCTGCCAAAGAGGCGTTCAAGGCATGTGTTGAAACATGCATAGACTTATGTTTATCTGGAGGTAAATCATGAAAATCAATGTTGGCCTGATGGCCATAGGCTTTGAAAAGTTCCGTGTCGACCTCGCGAAGAGGAACCTGAAAAGAAGTATGGAACTCCTGCGTGAGGAACCCTTGAATCTTGTCCATTACGATGAAGTGGTCATGGATGTGAAGACCCTGAACCACGCACTGACTTCCATGCAATCGGACACGCTGGACTTGATGGTGGTGCAAGTCGGGACCTTCCCCATGGGGGAGCTTGCCCTTGAAATGCTGACGGCGATCAAAGATGTCCCCCTTTTCATATGGGCGCTTGAGGATCCCGTGACCGAGGATTACAACACCGTCCCATTGAACGCTTTCACCGGACTCAACATGCTGAGTTCCTACTGCAAGCGTCTTGGCATCACCTTCGCCTATGATTATGGCGATCTCGAGGACAAGAGAAGCATCAAGAAGCTCCGGACCACGGTTCAAGCCCTGAAGGCGAAAAAGCTGCTCAAGCATTCAAAATTCGGTGTCATAGGGACCCGGGCCCCGGGCTTCTATCTGTCCGAAGTGAATCAACTGGCTTTCAAGCGTCATGTGGGCCCAAGCATTGAATACTATGCGATCGGGGAACTGGTCCAGGCGGCCAAAGCCTTTGAAGAGGAGGATGTCAAGCCGTTGAGGGATGAACTGTCCTCGAAGATCAATCTCAAAAAAGGCTCCGAAGATCAGCTGGATAAGACCGTGCGTGTCTATCTGGCGATCAGGGATCTGGTCGAAAGGGAGAACATCACGGCGCTTTCCATCAAGTGCTGGCCGGAATGGCAAAGCCTTTACGGCATTTCCGTCTGTCCGATCCTGTCCCTTTTGAATGATGAAGGGTACATCACTTCCTGTGAAGGCGATGTCGGCGGACTCGCCACCATGGTGATGCAATATGCCATGACCGATGAACCGCCCTTCCTCGCCGATCTGCCGACCATCTCCAAAGAGCGGGTCAAGGCATGGCACTGCGGCCATACACCGATGAAGCTATGCGACGGCCCGATAGCATTCATCGAACACCCGACGATGAAAGAAGGCATCGGTCTTGCCGTTCAAGGCGAGATGAAAACCAGCGAAGCCATCACCATCGCGAAACTCTCAGAAATGAACGAACATTACAGGCTGTTTTTGTCCAAGGGGAAATCGGTACCTGTCGACCGCCAGCTTGAAGGCCCCCAGACGGACCTCGTGCTCGACAAGTCGACGACCGAGATCGTCGACACCATTGTCGAAAACGGGATTGAACATCACTACAGCATCGCGCATCAGGATATTGCCGATGCCCTGAGAGAACTGTCGAAGTGGATGGGCTGGACGGTGATCGAGTGATGCGAACGATCGATCTGTTCTACTATGGCGGCAGCTACTATCCGCTGATTGAAAAAGAAGCGGACTGGCTTAAGGACCTGAGGCTCATGAAAGAAGCCGGGATCAATTTCATCAGGACCGCCGAGATTGTAAACAGCTGGGACCGCTTGGAACCGGCAAATGGAGACTTTGCATTTGACATATTGGACCGGTTCTTTGACCTTTGTGCGAAAGAGGGCATGAAAATCCTTCTTGGCACCGGTTCGGCCACGCCGCCTTATTGGGTTCACAAAGAAGATCCAACCGTCAATATCAAGTCCCATATGGGCAACCGTTTTCCCAACAACACAGTCTATGGATGGGCGTGCTACAACAACCCCACCTATCAGAAATACTTCACCCGCTATCTGAAGACGCTGGTCAATCATTATAAGGACCACGAAGCGCTACTTGGCTACCAGATCAACAACGAGATCGGGTATCCCTTCATGCCCCTGAACGACCGGGGATTGGAATACTACTGTTACTGCGATCATTGCAAGGCCGAATACCGTGAGTGGGCCAAGGACAAATACGGGGGTCTGGATGCCTTGACGGAAGCCTATTCCTGGAGTGCGACCACCACCGTCCATCAGGACTGGGATGACCTGGAACCGCCCTACACCAAGCCCGTATCCTGGTCATCGGTCACCCGTTTCCTTGATTGGCGACTGTTCCATATGGATGTCATCACCAAACAGGTGAAACGCGAGTACGCGCTGATCAAGGCGATGGATGATGCGCATCCGGTCATAACCCATGTTTTCTTCATGAAGTCACAGGACAAGCTCGGGGTCGTCACGGGCCTTGATCAGTTT
>JBKHIE010000054.1:0-9637 GCA_046538775.1 Candidatus Izemoplasmataceae bacterium
CGTGACGCTTTCGCGTCCGCCCTCGCGCACGCTCATGAGCTTGCGCTTGGTCCGGGTTCTTTGACCATCAGAAGAGTGTCGCGGCACTTCACAACAAACCCCACTGGCTTTCCGAAGCCGAAGCGGGGCCGATCGGGGGATGGGTGCTCGGTCCGGACCGCAAGACCGATGCCACCGACATCCTGAGAAACCAGCTTGAAGCGATCGGCCATGGCAACACCTCCGTTCTTTACCAACTGTTCAAGGAACCGAGATTCCAACCCTTGCACTGGGGCGGGATGATCACGACGGATTCCAGAAAGACCCCTCAGTTCGAATCGGCGAAGTCGATTGGCGAACTGGTGTCCAAGCATAAGGATTTCCTCCTGGAGAGCACCGTCGCACCGGCGAAGGTCGCCATCTACATAGCCAAGGAAAACCATGTCATCATGCATGGGCTGAACCATGAACCGTTCTTCCTCGAGGAACTCCGGGGTGTCTATCGGTACTATTGGTCCAAGAACCACACCATCGACTTCATTACGGATTCACACTTTGAAAAAGGGCTGGTCTCCCGGTACGAAGTGATTCATTTCCCGCTTGTGGCGACCATCAAGCCCGCCATGACGAAACATCTTGAAAAATACGTGGAAAACGGGGGGCATGCCGTAATGTCGGCCCGTTTCGGTTACATGGACGCGCATGGATGGTATCAGCACCGCATGCCCGGCAACAACCTGCATTCGGTCTTCGGCTTCGAGGTCACGGCCTGCGAAAAAGAAGAGGCGCCGACCATCGTCCTGAAAAACGGTGAACGGGTACCAGGATACCATCACAAGGAAACGCTGGCACTCTCGGACCATTGCGAGACCCTTGCCACCTTTGAGGATGGCACCCCGGCGGTCATGGAATCGGGATTGAAAAAAGGGACCGTGCTCTATTTTGCGACCCACCCGGGACAAGCCCATCTCAAAGAGGGACATTCACTGATGGACAGCATCATGACGCCCTATTTGGAGAAGTGCGGCGTTTCGCCGTCTGTCACTATTGCGGGCCATGAAGACTGGGCGACGCGGATCGATCCCCATGTGCTTCTCAGGGATCACGAAAAATGGCTGATCCTGACGCATTATGTCCCGAAGGAATCAAAACCCCTCATGCATGAAAAGACGACCATCACCGTGACGCTCGATGAACCCGTCATTGAACTCAGGAATGTCCTCCTTAACACCGCCCATCCGTTCAAGGTCAGGGGAGGCAAAACCCATTTCGATGTCGTTGTCAACGACGAGACCTTCCCGGTTTTGGCCTATAGGACGGCAGGAAGCGATCGGAATGCTTGATTCAATAAAGTGGTTCCTGCTGGATATGGATGGCACCCTCTATCTGGATGACACCCTGATCGACGGGGCCAAAGAGTTTTTGAAGAAGCTTGATGAAACCGACAGGCAATACATCTTTCTGACCAACAACTCATCGAAGAACAAAAAAGCATACAGACACAAACTCTCAAGCATGGGCATCGATGTGAGTGAAGAGCGGATATTCACTTCCGGTGAAGCCACCACCATCTACCTCAAGGGCATCAAACAAAACGCGAACGTTTACCTTCTGGGCAACGGATTTCTGGAAGAGGAGTTCAGGGAAGAAGGCTTCACCCTGACAAACGGAACAGACTTGACACCCGATTTCGTGGTGCTCGGGTTTGACACGACGCTCACCTATGAAAAGATCCACAAAGCCTGCGACCACCTGCGGGAAGGGATCCCCTTCATTGCGACCCATCCCGACCTGAACTGCCCGTTGAAAGACGGGAAGTACATGCCGGACACCGGTTCGATGATCAAGATGTTCGAAGCCGCGACAAACGTGAGCCCGACCATAATAGGCAAACCGAACCGTCGTCTGATCGATACCATTGTCAAGAAGTACGCGATCGACAGACACACCTTATGCATGGTCGGGGACCGTCTTTATACAGACATCAGGCTGGCCATCAACGGGAACATCGAATCGATTCTCGTCCTGAGCGGCGAAACCAAGGCGCAGGACCTGAAGGACGCGCCGATCAGGCCAAGCCGGCATTACCGTTCTGTCAAAGAAATCATCAAGGACCTATGATACCTTCCGGCTCAATACGCATCATCCATGTGCTCCATCAAAAAAGACCTCCATACTCAAAAAGAGGTCTTTTTTGATGGGGCATGGAGGCCTTCGCCATGAACAATCCTACAATCAAGCGAATGCATCCTGGGCTGTCGGTCACTCATCCGGTCAATCGGTATAGCGATGAATCCGGTTGGCTTCCATTTGAATGAAGAATGGTGTCAGCAATCCCAGACTGAAAATCACAAGTATGAGGTAAAGCAGCCCATCGTTATTGCCTCCCATGTATTCAAGCCGTTCACCGACCTTGTAACACCAGACGATATAGTAGATTCCGAAGGTGATGAAAAGAAGAATGAAGTGTCCGAACCCACCGAAACCCATGCCGGTGCTTTTTTTCAGCTCCGATTGAAAGGCGACCGTCCAATAAACAAGATAGAGTCCAAAAGTGATGAATGTCAGAATGAGCATCAGGATAACCGAGCGTTCTTTCATGCAATCTCTCCTCGTAATTAAGGGTGCATATACTACGATTGTACCAAATCAGAAGAGGAGTTCAAGACATGTCGGACCATTGATTATAGAAATGGAAAGCCTTGATGTTCATGCCTAGGGTCATGCCCTGGATCAAACCCTTATCAGAAGACCATTATCGATATTTCGAGTAATTATTGAAGAAAGAAGAATCCCACCCCTTTCTTTTTTTAATGGTCAAGGGTATGATAGGGCTAGTGTGCCGGGCCAAGCGCCAAGCTTGGCCTTCAAACGAAAAAGAACGGATGAAAAACCATACTGGAGGCGATAGCCTATGAAACACGGAATATCAAGAATCATCGGATTGATCATGTATTATCTATTGGCGTATCTCGCGTATCATCATGTCTATCTAGGCATCATGGAAGGGTTTGAGACGACGGGGTTTCTCGGAGGGGACATGACCGGAGTGACGGTGATCTTCGAGACGGTCCTCATCCAGAATACGCTCGGGATGGTCCTTTTCGCACTGGTGGTCGTGTATGAGCTCGTCATGATTCTTTTAAGGCGGTGACGCGCCATTATCTGGAAGATGGCACAGGCATTTCGGATTGAGCGCTTAAGACGTCCTTGAAGTCTTAATACTATCGAGTATTCATTCGCATTCATCGTCCCTTTTGTGATAGAATGGATAAGCGAGAATGCTGTTTACAAGGAGTCTTTTATCATGAACAAGAACACAATCTTAAGGTACCTGTTTTACTTCGGGGGTTTCTTCGTCACGGCGATGGGCATCACCACGATCCTAAGAAGCGGCCTCGGCGCCGGCGCCTGGGACACGGTCAACTACAATTTCCGTGCCCTCACCGGCATCACGCTCGGCACTTCGAGCATGTCGATCAACATCGTGATCATGCTCATCCTCGTCCTCTACAACAAGTCCCCCCGCTTTTTCCTGACCGTCATCCCGATCGTCCTGATCGGTCTTTTCATTGACTTGTGGGACCTCGTGATCTACGCGGACTATGAGCCTGCGACGATGATGATGCGTCTTGCCCTCTATCTTGTTGGGGTGTTGATCCTGACATCCGGCCTCACCCTCACCATCACTTCGGGCTATCCGGCGATGGTCTTCGACGAGCTCACGCTCATGATGATGAAGATCTTCAGGACCGGAAGCTTCTTCAAGGCCCGCCTGTTTGTCGAACTGCTCGCGATCGTGATTGCGAGTTTTCTCGGTTTCGCCGCCGGCATCGGGTTCGGGGCCGTGAACATCGGCAGCTTCCTGCTTGCCATCGCCCTTCCGCCCATCCTCTCAAGACAGCTTGACTTTGTCAGGCCGAGGGTTCCCTTCCGGGTGTCGGAAGCCTAAACCCTTCCGGATTTCAATTGAAGGGATGGGGGGTGACTTCCGAGATTATAAAAAAATTAATTTTTTATAAAAAACCCATGTACTTTAATAACCAAAATAGGTATAATTAACGTAGATTACGAAGCGCATATTGCATCGGTTTTGTGTTGTGTTGGCCCCATGTGCACAGTACGCCGTCAATAGGCGCTTTTTTAGTGCACAGGGGGCCACACGTCAGACCAATATTGAAAGGAAGAGTGGATTGAGAAAAGCTGTGTGTTTTTTTTCATTGCTCACAGTGCTGATCGGGGTTGCCGCATGTGGATTTACCCCCGATACGGAGTCTGACGTCCTGACCGTCGAGTTTGAGACGAACGGAGGTGAGGCTATTGAGAGTGTCGATGTGGAAGTCGGGGAGACGCTCACCCTCCCCACCCCGGAGCGCGAAGGGTACCGTTTTGAAGGCTGGTACGCCCTTGAGGACCTATCGGGTTCGAGTTTGAGTGAATTCCCCGCAGTCACGGGCGGCACCATCACCCTTTACGCCGACTGGATCCAGACGAGGTTCACCCTCACCTTCGATTCCATGGGGGGGACGCCCATCGACCCCATGGTGAAAAACGAAGGGGACGCGCTTGACCCTCCGGAGGCGCCCGTAAGGGAAGGCTACACCTTCCTCGGATGGTTCACCGACGACCTCTTTACGGAAGCTTTCTCGTTTGATGCGGTGCTCGAACAGGATTCCAACCTTTTCGCCGCATGGGAGGGGAACGATTATACGATCACCTTCGATGAACGTGGCGGGTCCGATGTCCCTGACATCACCGCGGCATACGAAGAAGCCATCGAAGCGCCCACACCACCCACGAGACTCGGTTATACGTTTGATGGATGGTATCTGGACGACACGTTCGATGACGCCTTCACTTTCGATACGATGCCGCTTGACGGTGCGACCCTTTACGCGAAATGGGACCCCGCCCTCGTGGATGTCACCATCCACAGGTACACCGAGGATCTAAACCAGGAGGACTACACCCTTGAGACCACGGAAGTCGTCGAGGCATACACCGAATCCACCTATACGCTTGAACAGTCGTCCATTCCGGGATTCACCCCCGACCCCGGGCATGATTCGAGTGTGACGAGCGGCACCGTGCTTGCGGATGGATCCCTTGAACTCACCCTTTATTATAGCCGGGATGAAATCACGCTGACCTATGAGACCAACGCGGACTTCTCCATCGCCTCAAGCAGAGGGCTTTATGAAGCGCCTTTGAGTGCCCCTGAAGACCCCGAACGTCTCGGCTACATCTTTGAAGGATGGTTTAGTGACCCGGATTTTGAGACCGAGTATGTCTTCTCGACCTTCCCGGCACAAGACACCACCATTTACGCCGACTGGGAAGGGACGCCTTCGACCATCCATTTCAACAGCCATGGAGGCAGTGCGGTCGAAAGCTTAACCGCCAACAATGGCGATGCGATCACCCTGATTGAACCCACCAGGGATGGGTACGATTTCGAAGGCTGGTATCTGAGCGATGACTATCTGAACGTGTTCGACGACACGACCATGCCTGTTGGTGGCGCCTCTTTGCATGCGAAATGGAAACCGGCGACCTATACTTTGACGTTTGAGACGGGTGAGGGCAGTGCGATCGACGCGTTGGAACTTGGTTTCGAAGAGGAACTGACCCTGCCGGATGACCCGGTGCTTGATGGGCATGCGTTTACGGGCTGGTTCATGGATGCCGAGTTCACCGAACCTTTCGACCTGTCGACCATGCCGTCGAACGACCTGACGGTTTATGCCCGCTTCATCGAAAGCACCAATCCGAACTCAGTGATCAATCAGACCACCCAGGATGAAGGCAGTGCGGTCGAAGTCCAAGGGGTCGTCTATCATACCTTCACCTCCGCCTACCAGGGCTTCATGATCTTTGATGAGACCGGACAGGTCTTCATCAACCATTCGCACAACGGCCTTGAGATCGGCGACCGAGTGACGATAGAGGGCGTGCTGGAATTTGATGAGGGCATTCCGCTCATCGCCGGTGTTGAAGAGGTCGATGTCGTTTCAAGCGGCCATGCGACCAAGACCGCGAAGCCCATGGATTTCGAAGACTTCAAGGACATTACGCCGACCCGGCATACCGTCCATGACGTCTACACCTTGCATGGCCTCTTCCATGAGATGTCGGACGACTATTACCTGATCGACTTCGACAATACGGACTTCGGCTTGCCGGTCTATTACAAGTCCTATCTGACCGAACACATGGCCCAGCTCGACGATTCACTATCCGAGCGCGTCGATCTGACCTTTGCGTGGGTTCGGACCGATGAAGGCGCGGCCCTCTCGCTCATCGACATCGAAGAGGACCCGTTTTCCGATGATGAAATCCTGGACCTTGTCAAAACCTTCGTGGAAGAGACGCTTGGAACGCCCGACTTCCATTCGGGCGACACGCTTGATATGCCTACCGACCCGCTTGACCTCACCACCATCGCCGTTGAAGCGGTCGGTGACAACGCGGATTATTTTGACCCTTCAACCAGCACCTTCGAGGAGACCGACGAGACCGTCGTCATCGATTTCGAGGTGACCATCCGTCTCATCGGCTCAAGCGCCGAGACCACCTTCACCTTTGAAGCGACCTTGAGGCCGATCATCATCTCCACCATCGCCGAACTATTGAACGGCGAAGAAGGTGAATTCTACCGTGTCCAGGGCATTATCACAAGCCTTTCCAGTGTCATCACCAGCGTGTCTGAGATGGATATGGCCGTCATCAAGGATGAAACGGGCACCGTATTCGTCGAAGACCTCGGAGATGTCGAAATCGGTGATGAGGTCGACATCACGCTCCGTCGGGACATGCTTCATGGTGCGGTCTATCCGAGGCATGAAGACGGCGGCATCGTCTTGAACGCCGTCTTGTCCGGGGAAAACGAGATCGGGCACGACCCTGAGACCCTTGGCGCTTCCGAGGTGGCCGCTTTAGACCCTGAAGACCCCGACACTCATGGCCGGTATGTGGAGATCCGCGGCTTCATCATCGAGGACATGAACGCCATGGACGATGAACGTTATCTCGTTCATGAGGATTATCTGCTTCATATCATGCCTTTCACCTACAATGGGTATGAGAAACTCTATGACTACAGCTACATGGACGTCTACATGAGGGGATACCTCTTCGTCTCGGATGACGGATCTTTGAGCATCGTCTATGAAGGCATCCGCCAGGACATCCGCGTACCTGAATATTCCGACGCCGAGCGGATTGAAGCGATTGAGACCATGCTTTACCACATGTACGCCGGAAGGGAATTCTACGGTCTTCAAAGCTTTGAAATGATGGCCTACCATCCGATTCTTGGCGGCGACATCGCCTGGTCGATGAACGAGACCACGGCGTCCGTCTACGACCAGTCGGATAAACAATTCCTGCCGGTCCTTGAAGACACCCCGCTCTCGTTCACCATCACCATCAGCGAAGGCAGCCAGTCGAAGGTCCTCACCTTCAACGCGACGCTCAAGGCGGTCGCGCTCACGCCGGTTGCGAACCTGCATGAAAACGACGCGTATGGCGAACATTATGTCGAGGGCATCCTGGTCTATTGGCATCCGGACTTCGCCGTTCTCATGGACGACGAAGGCGACACCGTCCGTTTGGACATGGAGCTTCCCTATCTCCGAAGGGGCGACCATGTCATCCTTCACGCTGAGTGGCAAGACAATAACGGCACCGTGGTCTCCCTTGTCGAAGTGAGCGACTCGGACGACGGCGACGTCCATATCGTAAGCAGGGAGAATCCGTTCACCCTCTCTTACGTGGAAACGTCTGTCGAGGACCTTTATGACATGGACCTCGGTTCACTAAGGACGTTCAACCGGTTCATCGAGGTGACCGGCCTGATCGAAGTGCCTAATCCCTACGCAATGTACCTGAAGACTCCGGAAGACAGTCTTCGGATCATATTCCCGGACACCTATACCAAGAGTAAGCTTGGACGTCTTGAAGATTCAAACGTCACCTTGCGGGCCTATCTATACTCCTACGACGATTGGAACAACATCCTTGAAATCATGTTTGTCGGACGCGAGGGCGATGTGGAGGAAACCCCATACTCCGAACAGGAACAATTCGACATCATGAAAGCCTACATCATCGACACGTACGACACCACGATCGAAGGCGGTCAGGCACTCGACTTCACAACCGTCCATGACCTCTTCACGACCGGTGAAGCGCTGTTCGTCCCAGAGGGCGAACATGCGAATCTGGTCGATGTCGACTCGGACTATGTCCACGAAGTCGATGCATCCCTTGACATCCCGATCGAAGTCACCCTCACGGTCGGTGATGTGAATGAAACGTTCACCATCACCCTGACGTTGATCCCCGAAGAGGCGGACGACATCGTCACCCTTGAAACCATGGCTTCGAATCTTGGAAGGACCTATACCACCAGGGCTGAAGTCATCGCCTACGTCCGCATGAAAAACCATTACGTCTTCATGCTTGAAGATGAAACAGGGGTGGTTTTCATGCCATTCCCGTATGGAGAAACCGATTATATCTACTACGACCACTACATCGGCGATACCCTCGAGGTCCGGGGGCATGCCGTAAAGGATAAGGGCCGCATCATGCTCGAGCCCGAGTCCTGGAGAATCCATAACCGCTACGGCACTGTAAGCAAGGAGTTCGAGCTGAAATCCCTCATCGATATCAACGAGATGAGCCTCTACGACGAGACCATCTACGGTCGGGCCGTCAACATCACCGGAACGGTCGTCCGCGAGGACTTGGACCATGTGGCCAAGTACTACATCGAAAGCGGCCGTGAAAGGGTCCTGATCTCGCATAGCGGGACCTGGCACACCCTGTTGAGCGACCACGTCGGACGCAAAGTCTCGCTGGACGGATTCGTCTTTGGATCCAATGCCAACTACGATACCGACCGGATCACCCTCATCCTTAATGATTACGACTATGACGGCGAATCACCGGTCAAGCTGAGCGGTTATTCCGACGGAGAAGTCGTCGAGTTGGCGCTTGAAGCGATTGTCGAGGAATTTGAACTGTACAACCGGGTCTGCGATCCGTACGACTACATCTGGTTCTCAGACGTCCCGGATGGCATCAAAGAGATCTACCCGGGCATCGAACGCACCATCACCCCGCTTGAGAACGGAGAATACCTCGACGGCAGCGGCAGTTACTTCATGACGAAAGTCGCAAGCGAAGACAAGGAGATCCGCATCCAGGTGACGGTCACCTACGACGGCATCTCCAAGAGCGATGTTGTGATCATCCGTCTTAACGGTTTTGAGATCGTCTCGCTTGAAACGCTCTTCGAAGACATTCCGGGCACCTTCGAGATCGCGCTCAGTGGCCAGTACATCCACTCCGGTTTCGGATTCTACTATTTCCTCATCGAGGACAAAGTCTACTACCTTGAAACCTACCGGCACGATTACGCCTACAAGGGCGACGAGGTCCTCATCGTCGCGAAGAAGAACGTGATCGACGGCATCCCCGACTACACCTACGACATCCGTTTCATCCCAACAGAAAGCATGTCCCTCATTCTGATTCCCGAACTCACCACGATCGAGACCCTTTACACCAACAATCATGATGAAGAACCGATGCGTTTCGACTACTGGTCCGTTGTAGGCGAGCTCGGTTACGACCGAACCCTCGAGATGAT
>JBKHIE010000055.1:0-9519 GCA_046538775.1 Candidatus Izemoplasmataceae bacterium
TCTGTTCGGTGCTCTAGATCATGTAGAATTTGGTCGATGGCGATGCCATCGACCTCATCGCAAGCCATGGACAGACCATCTACCATATCCCTCGTGATATAAAGGATTATAAAGCCTCAACACTACAAATCGGTGAACCTGCAATCATCGCCTATCAACACAATACCGATGTGATCTCGGACTTCCGGGTGATGGACATGGCCGCTTCAGGTGAAGGGGCGCCCATCGTCCCCTATTTGGATTATGCGCTCTTCAAGACTTCAAAAGAGGGTGTTGTCCTTCAGAACATTGGCGGCATCGGCAATTTGACATTCATTCCTGGAAACGGCAAAGCATCAGATATCATCGCTTATGATACGGGCCCCGGCAACATGCTGATTGATGGAGCGATGAAAATGCTGTTCAATGAAGAGTTTGATGCTTCAGGCGAGGTCGCAAGGAAGGGAACCATACATCACGCGATGATGGATCACTTGAAAAATCATCCTTATCTTGAAATCATTCCTCCGAAGACCACCGGAAGGGAAATGTTTGGAGAGAACTATCTGAAAGAGCTGCTCGTAATGTTCAGCGCGGTAAAAAGGGAGGATGTGATTGCCACTTTGACAGCGTTCACGGCATATTCCATCGCCTTCCATGTCAAACGGGATATCATGCAAAACCATTCGCTTCAAAGAATGATTGTCAGTGGTGGAGGCGCCCATAATAAGACCCTCATTGATATGATTGAAGAGGCATTGGGCATGCCAGTAGAAGTTTTTGACAAACGAACATTCGGCTTTGGAGCCGATGAAAAAGAGGCAGTGGCCATTGCCTACATGGGGTATGAGACCTATCATGGCATCCCTTCCAACGTGATGAGTGCAACCGGTGCCAAAGAATCCGTGGTGCTTGGGAAAATCACACCTAAACCGAGAAAGAAAAAATGATCCGGTGACCGGATCATTTTTTCATAACATGGATGCAGCGTCTTTATCAAGGATCAAGGAGACATCAGGATGGGTTTTCAGGAATGTTGCTGGAATGGCGTTGTTGACACCGTTGTCCACCACGTCGCGGATGATCGATGCCTTTTTCTTCCCCGTTGCAATCAGGAATATCCTTCTTGAAGAAAGAATCGTCTGGATGCCCATCGTGATGGCGTGAGTAGGGACTTCATCCGGCGATTCGAAGAAGCGGGCGTTGGCCTTGCGTGTCGATTCCTCGAGCCTTGTCACATGGGTCAAGGTGCCTGCCTTGACGCCGGGTTCATTGAAGCCGATGTGTCCGTTCAGCCCGATGCCTAGTAGCTGCAGGTCGATGCCGCCTTCGGCCTCAATCCTTTCATCGTAGGCCGCCGGGTCTTCTTTGTAGGCATCATCGGGAAGATGGGTGTTTTCATCACGGATATTGAGCGCGTTGAACAGGTTTTTCTCCATATAGTGTCTGTAACTATGTGGGTCATGGGGGTTCATTCCCAGATACTCATCAAGATTGAAGGTCCTTACTTTCCGGTAATCGGTCTTGCGGTTCTGATGGTCCGTTTTCAGCATGCTATAGATTTCAAGCGGGGAGCTTCCCGTCGCAAGGCCCAAGACGGCATCGGGTTTCGCCTTGACTGTCCCGATGATCGCATCGGCAATGTGTTTGGAAGCCTCCCGCGCTGTTTCCTTTACAATGATACGCATACACTTTCCTCGTTTCATAGGTTTTAATCCATTCCAATTATAAGAAGAAAAGCCCACATGTTCAATTGTTTTAAAGATTCTGAAACTTTGTGAAACATTGTTCAATAAATGAATAACGTCTATGCATTTACAAGGGCCATGCATATGTTAAAATGAAACCGAAATTCAGCTTGGAGGTGAACAGGCAATGAAAAAATTAGTTGCACTGATTGCGATGTTGGTATTTAGCGTGACCCTGGCGGGTTGCGATATCATTGAAGAAGAGATTGAACGTGCAGAATCGATCGAACTTGAAGACTATAGCGTCAACATCCCTGACCAGAGCGTCCTCCTCAAGATTACAAGCGACGCCGATGAACAGGTCATCGAGGAAGTCGATGTCAACGGTGAACGCTATGAACTCAAAAGCGAGGGCGACGACTGGTATCTGCTTGAAGATGTCCCGATCGAGAAATCGTATGACATCGACGAGGTCTACTACAAGACCGGTGTCGGTGCCCGTGTGGACTTCGATGTCGATTACGACATCACTCTGGACGAGGCGATCGAGCGTGCCCCAGATGGACTATTGACCGAACTCGATGATTCACACACTCTTGGTGAATACCGGTTCGAAGCGTCCGATGAAGACCTTGCGAAGGTTGACAGCGAAAACGATTTTACCAAAGAAGCACTCGATGACTGGGCCTTTGTCATCCTTGAGGATGACGTCCCGCTGTATGCGGTCTTCGAACACGAGGATACCGTCTACATCGTCGAAGCGCCCGACAATGTCGAAGAGTACATTGAATAGTTTTGAGAACCAGCCAGTCGCTGACTTCAGAATATGACCATCCCCGCGAAAACGAAAGCCACGATTCCAATGTCCATGGAATCGTGGCTTTTTCTCAATACCGGTATGAAACCGACATCCGGCACCGTATACTGGGTTCGTTTGATCGACGGAGGCTCATCCTGACATCACCTCCTCCATCATGCGACCAAGGCCCTATGAAGGATGCCTGAATACGATTTACACGGCATAAGAAAAACGCAGCGGCTTGACAACGCCGCTGCGTTTTTATGACCGGTTCATTGATTCAGGATTGCATCATGTTTATGGGTTTGCACATACTCGATACTCTTGATAAAAGCACTGAACTTTGTATAGCCATACTCTGAATAATCGAAGTCTGGAAACTTTTCCCTTATCTTATCGTGTAATTGAGGAAGATTCATGGACTTCCTGGACGATTTGGAAAGGGTGTCCCTGATGAACTTCTTGATATCGGAGAGGGAATGATTGTGTTTATCAGTGAGCTTGGCATAATGGACGTTTTTGTCTATTTCCAGGTCGATTCCATCCAGAAGCCTTATGAGGTTCGATAATGATTGCGCCCCGTACTTTCGTGGATCGAATGAGGGCATCTTGTTGTTCAATAATTTGCCGAGTTCACTGAGGATGAGACGATCGTTGGTTTGATTGGTGATGATGATATCCCGGATGCTATTCTTTATGGCCTTCAAGTCCTCTTCGGATGAAATGTCCTCGTCATCGAGTTGTTCCGATTTGTCCTGAGCGTCTAACACTTCGAAGGTGATGAATTTGGAATAGACATTTTTGAGGGCGTCCGGACTTTTTTCCTTCCCAATGCCATAAACAGTTATTCCATTCGCTTTGAGTTCTTTGGCAAGCGCAGTGAAATCTGAATCGCTCGATACGATGAAGACTGTGTCGACATTCCCCTTGTGCATGACATTCATCGCATCGACCGCCAAGGCGATATCACTACCGTTTTTCTTATTGGCGACATTGTAATGCAGTTTTGGACTGAGGGCGTATTGATTCACTATCTCCTTCCAACCCTGGTTTGTCTTATCGTTGAAGTATAGATTACCGATTATGATGCTTCCATAGTTGCTGGTCTCATTGAAGACATTTTCAATTTCATTACTGGAGATATTCTCACCATCGATCATCATGGCTATTTTGTGTGTGTTATCATTCATAGTGTGTCCTTTCATGGTTCGTATTTTTGTAAGTATGGTCACTATGAACAAACAAGGTAGAGTCTTGAAAAAGGGAATCTTTTCATAAACATACGGTTTTGTTTATGAATGATTGTCGCAAAGACGTCTGTCAAGGCTTTCTTGATCAACACTGAATTCCATTATTTGGTCATAGTGTTTTGAAAAGCCTTCGGAACATTCACATACGAATCTTCCCAAGGATGGTGCATTGAAAAGCTTGAATCGCGTGCTTCCTGGTAACAAGAAAAACCGCATGTCACGCTTTTACTTGTCTATCGTCTGCGCTAAGGTCAATCGACTTAGACAGACTGGACCCGATGAATCTTAACCGATCACCTCCTATAATTTATGAATCACTTTCTGTAATTAACATATCACCTCCTACAAACTACATTCTATCACGAATGGGCAGGATTTTTGCTTATTTATAGAAAAATTATATATAAATACATTGAAGCGGCATTCCGGCAACGTTGTTTTGAAAATCAAATTTGAGGTTCGTGGGATTTCCAAGTATGCTATAATAAATGATAGCGTATTCAATGGATTTAGGAGCGGACATTATGGCAGAAAAATACACAATAGTCCTTGTGGACGATGAAGAGCAGGTGCGTGTGCGCATCAGTGACATGATTGAAAACATGGACGATTTCGAAGTGGTCGGCATCGCTTCGAACGGCCAGGACGCCTTTGACCTCATCGAACAAATCAGGCCGGATGTCGTCATGACCGACATCAGCATGCCCTATGTCAACGGCATCGAACTGACGAAGCTCATCCGTCGTGATTTTCCGAAGACCACGGTCATCTTCCTGACCGGTTATGACGAGTTCGACTACGCCAAGGAGGCGATCGAGCTCGATGTCTTCAAGTACCTCATGAAGCCGCTTGACAAGGATGAGGCCCATACCGTCCTTGACGAACTCAAGGAACGCCTTGATGAAGAGCGGAGCGAACTTTATGACAAACAGCGTCTCGATGAGGCCTACGCCCAAAGCAAGCCCCTCTTGATTGAGAACCAGTTCCGCACCCTGCTTCATTTCGACCATTTGAACGAAGATGTCTATGAGGCGTTCAACGTCCATGACATCGACCTCTCACAAGGCATGTTCGCCGTCTGCCTGATCGGGCTTGAAGCCGGCAGCACCTACCGTAAAAGAGAAAGGGTCCGAGTGTTCCTCTTGAACCTGATCCCCCTTCTGAAACGGAGCTACAACCAGGTCTTCACCTTCAACACCTCAAGCGGCCTCGCCTTGGTCATCAACCATGAGTCCCTGACGCAGTCCGCCCTTGAAGCCACACTCAGTGAGATCAAGCAGCGGACCGACGACTACATGGACAACACGCTCAATATCGGGGTCTCGTCGATCTTCGACGATTTCCTTGAATTCCCTTCGCGCTTCGATGAAGCCGCGAAGGCGCTCTCCCATTCGGCGTATCTGAATCTTGAGGGCATCATCTTCCATTCGGACATCGCGGGCAAGAAGCGCGAGATCCTTTCGCTTTCCAAGGAGATGACGACCCATACCGAACAGGTCATCAAGTTCGGGGACAAGGAAGCCATCGACACCTTGTTCGACCACATGCTCTATCCGAAATCCTCCGCGATGGACAGCCTCTTGAACCAGGAGTACTATCTCGTGAACATCACGAGTGTCATCGTCCGGTTCGCCGAATCCATCGATGTCAGCCTCGATGAACTCATGGAAGAGGACTTCCTGACCACCCTCTTTTCGATGAACGCCCTGAGGGATGCCCTCCAATACGCAAAAGAGGCGGTCCTTAAACTCAGGGCGCAAAAGATCCAGGACACCAAGGACTCTTCCGAAGCCTTGGTGGAAAGGATCCTTCACTATATGGAATCCTATTTCAACGACCCCGAGTTGAACATGGAAAAGCTTTGCGAAGAATTTTCCATCAGCGTATCGTATCTGAGCGCGCTTTTTAAAAAACACACCAACACCACCTTCTCCAAATACCTTATCCAGCTTCGCATGGACAAGGCCAAGGAGCTCATCCGGTATTCCAGCCTCAAGATCACCGAAGTCGCCCGCGAGATCGGCTACCGGGATGTCTATCATTTCTCCCACAGTTTCAAGAAGATGACAGGCAAGAGTCCGAAGGAGTACCGCCATGTTTAAACATCTGACGATCGGGAAGAGCATTTTCCTAAGCACCATACTGATCATCACCTTATCGCTCCTTATCTCGAACATCCTCACGATAAGGCGTTTTTCCTCGATGCATCAGTCCTTGATCGAGAACACTTCAAGGGAACTCAACAAACAGATTGTCATGAACTACGAGAACTACATCGAAAGCATCGTCGACACCGCCCACTTCCTTGAGCTAGAAACCCTCTCCCAGACCAAGACCGGCTCCGAAGACGAGCTCAAGGACATGTACAATTCAGCGGGCACCATCGACCGCAACATCCTTGATATCGCCCTGTTCTCAAGCACGGGCGAACCGGTCGTGACCGGGATGGAGGCGTCGCTCTATGAAGAGACGCCGGCCGACACCGACTGGTTCCAAGGGGCCCTCTCGGACCCCTCGATCTTCAATTTCGCCGCCCCCACCACAAGACCCCAGCACCCGCCAAACGAATCGGTCATCACCGTGAGCCGGGTGGTGAGCTACTACGAAGGGGACACCCGGTCCGAGGGCATCCTTAGGATCGACATCACCACCGACCATTTTGAGCGTCTCGGCGAACAGACCAACCTCGGCGATACCGGCCATATCGTCTTCTTGGACTTGAATCAGGATTTGCTTTTCTCCTCCGACCCCGACTGCGTCGACAACACCTGCGAAAGCGTCGAGATCGCCCGCTCGATCATCCTCGGGGGCGAGGATGTGACGCTTGATGGGAAGGCCATGGTCGCGAACGTGAACACCCTCGGCCAGACCCGCTGGCAGATCGCCTCCTTCGTCGATGTCGATGAGATCAACGACACCCGTCAGAACGTGCTTTACAACCTGACGCTGATCCTGATCATCACCGTCGTGGTCGCTTCGTTCACCTCCGCCTTCACAGCAAGGCGGATCTCAAACCCGATCAACACGCTCAAGAACCACATGCGCCTTTTCGAAAAGGGCGAGTTCCATGAAAAGACACCCGCCCAGGGTCAAAAGGAGGTCGTCGAACTTTCAGTGACCTTCAACGCGATGGCGGCCGAGATCGAACGGCTCATGGACAAGGTCTACCAGGAACAGCGGGCGAAACGGAAGAACCAGTTCATCGCCCTCCAGAACCAGATCAACCCCCATTTCCTCTACAACACCCTCGATTCCATCCTTTATCTCAGTGAAAAGGGCCGGCGCGAAGAAGTCGAACGCATGGTCACCGCCCTTTCGAAGTTCTTCCGGATCTCAATCACCCATGAAAGCGGGCTTGTGCCCCTGAAAGAGGAAGTCGAGCACGCCAGGTACTACCTCGCGATCCAGCAGATCCGCTACCAGAACAGCTTTGACTACACGCTTGATGTCGAAGACGGCATCGAAGACTACAAAGTCTTGAAGCTTTCGCTTCAACCGCTTGTCGAAAACGCGATCTACCACGGCATCGACGAGACCGTCGATGAGAAAAGCATGATCGAGATCCAGTGCTATAAGAAAGACGACTTCATCCATATCGATGTGAAGAACGAGGGCCTCGGCCTCAGTCAAGAAGAGATCGACGCCATCACAAAGATGTTCAAAGAAGGCGAAGAATCCAGGCACATCGGCCTCAAGAACATCTATCAGCGCCTAAGGCTTTATTTCGGGTCTGAAGCGGACCTTGTCATAAAAAGCGAGATGGACCACTACACCAAGGTGTCCATCCGACTTCCCCTGAAGGAGGGTGAGGACGATGCGTAAAATCATGATTCTGACACTTGCTTTCCTCTTGGTTGGCGTGCTCACCGCCTGCGGCGACAACCAAAAGGCGACCGTCCCGCTTGTTGTCTATGACATGAATGACGACTACATGCAGGATTTCACCGACAAGATCCTCGATGAAGCCGAACGGGAAACGGACATCGAACTGCATGATTCCAAGAATTCCCAGATCATCCAAAACGAGATCATCGAAAAGCTGATCGAGGAAGACCCCCCGCTCATCATCGTGAACCCCGTGGACCGTCTTGGGGCCCGCATGATCATCCAGAAGGCGAAACAGGCGGAGATTCCCCTCATCTTCATCAACCGGGAGCCGCTCAAAGAGGACCTGGACCTTTATGAACACGCCTATTACATCGGGGCGGACCCCGTTGAATCGGCGAGACTCCAGGCGGAAACCATCATCGATCTGTTCGGTGAGGACCCCGGGGACCTCACCCGGTATGATACGAACGACGACAACGTCATCCAGACGCCGATACTCATGGGCCAACAAGGCCATCAGGATGCGGAACTCAGGACCAAGCACGTCATCCGGGCCCTTGAGGATTTCGGCTATGAGATCGACATCCTCGACATCAAGGTCGCGAATTTCAACCGTTTAGAAAGCGAGGAGGCCACCACTGAGTTGATTGAGACTTTTGGGGATGAACTCGAACTCATCATCTCCAATAATGATGCCATGGCTGTGGGGGCGATCAGTGCGCTTGTAGAAGAAGGCGTCATCGAAGATAGCGATGATGACGGTGTCATCGACCATTCCGAAGAGCCCTGGCTGCCCGTGGTCGGCATCGACGGTCTTGACATAGCGACCGAACTCATTGAAAGCGGTCACTTGTATGCGACGGTGCTGAACGATTCGGCCGAGATGGCTGAAGCCCTTGTCGAACTTGTAAAGATCATAGAGGACGAGGATCCGTACGGCAAATACTCTTTCACCATTGAAAACGATACCTACGTCTGGATCGACTATAAGACGTTTGTGCTTGAGATCGAAGAGGAAGAGAGCGATGAAACCGACGAACAGGACGATTCAACCGACGAACATTCAGACGGTTCCGATGACGATTCGGAAGAATAAAGAGCGGGTTGTGAAAAAAATCATAAAAAGTGTATGGATAAACACATTGTGAACCCTCCATTTTCACGTTACAATGAAAACGCTTGATAACAAAAAAATATAGGAGGGTACTATGAAGAAATTAGCAGTTTTAACAATGAGTTTCATCTTTTTATTGACTCTATCAGCATGTGGTGGCGACCAAGTCGACATCGGTATCGTTTTACCTACCAATGACGAACCCCGCTGGGTCCAGGACGAAGAACGTTTCGAAGACTTGCTTGAAGACACCGAATATTCGGTGGAAATCCTTTTCAGTGACGGGGAAACCTCGACTGAACGTGAAAACGTTGAAACCTTGATCCAACAAGGCATTGACGTCCTCATCATCGCCGCTCACGATGGTGGCGGCGCCGCACGTGCAGCTGAAATGGCCGAAGAAGAAGGCATCACTGTCATCGCTTATGACCGCCTCATCACCGACACGGACGCCGTCGATTACTACGTCACCTTCGACAGCATCACAGTGGGCGAAGAACAAGCCCAATACCTTGTCGACCAAGTGGAAGACGGCTCTACTGGCAATCCGCTTTATCTATATGCCGGAGCATCTTCTGACAACAACGCTTTCCTCTTCTTCGAAGGGGCCTGGAATGTGCTTCAACCGAAGATTGATGATGGAACCTTCGATGTCATCAACTCCTCAGAAGCAAGAGACCTCTCTGATACAGAGGAACTGAGCCGCGATCAAATGTCGGATATCATGGGACAAATCGATACCGACTGGGACTTCGATACCGCGAAGAGCCTGGCAGAAAACGACCTTAGTGAAGCAAGCGCCGAAGAAAAAGGCGAAGTGTTCATCCTCGCACCGAATGACGGTACCGCCCGGAACATCGG
>JBKHIE010000056.1:0-9242 GCA_046538775.1 Candidatus Izemoplasmataceae bacterium
TGGACTTGACAAGGGGTATGTGAACGTGACCATGATGCTTTATCTCATGACCCGGCTTGGGACAGCCAAGAAAGTCACCGATGACTTCCACCGTCTGACAGGCCATAAACCCAGGTCCTTTGAAACGTTTGCCCGCATGCATAAGGACACGTTTCTTAAGAACCCCGAATGAACGGTTCCCTGCTTGGACACTAAATAATTTGAATTTCTAAATATTAAAAGCCTATATATTATAAATCACTGTTAAAGACCTATATGATGCGCCTAATCTATAGGTCTTTTTAATTTGAATTTCAAAATATTAGTGCGTATTGTTTGAAAGTGCTTTCCCCATTACCTAAAATCAGCCTATACAGCAAACTATATTTATGATGGGGGTAGTAGTGTGTTAAAAAGGAGATTCCAACTTGCATTGAGTGTGCTTTTTATCTTCACACTCATGGCGTGTGGTGAGGACGGGACGTTTGATGTCGCGATTGAAATGGATGAGCCGGTTGAAGGCATATCCTTTGAACAAGGCGATGACGTTTTTGAAAGCCAATTGTCGGATTCGACCTATACGGTTCAAGGTGTGACCATCGGGGATACTTTGACCCTGGTTCACGAATCGTACTCGTTTGAACCCGAGGTACTGACGATTGAGACGGTCGGACAGGATTTCTCAATCACAGCCACCGCTCTTGAGGATGACACCGATGACGCATCGGGCGAAGAGGATTCGGATCAAGACGGTTCCAACAATGATTCCGATGATGGTGCGGATGACGTGGTCGACGATAATGGGGACGATGATTCCGATGATCTTCCGGATGACGATTCCAGCGATGGTTCGGATGACGATTCCGACGACGGTTCGAATGACGATTCCAGCGATGGTTCGGATGACGATGCCGGCGATGGTTCGGATGACGATGCCGACGACGGTTCGGATGACGATGCCGGCGATGGTTCGGATGACGATGCCGGCGATGGTTCGGATGACGATTCCGACCAGGATGATTCCGACGACGAATCCGATCAAGACGATGAATCCGAGAGCAACGAAACGATCGACGTAGACAATGCGGATGAATTCGAAAGTGCCATCCAAGACGCAGCAACCGACACCATCGTACTCCATGATTCCCTCGATGGTGATTTTGTTATTGAAAGCATTCTCAGCATTGATTTCAATGACAATGGAATCAGTGGGGATCTGACCTTTGAAACAGATGAGGATGGCACCATAGAACTTCTGGATGGTGGGCTGAATGGCGCATTGACCATTGATGCAAAAAACGCCTCACTGGACAATCATCTGAGCGTGTCCCAGGCAATCGAGATTCTCGCGCTCGCAAGCAACAGCTATCATGATTACAGTGAAAGCAACTTTGTCAAGCTTGTAGGGGATCGCATCACCGCGACCTTCTATAACGGCGCGGAAGGCGTCTTTATCGAGGGCGATGGCATCCATTTGATCGCGGAGGACGGAGGGCCCATCAATGCGATAAACATTTTTGATGATGCCGAGGATGCCACGTTTACCCATTCGGAAAACATCGCGTATGCGTATGTCGGCAATGCCTCCGCTCATTTCGATGCGCTCCCCATGGGCCTTGGAGGGCCTGTGCTTCCTTCCTTTGACGGCACGATCATCGAAAGCATCGAAACCTCGGTCGAGGAGACTTTTACGTCGAATGCAGGGATCGATGACATCGAATCCACCCTCCCGGAAACAGTGAGCGTGATGACGGAAGACGGTTCTGTGGATGTTGAAGTCGGATGGGATGTGGATGGCCTAGACATCGATCCGGAAGCCGATGGGGAACAATCCTTCTTTGTCGCGGGAATGTTCATGGATCTGGACACCGACGATCTAATCAACGCAAATTTCTTACAACCCTTCGCGGAAATCACGATTGAAGCACCCGTTCCTGAAACCATTCCTCTTATCGATACGGTGCTTGCGGATGATAGCATCGAGACATCGCTCGATGATGTCGAGTCCCTGGATGAAGTCAAAGCTCTGCTTCCCTCAAACATTCTCGCACTGCATGTGGGAGGCAGTATTGATGTCGATGTGGAATGGACACTGGATGAAGGCACCTTTGACGATGCCTCGGATGAGACGGAGACATTGGAGTTTGTCGGTCAGCTGAGTGACATCCCTGAAGGGTATAGCGATCCGGATTCGCTTGCCCCAACCATCACCATGACAATCGAACCCGCTGAAGTAATGGTAAGCGATGACCCGTTCTATGTAGGTTCCAACTACCCAGAGGGCATCGATATCGAACTTTCCACCGACGATTTCACCGAAGACCGACGGATCGATGTCTCCATCGAGCTGGATCAGGAATTCCATCTGTCGCACTATGAAGACTATTACACCGGTGAGGTCTATGAAGCGGACGTAAAAAACCCCAGGGACCATGTATTCTCTGAATTCTTTACAGGCGAGACCTTCCATCTTAAAGCGGTACTGTTTCCTGTTGAAAGACCGGACACAGAGACGCTTTATGGCGGGGGAAGCGGGACAGAAGCCGATCCGTTCCTGATTGAAGACACGACCCAACTATCGAATATGCGCTACTATCTCGACCGCGGATACCATTTCAAGTTGGCGAACGACATTCATTTTGATGAGGATGAGACCTTCACCCCGATGCGCAGTGAAAACGACTATCCGTTTGACGGCGTGCTCGATGGGGACGGTCATACCATCCATGACTACGCCATCGAAATTGAGGCCTTTGAACATCCCAATGAGGACCAAAGCGCCCATGTCGCCTTTATCATGGTAAATGAAGGAACCATTAAGAATTTGAACTTCTCGGGCTTGGATGTATCCTACGAAAGGCCTTCTTCGGATGATCCTGCTTACAGCTTCGCTGGCCCCGACGCCCCTTTGGTCGAACACAACTACGGTCTGATTGAAAATATCACTGTCGATGGGTCCGTTGAGAATGTTAACGCCGGGCTTGTCGATCGAAATCATGGCACCATCCGCGAGGTCGACGTCGATCTCACCATGATTAACACAAGTGCCGGTATTGTCGCTGGGAACCGGAACTTAGTCGAGGATGTGACCGCGACCATTGATCTCACTCAGACTAGAGGTACTCTATCGGGATTGGGCGGAATCGCGAGCACAAGCTTCAGCGAAGATAGGGAGGCGATCATCCGCAATGCGGATGTAACATTTAACCTCAATTACGATGTCGAAGATGATGATTCAGGACGTATTCGTTGGGGAATCGGAGGCATTGCCGCAAGGCAAAGCGGTGAAGTGATCGATGGCACGATCTATAACGCATTGATTGAAAACAGTACCGCCAATGTCCAGATTGTTAACGATGGCGATCATGCAGTTAGTTCTATCGGTGGTGTTGTCAGTAGAAATACGCAAAATGGCATCATTAGAAACAGCCAGGCCTTTGGTGAAATCCATGGTGGCAGGGATCTCGGTGGTTTTGTCTACTATAATGGATGGACTTCTAAGATTACGAACTCTGAAGCCCATGTTGATGTCTATGGTGAAGGGCTAAACATCGGAGGTTTTGCGGCCACGAACGATTCCTCGTGGGAAAGAGAGGGAGAGATCACTCACTCGACTGCGACCGGTGACGTCTATGCCGGCGACTTCCCGCGTTCATCCTTCATTGCCACCCAGGATGGCTATGTAGATGATAATTCCAACAGTGGGGATACTTTCGATTACCCTGAGTGATGGTCAGTAGGATCCAAAAAAATAAGACGGCACGATTTGCGTGCCGTCTTTAATTTATTTAAAGCGCTTCGGTGATGGTTTTTCCGAGCATGAAGAGTTTCAGGTAGTCCGGGCCTCCGGCCTTGGAGTCCGTACCGCTCATCTTGAAGCCTCCAAAGGGCTGGTAGCCGACAATGGCGCCGGTGCACTTGCGGTTGAAGTAGAGGTTTCCGACATGGAAGTTCTCACGGGCGTATTCCATGTGTTCACGGCTGTGGGTGAGAAGGGCGCCGGTGAGGCCGTATTCGGTGTCGTTGGCGATGTCGATCGCTTCCTTGAAATCCTTGAACTTGGTGAGGGCGAGGACCGGACCGAAGATTTCTTCTTGCATGAGGCGGGCTTTCGGGTCGACATCGTAGAAGACGGTCGGTTCGATGAACCAGCCGTTCTTATCTTCGGCGTTGCCGCCGATAAGAAGCGTGCCTTCTTCTTTTCCGACTTCGATGTAGGCCTTGATCTTTTCAAAGGCGTTCCTGTCATTGACAGGCCCCATGAAGGTATCCTCATCCGCAGGGTCTGCGACGATGATGTCCTTGCACTGTTCTTTCAGTTCATCGAGGACCTTGTCGTAGATGGATTCGTGGATGATGCCTCGGGAAGCGGCGCTGCATTTTTGGCCGCTGAAGCCGAAGGCTGAGGTCTTCAGGATCTCGGCGGCTTCTTTCGGGTCGTAGCCTTCATCGACGACGACGGCGTCCTTGCCGCCCATCTCGGCGATGACGCGTTTGAGGTGGGTCTGGCCCTTACGGACCTTGGCCGCCTCTTCATAGATGGTCTCGCCGACCGCTTTCGATCCGGTGAAGGAGATGAAGGAAGTCTTCGGATGCTTGACGATGTAGTTGCCGATCTCCGAGCCTTTTCCGGGTACGAAGTTGACGACCCCTTTTGGAAGGCCTGCTTCTTCTAAAGCTTCTACAAGCTTGTAGGCGATGATTTGCGTGGTGTTGGCGGGTTTTAGGAGGATGGTGTTGCCCGAGACGATGGCCGAGGTGGTCATGCCGGTCATGATCGCCATCGGGAAGTTCCAGGGGGTGATGACCGCCCCGACACCCATCGGGATGTATTTGAATTCGTTCCGCTCGATATTTTTGCGTGAGAGGACTTTCTTGTCGACCTCTTCGAGTTCGAGCATCTGCCGGGCGTAATACTCCATGAAGTCGATCGCTTCCGCCGTATCGGCGTCCGCTTCCTTGTAAGGCTTGCCCGCTTCCTTGGTCATGAGGGCGGAGAACTCGAACTTGCGCCTTCTGACGATGGCCGCGGCCTTGAAGAGGACGTCCGCCCGCACCTTGGCGGGGGTCTTCTTCCATGTTTCGAACGCGTCAAGCGCCTTTTGCATCGCGAGTTCGACTTCCTCGACACCCGCCTGATGGAGCGTGCCGATCACTTCGTCATGGTCGGCCGGGTTCATCGAGGTGTAGAGGTTGCCGGTGGTGACGCGCTTGCCATCGATGATGAGCGGATACTCTTTTCCAAGATACCCCTCGACAGTCTTGAGGCCCTCGTGGTACTTCTTGATGTTTTCTTTCTTGGAAAAATCTGAGAATGGTTCCATTTCGAAATCGTAAATAGCCATACTGTTTCCTCCTTAGACGACGTTTTTCTCAACGTCTTGATTGGTTTTGCCTTCAAACCGGGCGAGGCTTAGATCCTCAACCGGCAGAGTGGGTGTTTCGCCCATGATGATCTCACTGAGCAGAAGTCCGGTCATCGGGGCAAGCATGAAGCCGTGGCCTGAAAAGCCGCAGGCCACGTAAAACCCCTTGACACTGGAATCCGAGATGATCGGCTGATGGTCGGGCGACATGTTGTATAGACCGCCCCACTGGCGGATGACCCGAAGCTCCCCGATCGGAGGCAGGAGTTCGGTGACCGTCTTCGCCATTGCATCAAGGAAGGTATGGGTGGAGGCCACCGAATAGCCGGCCTCACGGTCGTCGCCACGGCCCATGATGAAGGCGCCGTGGGGGGTCTGTTGGCAATAGATGTTCTTGGAGAAGCTGATCACCATCGGGCCTTGCATCCTTTCAATGGGTTCGGTCACAAGGATCTCGCGGTTCTGGGAATAGACTGGGATGTCCACGCCCGCCATCGCTCCGATGGCCTGGGCGTAACCGCCGGCGGCGTTGATCACCATCCCGGTCTTTATCCTGCCCTTGTCCGTCACGACGGCCCGGATCCCCTTTCCATCCTTCTCGATCGCCTTTGCTTCGGTGAAGGTGAAGACCTCCACGCCTTCACGCATGGCGGCGTGATAGAAGGCGTCCAGGGTCGTAAAGGGGTTGAGGTGCCCGTCGCTCGGGCAGAACGCCGCACTATGCATGACGCCTAGATTGAGATGGGGGACGATCGTGCGCGCTTCTTCCTTGCTTAGGATCCGTGAAGGGATGTCCAGGCGGTTCTGAAGGGCGACGTTTTCCTTGAAGGTTTCGGTCTCTTCTGCGTCGGATGCGACGATGAGGTACCCTTCCTGCTTGAATTCGATGTCGCCTTCATACGCCAGGGTGTCTTGGGCCTTCTCAAAGAACTCGACGCTCTTCTTGGCCATGAGGCAGTTTGCCTCGGTCGACCACTGTTGGCGGATGCCCGCCCCACAGCGTCCGGTCGCCCCGGAACCGAGATAGTTCTTCTCGATCACGACGATCCCCTTCATGCCTTTTTTCGCCAGGTGCCAGGCGATCGAAAGCCCGCTGATGCCGCCTCCGATGATGACCGCCTGGGCGTCTTTAGGGAGCGGCTTATTCGTCTTCATCATCGGCCGCCTCCTTGATGGCGTTCAGCTTCACGCCAAGGGTGAAGGGTCGCATGTTGTGGAAAGGGACCTCTTCGAGCGGCTTGTCAAAGTACTTGGCGATCTCCCACTGGACCATCTTGCCACACGTGTTCGCCTGGCAAGGGCCCATCCCCACACGTTTGATGCGCTTGATCTCCTCAAACGTGTCGTAGCCCTTCTCAAAGAGTTCATAGAGGTCCTTGAGCGTGACGTCGCTGCACCGGCAGATGATCACATCCTCGTCTTTCATAGGACCACCTCGATCGCGGCTGCGGCGTGCAAATGTTCCTTGTCCACTTCCAAGGTGATAAGCGCGGTCTTGTTTTGGGGTTTACGGTCAAGGACACGGAGAACCTTGCCTTGGGCGATGACGGCTCCTTCGCGGTCCACGACGTTCACCGTTTCGCCCGGCTTCGGTCTTGGCAGGAACTCATAGGGGAAGGTCAGCTTGGCGTGCTTCTTTTCAAGTTGACGGATGCTGATGGCGAGGCCCGGGCACTTGGATGCGCAGATGCCGCATCCGGTGCAGAGGGCGTAATCGATCAATGGGCGGGTGTTGATGTCTTCACCGACCGTGATGGCCCCGAACGGACAGCTCGTCTCGCATGGGTTGCAAGGAATTTCCTTGTAACATTCGATGATGGCTTTGGGCTTCTCGAGCACCGTATCTTCGGGGAATTCCTTGATATAGTCTTCAAAATGCGCAACGCCGGTCTTCTCAATCATGCATCATCCCTCGTTTCTGATAGCCCGTCCGGACCTTTTTGGCATGAGGGCCGTTTCTTAGACCCTCAAGTGCCCCATGAAGCTCTGAAACCTTTTCCTCGTGGTCATCGGAGGCGTATCCCAGTCGTTTAAGCGCGCTCAGTCCTGCGATCTTCCCTTCGACCATGGCCGATGAGGCCTCTTCGATGCCGGCGGCATCGCCGCAGGCGTACACCCCTTGGATGGTCGTCTCATAGTGGACGTCGATGATCGGGACGTTGCCGCCGAGTTCACGGATGTATTCGACCTTGGCGCCGATCTGTTCAAGCAGCTCAACGAGCGGCGCAAGCCCGACACTGATGCAGATGGTATCGACATCGAGTGTCCTTTCGGTCCCCTCGATGCCTTGCCAGGCCTCGTCGAGGTCCCAGATGACAGCACCGGTGACGGAGGCTTCTCCAAGGGCCCGCTTAATGGATGCCCTGGTCAGGATCGGGACGCCGAGCCTTCGGATCTTGGACGCATGGACCAAGTACCCGCTGATCGCGGGCGCCGCCTCGATGAGGGCCTCGACCTTGATGCCCGCCTGCATGAGCTGATAGCTCACAATGAGCCCGATGTTGCCGCTGCCGACCATGAGGACCTTGTTGCCCGGCCTGACACCGTATTCGTTCATCAACGTCTGCACCGCACCGGCGGCGTAGACCCCGGGAAGGTCGTTGTTCTCGAAGGGAATGCTCTTTTCGCTCGCCCCGGTCGCGATGATGATGACCTCGGAGCGGATCTTAAAGAAGGTGTCGCCTTTCAGGCAGGCGACGACTTTGTCCTGATAAAGCCCGACCACGGATGTCTCGCTCATGATGGTGAGGTTGTCCGCGTAGGGTCTCAATGCTTCCAGGAGGACTTTCTGGATGTCGATGCCCCGCTTCGAGGCGTGTTCCGCCTCGCTGCCGAAGAACTTGTGCGTCTGCTTGATGAGTTGTCCGCCAAGGGTCTTGTTGCGGTCGATGAGCGTGACCTTGGCTCCGGCCATCAAAAGCTCCTTCGCAGCGGTGAGTCCGGAAGGACCCGCACCGATGATGAGCGCTTCTGCCTGTTTCATCGTACCACACCCTTGCCGCTCTGGCTTTTAACGACCATGCCCTCTTTTAGGGGCGTGATGCAGGTCCGGGTATTCGGTTTTCCATCGACCACCATGTTGCACGATGCGCAGTTCCCGATGGCACAGAAGAACCCACGGGGTCTTTTCATATGGATGCTTTCAGAAAGCTTCTTGATACCATTCGCATGAAGTGCGGAGGCGATGGTGTCTCCCTCCACTCCATAAAGGGTCTTTCCATCGAAGGTGAAAGCAATGGATTTCTTCTTGTCGAATGTGAGAATCGGATGTGTCCTTATGCGCATGATTTCCACCCCACAATACTGATTACACTTGCCATTATATCATAAAGCGTTTACACATATTTCACTCTTTTCCCCTCATGCCCTTCACAAAGGGCATGAAAAAAAACGCATCGTTCGCACGATGCGTTTTATCTGAACGCCATAGATGGATGGTCCAAAGACCGAATAAGTGCGTACCCGGGCCCTGATCAAGAGGATGAACGGGTTAGACGATGGCGGGACGCCTTGGTTTGGAACCCCGAAAAACGCGCAGTCCGGCCTGAACGGGTCAAAAGGACAACGTAGAATGATTTCAATTAGGGTGGATATGAAACGATTGGTTTGTTCGGGTCCTTCACCGCATCGGTAGAGGATGTGTGAATGGCAAGCTGAACGCATCCCACCCTAGGCGGAGTGGTTCTTATACGGTAAGTTCGACCCTGTTTCCATCCGGGTCTTCAATCACACTCTCATAATACCCGTCCCCCGTCGTGCGGGGACCGTCAATCAAGGTGTAACCAGCAGCGGTGAGTGCTTTGGTTTTAACGTCCACCGCTTCCTTGCTGCCAAGGGAGAATGCGATGTGAGCCCATCCGAGATGGGCTTGGTTGAGACGCTTGCAGGTATCATCCC
>JBKHIE010000057.1:0-9191 GCA_046538775.1 Candidatus Izemoplasmataceae bacterium
CCATGCATTCATGTTATAATGTCTTAACAGGTGATACCATGCAAGAATTCAGATTCTATGTTCCAACAGACCTTCGCTTTGGCGAAGGCATATTAAAAGAAGAAGCGCTTTATGAGCTCCCCTACAAGAGGGTGCTCATTGTGACGACGGCTGCCATTTCGAACGGGCGGTATGGGGCATTGAAGACCATTGAAGAACAGTTGAAGACCCAGGGCATCGAGACGGTGCTTTTCGATGAAGTCACACGCCCCCTCAATACCAATACCATCCTGAAAGGCGCCAAGGTCGCAGACGACCACGAAGTGGATGCGGTGATCGCCCATGGCGGGGCGAAGGTCATCGATGCGGGGAAAGTGATCGCCCGCATGGCCAGGGAGAAAGCACCGTACCTCTCCGCCTGGCTTTCAAGCCATTACCGCCCGCCCTTCGACCATGAACCGCTTGATGTGATTGCGGTGCCGACGTCGCTTACGCTCGTGGCTTCGCTCAATCACAAGATCTATATCTACGATGCCCCGAAGGCGCGGTATATCCGGATCAAGGATTCATCGTTCACACCGAAGAAGGCATGGGTGGACCCCCTGGTCTTGAGTACGCTTCCCGGGCATGCGCTTCGTAATGCGGTGGTCGAGGGCATGGTGCGTGCGTTCGAGCTGATCCGCCTCGATGTGAGCGTGCTTCACCGTGAACAGGCGGTCCTCGCGATGAAAACATTCCTCTCACACGCGCAGGACGCCCTTCATTCAAAGAAGGTGGATGCCTTTAGCGCCCTCGCTCACGCGAACATCCTCTTGGGCTTCCTTTATGTGAAAAAGCCCTATTTCCCGCTTCACATGTTGAACGATACGGTGCAGGGCTTTCACCCGGAGCTCCATTTTGGCCGTTTCCTTTATTTCGCCGCTCCGCATTACCTCCGGTCCCAAGTGGAAATCTTGAGTGACGGCGCCCATGAACGACTCGTCCGGTGTTTTAAGGAGGCAGGGCTTTACGAAGGGTCGCTCGCCACTTCATTCCAGGCGTTCATAGAACGCTTGAACCCTTCAGGCGACTCGATGAAAGAGGACCGTCTTGAAAAGAAGTACCCCGAAGACTACCTCATTCATCTCAAGACGCTCTTTCCGGAGTTCACCGCACTCAAGGACCAGACCGTATACAAGCTGATTGAAGACACCATGCTCTAAGTAAGGGGGAATGGTTCATGAAGTTCATCCATACGGCGGATCTCCATCTCAATGCGACTCTCACGCATGCGTCCTTCAAGGACGCAAGGCAACATGAAACCCGCGTCCAGGAACTCAGGGACGCGTTTTTCCGTTTGCTTGACTATGTGAAGAAGCATGAGATCGAGATGCTTTTCATCGCCGGCGACATGTTCGATGACGCGAACATGCGTTTTTTCGAGATGCAGGCGCTTTTCAAGCGACTGAAGGAAACGCCCGCAGAAGTCTTTCTTCTGATCGGCAATCACGACACCTTCCTTCATAACGATGCCTACCAGAGTCTGATCAGGGAAAGCGGGGTCCGTCTTTTTGATAAGGACACCCGGAAGCACACGCTTGGGAGTGTCGATGTCTATGGGCTCAACACCCGCGATTTCACCACCTCCGGACTCGATGCGCTGAACCAGGGGCTGGATGCCTCGAAGGAGAACATCCTGCTTTTGCACGGGGATGTGACCAATGCGAAGGACGACCATTACCTCTGCGATGTCAAGACGCTTGAAGCGACCTCTTTTGACTACATCGCCCTCGGCCATATCCATAAGCACCGCTTCCTTAGGCCCCATATCGCCTATTCGGGGAACCTCGAACCCCTTGATTTCTCAGAAACCGACCCGCGGGGGTTCATCGAAGGATCGGTCGAGGATGGCCGTTTGCAGGCGGCCTTCCATACATTCCAATCGCGCGCTTTCCTGATTCACGACCTGACCATCGACGAAGAGGATACGAAAGATACGATCCTGATGAAAGCCCGGACGCTTCTTGAAGGCAACGAAGCGACGCGGGCGTTCAACCGCCTCAGGATCAAGGGCGAACACCATCCGGAACTGGCCCTTGACACCGAATGGCTCAAACGTGTCCTTGAGGACGGGGTCTACTACGTCGAGATCAAGGATGAAAGTGTTCCCTCGGTCTCGCTTGAGGCCTTGAAAGAGGCCCATGAAGACGATGCGATCGCCTTGTTGATCGAGGGCTATGAACAGGAAAAGAAACCGGATGAAGAGGATCATGAGGCCTTGATGCAGGCCATCCGCGCCCTTCTTGAGACAAGGAGGGAGGACGTATGAAGCTACTCAGGCTCACAATGAAGGGGTTTGGGAAGTTCAAGGACAAGACCTTGGAACTGAGCGACGGCCTCAACCTTGTCTACGGACTGAATGAATCCGGTAAATCCACCATCCACGCGTTCATCGAAGGGATGTTCTACGGGTTCATCGACGGGACGAAGAAACGCCGCACGTTCACCGCTGAACACGAGAAGTACAGACCCAGGGAAGGGGCCTACTTCGGAACCCTTGAGTTTGAACACGAAAAGAAAGCTTACCGGCTTGAACGGAATTTCGATAAGAAGAACACCGAAGTCCGTCTCTTCGAGATGGAAAGCGGCAGGGATATAACGGCGGACCATCCGGAACACCCGGTAAGGAAGGAAATCGACCTGGCCCGCTTTTTAGACATGCCCAGGAACCTTTTCAGGAACACGCTTTCCATCGGCCAGATGAATGTCAAGACCGATGAGAGCGCCCGAAGCGAACTGCTTCGGCGCCTTCAAAACATCACCCAGACGAAAAGCGAGGCATTCTCCATCAGCAAGGCCCTCGGCCTGATCGATGAAAAAACCAAGGCCATCGGATCGGATACTGCCCGGACGAAACCCTACTTCAAGACCAAAGAAGCGATCCAGTCTTTGGAAGAGGAATACCAAGCGGCCAAGGAGGCCCACGAGGCGACCCTTGAGGAGAAGAACCGCCTGGATGCCATCCATCAGGAGGATGAAACGCTAAAGAATGAACTCAGGCATTATGAAGAGGAACTCAAAAGGATTGAGAATTCCAAACGTCTAGAACGCTACCGCGCGATTGAAGACAAGCTCACCGACATCAAAAAAGCCCTCGAAGAATCCACCGACGAGCCACCAAGAATCACCATGCAGTTCTTAAGCCGGGCCTTCGATGATTACACGGATCAATTCAAGCGCCTTGAGGCGGCACGCGAGAGCGTGCTCGACAAGGTCTCAAGACTCGATAGCGCCATGGAGCGGGCGCCGGAAGCCGGGTCCACGCTTGAAAAGACTTCGTTTGAAACGATTGAAGCCGACTACAAGAGGTTCAAGACCTTTGAGAAGAATCTGAACACCGCCGAACAATCCATCAAGGACCATGAAAAGGCGCTGCAGGCAGAAAGCGAAAGCCTGGAAGCGCTCAAGACAAAACGTGAGGCGTTCAAGAAACGAAGCCTCATCGCCTTGATTGTACTCTTCCCGCTCTTCTTGATCATCGGCATCGTCATGCATGTAAAGCTCAAGAAGATGGACACGGCCATCGCCGATCTTGAACGCAAGGTAAAGACGTTGAAGACCGATCATGACCATGCGATGAAGAACGCCGCGATCGCTGCCGAACAGATCGAGAAACTCACGCACGAATACGGCCTTAGTGATCCCGACCGGTTCGATGCGTTCTATTATGAGGCCAAACATAAAAAAGGGGCCCAGGCCCAAAAGGCGACATTGGAAGCGGAACTGGAAACGCTCAAGGAGGATTTCAAACCGCTCCTTTCGCGTTTCAACCTGCCCAAGGCCATCGCCTCGCTCAGACAGGCGTTCAATGCGCTCATGCGCATCAAGCATGCGTTCGAATCCATTAAAAGCGACCTGGACGGGGAGGACTATGAAACCTTGAGGGCGTCGATCGACTTCCAGATGAAGCCTGGTGAGAAGAGCCGCGAGCCTTCCATCATGGAAGCCATCCGGTCCGTCAAGAAGTCGCTTCAGGACAATGCGCTTGAGCGTACCCGCAAGGAAGAAAGCATCGCTTCAAAGGAAAGACACCACCGGCCCCTTTCGACCATCGAATACGACCTCAGTAAAAAAGGAGAGGCCCTGATGCGGTTTGAAAGAGAGAAGCGGATCCTAAAAAACGCCGAAGACCGGCTGAAAAAGGTCCAGAAGACCATCGAGGACCAGTTCGCCCCGGTCATGAACGAAAACACCGAACAGTACCTGAAGAAACTGACCGGGAACACCTACGGTTCCATCAAGATGAAAAAAGACCTGTCCTTCAATGTGCTCGCCTCTCAGACCGGGAGGCTTGAGGACGCCTCGTTCTTCTCGGCCGGCACCCTTGACCAGATCTACATCGCGATGCGTCTCGGGATCCTCAAGACGCTCAAGAAAGACGACTACCCGCTCTTCATGGACGACCCTTTCGTCCAGTTCGACATCGAGCGTCTGAAAGAAGCGCTCAAGCTCATGGACACCATCCAAGAAGACCGGCAGGTACTCCTTTTCACCTGTCATGAGCGCGAAGCGGCCACGCTTGAACGGTTGAAGCTTCCCTACGCCTTCCACACGCTTGATTAAGCGTCTGCCTTTACAGGGGGCTTTCGGCACCTTACAATAGACTCGAAAGGAATGACGCTTATGCGCGCAGACTTACATATGCACACCACCGATTCCGACGGCCGAAAAGGTCCGAAGACCCTGTTTGAAGACGCCGCTTCCAAAGGGCTTGACTATATCGCCATCACCGACCACGACGTATGCAGGAGTGTAAAAACACACCAGGCACTCTCGGAAGCGTACGGTGTCGGCTACATCCCTGGGATCGAGCTGTCCACGCTTTACAACGAGAAGACGGTCCATGTGCTCGGGTATTTCACCGATGATAGCTACGCCTCCAAGTCGATGGAGGCATACTACGACATGATCCGTACGGCGCGCGAAGACCGCGCGAAGACATTCATCAGGAATCTGAAACACTATTACGACATCGAGATCACCTACGACCAGCTCGTCCGTCTTTCCGGCGGTGTCATCGCAAGACCCCACATCGGCAAGGCGATCATCGAGAACTATCCAAATTACACCCATGACGATGTCTTTGAGAAGTTCATCGGCAACCACACCGAAGCCTACGTCCCTTCAAGCGAACTTCCGACCGAGGAAGGGATCGACCTGCTCAAACGCCACGGCGCCATCGTCGTGCTTGCCCACCCGGTGCTTCTTAATCCGAAGATTCACGATGAAGTGCTTGCCCTCGACTTTGACGGCATCGAGGCCGTCTACCCTAGAAACAGCGAAAAGGATACCGAGTATTACCTCGACTTTGTCAAAAAGCGCGGCCTTCTCCATACGGCCGGAAGCGATTATCACGGCATCGAGAACGATTCGTCGCACGGGGAGATCGGTGATGTTACACTGAGCGGGGAACCGCTTGAAAGATTCTTGAAAGCCATGAAGATCATCGCATAAAAAAACCGGCTTTCGCCGGTGGCCAACACAGAGTGTTGGTCTTTTTTTATGCGATGAATGAAAGAAGGATCGCGATGAAGAGGATGCTTAAGGCGGACGATAAGAAGCGTAGCATCGGTTCATCGAAATGGATCGCCGTTTCCAGATTGAAGGGGAAGTGCTCATGGGTCGCGAGATGGCGCTTAAGCAGTCCCAGGTTCAAGATGAGGAAATACATCATGCCGTTTCCCGCAAGAAGCAACATGAACGGTTCGCTACCAGGAAGAAAGAAATACCCATAAACTAGGAAGAAAAGCGTGGACGAAGCGGCGCCCAGCGCCCCGTAGGAGGAAACCGAACCCGGGGTGTCCGAATCGGTGCGCTTGAACCGGTAAAGGGTGTAGGCATGGGGACTGAATCGGCCCGATACGCTTCTTCTCCATAAGTCCAACGCGACGATGCTGTAGCTTAAGGCCGTGTAAAAAAGCCAGGTCGGAGCCGGCAGGAGGAAATAGAGGGTTGCGAAGAATACCGGGAAGATCGAAAAGGAGATGATGGACCGGGCTTTGATCATCGGACCATCGCTTTCGTTAAGGTAGAAGAGTATCGCAGGCGGTGCGAACAGGCTCACAAGCCCCAGATAAGAAAAGAAGCCTGTGAAACCGAAGATGAGTGTCCCCATGAAAAGCAGGGCGACACTGCCGGAGGTTGAAAGGATACGTAGATGGTAAGCGTAGAGTATCAGGGCGAGGCTCACCATGAATCCGATCATGAAAGGGATCATGCGGTGGCTCCTTTCTCGGGGTCAAAGAAGGGATGGTTCAAGCGGTAGGAAGGCCGCGCTTCTTGAGTTCACTCTTGATTTTCCTTCGCAGCGTCCACTTTTTGATGGGGCCTAGCGAATGGCGTTTCGTGATGTTGTTGTAGTCGTTCTTGCGGATTTCCTTAAGAAGGTTCTCATAATACCTAAGCGCGGTATAGACCGGGACGATGGCATCCTTCTCAAGCATGTCCAGGGCATCGAAGAAGGTCTCATAGCCTTCAAAGGCCCTGTCGATGTATTGTTCGACGAGGCTTCTGTATTCAGGGGTGACGATGCCGGTCCTCAGATGTTCGATCTTGACGTTGGCCTGTTCGATGGCCTTGTCCGGAAGGAAGATGCGGCGGTCCCTAAGATCGTCGCGGACATTCCTAAGGACGGTGGTGATGGTCAGGGCTTGCGCGAGGGCGTCGGAGACCTTCCTAAGCGGTTTCGGGTTTTCCTTGTATGTCTTCTGGGCCAGTATCGGCAGCAACATCCGGTTCAGATTTCCAAGTGTCTTGAGGGCGTACGCCTCGAAGTCGGCATCGGTCTCGGTGTTCTTCTGGTAGTAGTCATCCTTGAGCCCGTCCAGAAGTTCCATGAAAGGAGTGATGTCGCTTGGAAAGCGCATCACGCTCTCATAGAGCGCTTCGTAAAGCGGTTCCTTTGGAACGGCACCTTCGAAGGTGTCCTTGGTGTTCTTCTTCATGGCCTGCAGTTTCTCGAGGTCTTTTTCGTCCCTGGCGTAGGCCTTTGCGGTCTTGTAGAACGCGAACACCGTGAATACGGCGTCCTGTTTGTCGTCGGGTAGTTTTGACAGGGCTTCTTTAAGTGCGGGTTCGCTGTCCATATAAGTCGGGATGGTTTCGTCGATAGGCATAGTAGCCCCCCTTATTGATTGATTTCGCTTTCATTATACGGCATAATGGCTAGGTTTTCAACAAGGCGACCTCAGAACCAGCGCATCCGTTTGAACAGGAGCACCAGGGACAGGGCGACAGCAAGACAGACGCCGATGAACACCGTCACGGCGTGCTCGTATTCAAGGATCTCAAAATGCACGAAGTTCATCCCGAAGAAACCGGTCAAGAACGAAAGCGGGATGAAGATGGCTGAGAAGAGGGTCAAGGTCGTCATGATCTGGTTCATGCGGCGGGACTGGTTGTTCATGTGAAGGTCCAGAAGATGACGCATGAGCTCCCTCGATTCATGAAGGTTCGAGTCAAGACGGGTCAGATGGTCCAAAAGGTCATCGTAAAACGGGTGGGACGCTTCGTTGATCACCGGGCTTTTCCTGAAAGCCGGCTTCTGCAAGTCGTCTTTGATCGGGGCGACATTGTTTTTGAGGGAGAGGAGTTGCTTGCGGATGGTGTAGAAGGCGTCCTGGTCGACACGCCGGTTTTCAAGAATCGTCTCTTCAAAACGTCGCGCCGCCTCATTGAGCTTTTCATGGTGGATGAGGTGATGGTCGGTGACCATGTCCAGAAGCTGATAGAAAAGGAAGGCCGACGAACGTTTCCTGCTCTCGTCATGCGATTTTAGAAGCTCTGGGATCGGGGAGAGGAATTCCGGCGGGGTCTCATGGAAGGTCATGAGGACATGGTCGAAGAGGAAGGCGGTGAAATACCCTTCTTTCATTGCGCCGTCCTTGATGAAATCGACATGCATGGCCGCGAAGATGTAGGTCTCTCCCACCTCGACCTTGTCGCGTTGTTTGGGATTGAAGACATCCTCGATCTGAAGGGGGTGGACGTTGAATTTTTCAAGGAGCGCCTTGATGGCGGTGATGTCGGTGAGTCCGACGACCTGGATGTAGTGTTTGAGGGTGTCATCGGGATGATACCCTTCATGGACGTCATGGACCGTTTCACTGTAATGGGTGTCCTTGATGGTCGTTTTCATCTCGGTGTGCTTCCCTGAATATACGTAGGTCTTCGGAGTGAAATAATGCGCGAACTTCATAGGCTCATCCTCCTCTGGGTTTGAATTCAGTATAGCATGGAAAGGGCTATGACACTAAAAATCCACCGAAGTTTTCCTTCGGTGGATCGGGTTTTGGATGGGCGGGGTTTTGACTTGGAAAAGAAGCTTGTCCGCGATTTTTGTGCTGAGGAGCCGGGAAAGTTGAAACGGCTATTTAATCCTTGATGGTAAGGTCGTCTTTTGAGGCGATGAAGAAGGTCAGGGTTTCCCCATGAACACTGAGGGGGGCTTCCAGGTCGATGGTGGAGCCTGCCTTCAGGCTCTCAAGGTCGAGCCTGTCCGATTCAGGGACATGGTCGTGTTGGTAGACGGGCATGGTGTTGCCATCCGCATCCTCGACGGTGAAGGTGTTTTCTTCAGGAGAGACGTCTGAAACAACCAGGTCTTCATAATGGTAAAGCCTGCCGGTGCTTTCCTCATCAAGGGCATCGAACGCCGTGGTGTCAGGTTCTACACTGTACTCATCCCAGTCGTCGGGGCTTGAGAGTTCCACCTCGGGATAATCGGTGATGTGCATGCCTTCGAAATCCTTGGTGTCCGCTGCGAAGCGGGCGTCCTCGATGGTGACCTTGTAGCCTTCACCCAGAATATTGGAATAGTCATACCCGAGGTTGAAGTAGATGCCGTGGTCGGAATCGAGCGATTCGATGAAGACCCCGTTTCCGGTATCTGTATTTCCAAGACGCTTGGTCACGAGTCCTTCGACGTTCACTTTCCTGTACATGTATTCTTCGGGGTTTTCGACGAGTTCCCGGATGGTGACATCGACCGCGTCGTCATCAGGGATCATCGGGTCGTCTTCGCCATGGATGCGGAGTTCGAGTTCCTTGGCGTTTTCCTCTGCCTCATAGAAGGCATCGGCGTATTTGTAGGCGGAGACGCCCTTGGCGTTGGTGTAGCCCTGTTCGACCATTTCCAGGTTCAAAAGGCGTCCGTCGACCCACACATAGCTTAA